>DASRVB010000244.1:0-8796 GCA_035687725.1 Gemmatimonadota bacterium
GTGGTGAACCGTTTGCCGCACGCTTCGCATTCGCGGCGACGGCGAACCGCGCGTCCCTCCTGACTGGACCGCGTGTCCACCACGCGGTCTTCGTCGGCTCCGCAGAAGGGACAGCGCACGACCTGCCGCTAGTCGCCCAGCTGGCGTCTCGCGGCGTCCGCCTCCGCCGAGTTGGGGTACTGCTGCACGAGCTGCTGGTACGCGGCGCGCGCGCGCTCCTCGTCGCCCTGCGCCCGGTACGCGTCGCCGATCTTGCGCAGCGCCAGCGGCGCCTTGGAGCTCTCCGGCCACCGTGTCGGCACCTCGCGGAGCTCCGCGATGGCCGAGTCCCAGCGCCCCTCGTCGAACCACGTGATGCCCAGCCAGTAGCGGGCGTCGCTCGCGCTCAGCCCGTCGGGAAACCGTCGCAGATACTCGGTGAAGCCCTGCCGCGCGAGCTCGAGCCGGCCCTGCTGGTAGTCGGTGATCGCGGCGTTGTAGAGGGCGATCGGGTCGACCGCGCCGGCCGCGGCCTGGCCGGTGTCGGCGGGCGCCGGCACCGGGGTGGCCGGCGTGTAGCGCCGGAGCTGCTCGATCCTCGACTCCGTCCCCCGCAGCGCGCTCTCGACCGCGTTCATCTGGGAGACGACGGCCCCCAGGTCCGCCTTGAAGTCGGCGCGGATCTGGGTCAGGAGCTGCTCGAGCCGAGCCAGGGACTGCTGGGCGGCGTCCAGCTGCGCCTGGAGCTCGCCCTGGCGATCGAGCACGCGCTGGTGCTCGGCCACGAGCACGTCGACGTCGCCGCGAGTGGCGCACGCTCCGAGCGCGAGTGCAGCGACCGTCACCAGGGCGGCCCCGCGCATCACGCGACCTGCGTTCTCCGAACGCGACACTAGCCCCCTATGATCACGAACTCGTCCCGCCGATTCTGGGACCAGGCCGCCTCGTTGTGGCCGTCGACGGCAGGCCGCTCCTCGCCGTAGCTGATCGTCGTCATGCGGTCGGAATCGATCCCCAGGTCGATCAGGTACGCGCGGGCCGCATCCGCCCGCCGCTCGCCCAGGGCGAGGTTGTACTCCACCGTTCCGCGCTCGTCCGCATGCCCTTCGATCCGGATCCGGATGTCCGGGAACTGGCGCAGGGCCTCGGACTTGGCCTGAAGGGTGGCGCGCGCGTCCTCGCGCAGGTCGGAGCGGTCGAAGTCGAAGAAGATCATGTCCTGGATCGAGCCGTACGCGGCCTCACGGGCGAGTCGGGCCTCCTCTTCGGCGCGGCGCGCGGCGTCCGCGTCCCCGGCGTTCTCGGTCGCTGGAGGCGGCTCGGCGCGCGGTCTGTCGTCGGTGGCGGGGGGCTGTTTGCGCCCACAGGCGACCGCCATCCCGAGGGCGAGAGCCGTGACCATGAGGAGCGTGAGCCTTCTGCCGAGCATGAGTCCTCCTGGGGCTGACGTCGCAGTTTGTGATCGGTTTGCTTCGAATTCGCGACCCGTGCACAAGATAGTCGCTCGCGCCGGCGGGGACAGCGCGGAAGACCGGGCTCGGGCCTCCGGAGCCCGCTACCGCGAGCCGAGCTTGGGCGACCAGGTCGGGCTCACGTATCCGCCTCCCCGGGTGACCTGGCGGATGTTCCCCCCGTCCCAGTCCATGGTATAGATGTCCGACCCGCCGCCCCGGGTGGACGAGAACGCTATGTGGAGCCCGTCGGGCGACCAGGATGGGTCCTCGTTGTCCCCCGTCGACGTGAGCACCGTTCCGCCTCCTCCGTCCGCGGGGATCGTCACGATCTGGAACCTTCCACCCATCCGCTCGACGTACGCGATCCGGTCTCCCTGCGGCGACCATGCCGGGCTGTGGGCCTCGCCGCCGAAGGACAGCTGCCGGACGTTCGCGCCCTCGGCGTCCATGGCGAAGATCTGGGCCACGCCGCCGCGATCGGACTCGAACACGATCTGTCTGCCGTTCGGGGACCAGCTGGGAGCCGTGTCGATGCCCAGGTTGTAGGTCAGCCGGCGGAGGCTCCGCCCGCCGACGTCCAGGACGTAGATCTCGGCGTTGCCGTCCTTGGTCAGCGTGAGGGCCAGTCGCCGGCCGTCCGGGGAGATCGACGGGGCCATGTCGAGTCCCGGGTTGGTGCTGATCGGCTGGGCGCTGCCTCCGCCGGCCGACGCGCAGTACAGGTCGGGATCGCCGGAGACGAAGGTCGTGAAGCAGATCCGCGCGCCGTCCCGGCTCCAGTCCGGCGTCATCGAGATCGTGTCCAGCGAGGTCACGCGGTAGGTGTTGTGGCCGTCGTAGTCGATGGCATAGATCTCCTTGTCGCCCCGGCGGCGGCTGGCGAATCCGATCCGGGTGTCGGCGATCCCCTCCTCGCCCGTCAGCTCGCGGATGATCGCGTTGGAGATCTCGTGGATCGCCATGCGGAAGCCGGCCGCGCCGGGATCCGGGAGCGCGTAGGTCCGCTGGCTGATCGCGCGCTGGAACGGGATGTGGTGGATGTCGATCTGCGCCGAGTATCCGGCGCCGGTCGGGGAAACCGTACCCGTCACCAGGTACTGGGTGCCGAAGATCGCCCACGACTCGTAGTCGGGTCCCGGCCCGGACGCCCGCACGACGCCGGGGTTGCCCTCCAGAACGTTGAACCGGAGCGAGTAGTCGAGGTCGAACGCCAGGACTTCCGCCACCGTCTGCGCGGCCGGATTCCGGGGCGTCAGCTCGTCGATCGCGACGTTGATCTTCTCGTCCACATAGCCGCGGATCCCGAGCCGCACCTCCTCCTGCGCGGAAGCCGGCGCGGCCAGCGCGAGCAGCAGCACTGGCAGGATCGTCCAGGCGCGAGAGAGCGCGGACACCGTCAATTGACCGTGACCCTCGTGTCGAACTGGAAGTACACGCCCAGATAGTCCCCGTCGTATTCGTCCGGCAGCGGCGGCATCGGGGCGCTCGCCTCCACCGCCCGGCGCGCGGATTGATCGAACAGGAAGTTCCCGCTCTCTTCGGCGATCTCGATGTCGCTGAGTCTGCCGTCGCGCGCGATTCGGAAATACACGGTGGTGCTCATCGTGTTCGACGTCGGCCGCCAGTTGCGCTCGATCTTGCTCACCAGCTGCTCCAGGTACCACGGAAACCGGAACGGCCTGCCCTCCAGGGTCACCGGCAGATCGAGCCCCGTGTCCCGGCCCATGTCGGGACCCGGCGTGGCCTGCTCGCGGGCGGGTCGCTCCGCCGGCCGGTCCGGCTCGCTTTCGGGGTCCGGGATCTTTTCCTTCTCCTCCGGCTCGGGTGGAGTTTCCTCTTCTACCGTCTCCTCCGGCGTGGGTTCCGGCCTCCGCTCGGCCGGCGCGAGCGTGGCGGCGGATACGAGGCTCACCTGGTAGACAGGGGGCATGGCGTCCCGCGAGGCGCCGCGCCACGAGAGGACCGTCACGATCACGGCCGCGGCCGCGTGAAGCGCCGTCGAGGCCAGCAGGGACCGGCCCACGACGAGTCAGCGCTCCCGCGGAGGTGGTTCGGTGACGAGCCCTACGTTCTCGAAGCCCGCTTCGCTCAGCTGTCCCATCATGGCCATCACGCGTCCGTACGAGTTCGATTCGTCGGCGCGCACGTATACGCGACCGAGGCCGCGGCCTTCGCGGATCTGCTGCAGGACCTGGCCCACCGCCTCGGGTCGGATCTCGGTGTTGTCGATGAACACGCGTCCCTCTGCGTTCATGGAGACCACGATCGCTTCGGAGGACGGCAACGCCGCGCCCTCGGTCTGCGGCACCCGGACCTCGATCCCGCCCTGACTCATCGGCGCGATGATCATGAACATGATCAGAAGCATGATGGACACGTCAACGAGAGACGTGACGTTGATCTCCGCCATGAGTCTGTGCTCGCGTCTCAGCGGGGCTGCCATCATCCCCTCCGCTCGCGGACGATCACGTTGATGAGCTCCGACGAGAAGTGGCCCAGCTCGTCGGCGATCTCCTTGATCTGGCTTATGAACCAGTTGTAGGCGATGACCGCCGGGATCGCCACCGCAAGACCGGCGACCGTCGTGATCAGCGCCTCTGCGATGCCGGGCGCCACGACGTTGAGGTTCCCCGTCCCGCGAAGTCCGATGTTGAGGAACGCATCCATCACGCCCCACACAGTGCCCAGAAGCCCGAAGAAGGGGGCCACGCTTCCTGTCGTCGCGAGGAACGGCAGGCCGCGCTCGAGATCCTCGACCCGCTGGGCAGCCTCACGTTCGAGCGCCATGTGGATCGACTCCTTCTCCAGGATCGTGATTGGCGCCAGGCGCGGCGGGGGCGGCGCGACCGATCCGGCACTGGAAGCGAAATCGAGCGGTCCGCCGGCGTGCTCCTCGCTCGCCGACCGCTGGCTGAGATGCTTGAGCTCCCGCGTGCCGGCCTTGAAGACTTCGGTCAGCGGATTCTCGGCAATCGCCAGCGCGCCCTGATAGGCCTCCGCCAGGCTGGAGCGCCGCTCGAACACATCGAAGAACCGATGGCGTTTCCGTCGCAGACGTCGGAAGACGATCGCCTTCTGCAGGATGATCGCCCACGATATGAGCGAGAATCCGAGCAGGATCAGGAGGATCACCTTTGTGAACAGGTCGCTGTAGACGACCATGCTCCAGATCGAGGGCTCGGCCACGAGCCCGCCCGGCTGTCCCTGCAGGAGCAGCGCGATCATCGATTCTCCTGTCTCAGGTCGTTGATAGATGCTCCATGGTTCGGGAGAGTCCTGCCTCGAGTGGGGTTTCCGCGCGCCAGCCCAGCTCCGCGGCGGCGCGTGCGCAGTCGAGCACGCTGCGCCTGAGCTCGCCCTCCCGCTCGGCAGCGTGCCGGCGCTCCACCGTCCGACCCGCGACCCCCATCAGCAGTTCGGCGAGCTCATTCACGCTCGTACCCCGTCCCGTCCCGATGTTCCAGGCCCGCGCGTCCAGGTCGCTGGAATCGGGCAGGGGGATCGTCGACGCGCGCCAGTTCGCTTCCACGACGTCACCCACATAGACGTAGTCTCGCTCCTGCTCTCCATCACCGAATATCGTGATCGGCTCACCGGATAGAATGCGGAGCCCGAAGATCGCGACCACTCCTGCTTCACCGTGCGGGTCCTGCCGCGGTCCAAAGACGTTCGAGTAGCGGAGGGCCGCGTAGTCGAGGCCGTGGATGCCCGCGTAATACGCCAGATAGTGCTCTCCCGCCAGCTTGCCGACTCCGTACGGGGAGAGCGGCAGCTTCGGATGATGCTCGGGTGTGGGAATCTGCTCGGGCTCACCGTAGACGACGCCTCCCGAGGAGACATAGACGACACGCATCGGACCATGGCTGCGCACGCATTCGAGCACGTTGAGGAAACCCGTCACGTTGGTGCGCGCGTCCCTTACCGGGTCCTCCACCGAAGCCCGCACGTCGATCTGCGCGGCATGGTGGTTAACGGTGTCGAATCGTCCTGCCTCGAACACTTCCTCGAGTCCGGGATCGTCGAGCCCCATCTCCACGAAGTCGGCACCGTGGGGAACCCGCTCGCGGCGACCGGTCGACAGGTCGTCCACCACGGTCACTTCGCAGCCTTCGGACAGATATCGGTCCGTGACGTGCGAGCCGATGAACCCGGCTCCTCCGGTCACGAGCACGCGTTGCGGTCGGTGGGTCTCGGACGGCATGGAGGCCTCCTCGGGAAGCGTGGCAGCGCGAAAACGGGTATACAAGACGGCATGAATCGGGTAGGATGGGTAGTGGCGATACGATAGGCTGGGATATGAATCTCATCAAGGGGGATGCATGGTGGAAGGCACTGGCCCCTATACGGAAGACTGGCTGGCTTCCATATACGGCACCGCCGATACGGAAGCTGAAGTTCGATGCCCGTGGTGCACGGAGAAGACGGGGATTACGCTCGACCCCGGCAGCGGACCGGATCAGGAATACGACGAGGACTGCCCCGTGTGCTGCCGCCCGTGGCACGTGTCTGTCCGCTACGACGTCGAGGGCACGGCTCTCGTAAGCCTGGACCGCGAAGACAACTGAGGTCGGATCTGCGTCAAATTGCGATTTGACGCAGATTCGCACCTACGTTCGGCCGCTTCATTTCGACGACTCGCTCTCCCCAACTCCATTCAGAGGAAAAAACGACGATGACGGATCGCCGTGACCGGGACTCGTTCGAGCGCGAGCTGACCACCGATCTGGACGACACCACGCGCGACCGGCCGCGCGGGATGCCGCTACACACCCGAATTCTCCTCGGCCTGGTTATCGGCGCAGTGTCGGGAGTGGTCGTCAATGCGGCGCTCGGCGCGGGAGATCCGCGCGTCGAATGGGTGGTCAGGGAGCTAACCGAGCCCATCGGGTCGCTGTTCCTGCGTCTGCTCCTCATGATCGTCGTCCCGCTCGTCTTCGCGTCCCTGGTGGTCGGTGTGGCCGGCATGGGAGAGATCGGCCGGCTGGGACGGGTCGGGCTGAAGACGCTCGCCTACACGCTCGTGTTCTCGACGATCTCGGTGCTGATCGGTCTCGGCCTGGCCAACGCGATCCGCCCCGGCGAGCGGATCCCGGCCGAGACGGCAGCCGAGCTGGAGGCGCGCTACGGCAGCGAAGCCTCGGAGCGCGTCCTCGAGGCCGAGGCGAGCCGCGCGGAGGACAAAGCGGTCCTCACCAAGGTCGTGGAGACGATCGTCCCCAGCAACCCGATTGCTTCGCTGGCGTCCGATCTGCCCAACATGCTGCACCTGATGTTCTTCGCTCTGGTGCTCGGAGTTGCCGCGACCCTCGTCTCCACTTCCGTCACGTCGGCGTTCATAGCGTTCATGGAGGGACTCTACGCGCTATCGGCGAAGGTGATCGATCTCGTCATGTGGACCGCCCCGTTCGCGGTGGCTTGCCTGCTGTTCACGAATACGGCGCGGTTCGGGCTGGACGTTCTCATGACGCTGATCTGGTTCGTGGCGACGGTTCTGCTGGGGCTCGCGATCCACCTGGTGGTGGTCTACTCCGCGTCCGTCGCGGTGCTGTCGCGTATGCGGCCCACCGAGTTCTTTCGTCGCGTCAAGACCGCCATGTTGACCGCGTTCTCCACCTCGTCCTCCAACGCCACGCTCCCCACCGCGCTTCGCGTCGCCGAAGAGAACCTGCACATTCCGCGTGGGATCGCGAGCTTCGTCCTGACTGTAGGGGCCACGGCGAACCAGAACGGCACCGCTCTCTACGAGGGCGTGACCGTGCTCTTCCTGGCGCAGCTCGCAGGGGTGGATCTCACCCTCGGCCAGCAGCTGATGGTCATGTATCTGGCCATCCTCGGAGGCGTGGGAACGGCGGGAGTCCCGTCCGGCTCGATCCCGTTCATCATCCTCGTGCTGGCAACCGTCGGTGTGAACCCCGAGCTCATCGCCATCATCATCGGCGTGGATCGGATCCTCGACATGTGCCGCACGACCCTCAACGTGACCGGCGACCTCGCGGCCGCGACGTACGTGACCCGCTCGGAGGGTCACCCGCTGCCGGGCAGCCTCGGAGAGCGCGGAGGCAGGACGGAGAGGGAAGCGGCCTGACGCTCAGAGCACGTGAGCGAGTTCCGCGACGATCTCCGCTGAGGTGCGCACCGGCACCACCTCGAATTCCACGAGATCGTGCCATTGGGCCATCCAAGTGTCGAGCAGGTGAGGCTCCTCGCATTCCATCACCTGATAGCAGCGCGACAGATCCGCCGTCACCCAACTCGCCAAGTACTGCAGCCCAGCCGGGGCCAGGCGACCGCGCTCCTGAAAACGGCGGTACACCGGCCGCGGATCCCCGCCGCGGAACCGCTCGATGACCATGTAAAGCACGTGACCTCCGGTTAGCCCGCGAGCGAGTTGTGCCTACCTGCCGCTGCCCACGGGGTGCGGCGTTGGCGTCTCGGGGGCCGATGTGGAAATCGGGGGTCTGGTGGAGGTGAGTTCTTCCGCGTGGCGCCCGATGCGCATGGAGTAGAACGAGCGCAGAATGAAGAAGACGGACACGGCGAAGAAGACGCCGGCGAGGATGTAGGTGATGAGAGCGCCCTTGTCCACGGCGAGGCTCACGGCGAGCTCCACGGCGAGAAGCCCGAAGAGCGTCGTGAACTTGATGACCGGGTTCATGGCCACCGAGGACGTGTCCTTGAAGGGATCGCCCACCGTATCACCGACGACGGTGGCCTCGTGCAGGTCCGTGCCCTTCATCTGGAGATCGACCTCGACGACTTTCTTGGCGTTGTCCCAGGCGCCGCCGGCGTTGGCCATGAAGATCGCCTGGTAGAGGCCGAAAATGGCGATGGAGATGAGGTAGCCGATGAAGAAGAAGGGCTCGACGAAGGCAAAGGCGAGCGTAGCGAAAAACACCCCGAGGAAGATGTTGAACATGCCCTTCTGGGCGTATTCGGTGCAGATGCGCACGACCCGCCGGCTGTCCTCGACGCTCGCCTGCGTCGTACCCTCGAGCTTGATGTGGCTCTTGATGAACTCGACGGCGCGATAGGCGCCGCTCGTGACGGCCTGCGTGGAGGCGCCCGTGAACCAGTAAATCATCGCGCCGCCTGTGATGAGGCCCAGCAGGAATGGGGGATGGAGGACCGAAAGCTTGTCGATGTTCTCCGTCAGGCCTTGGGTCAGGGCCACGATGATGGCGAAGATCATGGTCGTCGCGCCGACGACGGCGGTGCCGATGAGGACGGGCTTGGCCGTGGCCTTGAAGGTGTTGCCGGCGCCGTCGTTCTCCTCGAGGAAGCGCTTAGCCTTCGAGAAGTCCGGCGTGAAACCGAAGTCGCGCTTCAGATCCCCCTCGTGCGACTCGATCATGGACAGCTCGTA
>DASRVB010000245.1:0-6636 GCA_035687725.1 Gemmatimonadota bacterium
CGACCTCGCGGACCGCGTAGAGGGAGCGCCACTGGCGGACGCCGCCACGCTCCTGGTCGGCGCATGGGCCGGCGTCGTCATGACGATCGGTGCGGCGGTGTCGATCGAAGGGAACGTGGGGAACACGACCCTCATGGGGCCCCGCTACCTGTTCGCCCTCGCCGAGGACGGCTTCGGGCCGCGCGCGCTGGCCAGCGTACATCCGCGCTGGCGGACGCCGTACGTCGCGATCATCATCCAGAGCACGATCGCGCTCGCCCTGGCCTTGTCCGGCTCCTTCGTCCAGCTGGCCATGCTCTCGATCGTGGCGCGGCTGGCGACCTACATCGGAACGGCAGCCGCGGTGCCGGTCCTGCGTCGCAAGTTTCCCCGCACGGAGTCGACCGTCCGGCTGCCGGGCGGCCCCCTGATTCCGATCGCCGCGCTCGCCCTGTGCCTGGTGTTCCTGCTGAGCGCGACGCGCTGGAACCTCATCGCGGGAGCGATCGCGCTCGCCGTCGGCGCCGTCCTCTTCGCCACTCGCCGGAAGCCCGTCGCCCGCTCGGCGGTGCCCCCCACCTGATGCCGGTTTGAGCGGCGCCTCGTCGCTCAAGCGGGCGGTGTCCCGGTGGGAGTGTGTCGGTGTCGCCATCAACGACGTCGTCGGCAGCGGCGTGTACCTGCTCCCCGCGGCCACCGCCGCGCTCCTCGGCGGGGCAAGTCTGTGGGCGATTCTAGCCGCAGGACTGGCGGTCTCGCTCCTGGTCCTGTGCTTCGCCGAGGCCTCCAGCCACTTCGACGAGCCCGGGTCCGGCTATCTCTATACCCGGGAGGCCTTCGGTCCCTTCGTCGCCTTCGAAGTCGGCTGGATGAAATGGATCGCGAGCGTGACGACCAGCGCCTCGCTCTCGAACGGAGCCGCGCAGGCGCTGGGCTTCCTGTGGCCCGGGCTGGTGGAAGGAGCGGGTCGCGTCGCCGTCATCTTCGGCGCGCTCGCGCTCTTCACCTGGATCAACGTGGTAGGCGTGCGATCGGGCGCCCGCACGGCCGCCGGCCTCGCGGTCGCGAAGATGATGCCCCTTCTGCTCCTCGTAGTGTTCGGGCTCTTCGTGATCGATATGGGAAGCGTGCTGCAGGATTCTGCGCCCTCGACGAGAGGGCTGGGAGAAGCCGCGCTCCTCATCCTGTTCGCCTATGCCGGCTTCGAGAACTCACCGGTGACGGCGGGGGAGTGCCGGAATCCCCGCCGCGACCTGCCCTTCGCCCTCATCACGATGATCACGGTCGTGACGATCCTCTACTTCCTGGTCCAGCTCGTCGCGCTCGGGACGCTCCCCGACCTCGGCGCCAGGGTGGAGGGAGCGCCGCTCGCCGATGCGGCCGTCCTGCTCATGGGCGGATGGGGAGGAGCGCTGCTCACCGCCGGAGCGGTGGTGTCGATCCTGGGCACGATCGGAGGATCGACCCTGACCGGCCCCCGCTTCCTCTTCGCCATGGCCGAGGACGGGTTCGGACCAGAGGTGCTCGCGAGGATCCATCCTCGCTGGCGCACTCCACACGTCGCGATCACGACCCAGACGTCGCTCGCGTTCGTCCTCGCGCTCTCCGGAACGTTCGTGCAGCTCGCGCTTCTGTCGGTCATCGCGCGCTTTGCGATCTACATGGGCACGGCGGCCTCGGTTCCGGTCCTGCGACGCAAGCTTCCGGTCGGTCCCGACACCATTCGTCTGCCCGGAGGACCGGCGATTCCCATCGCTGCCCTGTCCCTCTGTCTCGCCTTCCTGGCGAACGCGGAGGCGCGGAACCTGATGCTCGGGGCGGTCGCCCTGGCGACCGGGGCGGCGATCTATGCGTTCCGGCGAAATCCCGTGGCGGCGCTGCCGACCGACCCGACTCGGGCTAGCGGAAACGAAGAAGCCCCCGGTGGAGACCGGGGGCTTCCGTAAATACTCGAGGCGGGTCGGCCTAGTGGTACGGCTCGAGCCGGCGCGCCCGGGAAACGTGGCGGAGCCGCTCGATGGCCCGCTCCTTGATCTGCCGAATCCGCTCCCGCGAGAGGTTGAAGATCGAGCCGATCTCCCGGAGGGTCAGCGGCTCGTTTCCGTCCAGCCCGTAGTAGAGCTTGACGATCTTCGCCTCGCGCGGCTGGAGGGAGTCCAGCGTCTCGCGGATCTCCTTCTGTCTCGCGCTCTCGAACGTCTGTTCCTCGGGATCGAGGGTCTCGTCGTCCGAGAGGTAGCTGAACAGCGTCTTCTCCTCGCCCTCGAAGAGCGGGGCGTCTAGAGAGAGCGACTTGCGCGAGACGTTCATGAGCTTCCTGACCTCGTCGACGTCCATCTCCATCGCCTCGGCCACTTCCTCGGGCTTCGGCTCGCGCCCGAGCTTCTGCGTCAGCTCGGCTTCCTTCTTGGAGATCTTGTTGAGCGTGGTCGCCCGGTTGATGGGCAGCCGGAACGTCTTGGAGTTCTCCGCCAGCGCCTTTAGGATCGCCTGGCGGATCCACCACACCGCATAGGAGATGAACTTGACGCCCTTGGTCTCATCGAACTTCTGGGCTGCCCGCACCAGACCCACGTTGCCCTCGCAGATCAGGTCCGGCAGGCTCATGCCCAGGTTCTGGTATTTCTTGGCCACCGAGACGACGAACCGCAGGTTCGAGCGGACGAGCTTCTCCAGCGCGAGCTGGTCCCCCTCGCGAATGCGACGGGCGAGCTCGGCCTCCTCCGCGCGTGTCAGGAGGGGATGGTTCTTGATATCCTCCAGATACAGCGCGAGGGCGCCCTCGTCCACCTTGTCGGACCCGGAGCCCAGAGCCATGTTCGTTGTCTTTCTACGCTTTTTCGTTGCCATGAACCAGCCTGTCTTCCTCTCACCAGATCCACACCGACACGCCCGAGAATCGACGAATATCGTGGAACATGATACAATACCCGATCCACGCTCGGCCTGTCAAGGGGAAGGTGGGCGCAAGTGAAGACAGGACAGCCGCTTGCGCCGTCCAACCTCGAACTTCTCGGTGACCTTTCCCCGGCCGCGGGAGTATATACACCCATGCGCATGGAATGTTTTCGCTGCTCGACGGCGGCCCTGATCGCCGTCGTCGTCGGGGCCCTCTGGACCGCGTCCGCCCGGGCGCAGGAGCCGGCCCAGGCCGACCCCGCCGCCGAAAGCCGCGGCTTCGAGCCACGATTCATCGACACGTCTTCCTACCGGAACGAGCAGGTCCTTCTCTACGACTGGCCGGCCTTGACCGCCCTCGTCCGCTGGAGCGCCCCGGTCGCCGAGGCGGTCGGGCGGGACGACGGCACGCTGTCGGCCGAGCTGATCCAGGAGTTCCGCGGGCGTGTGGGGGAGTTGGCCGCGTCCGAGCCCCCCGAGTTCATCGCGTCGGAGTCGGATTCGATCCGCGCCGTCCTCGGCCGCATCGGGACGTGGCTCGACAGCGCCGACTCGATGGTCGCCGGCGCACTCCCCGCTTCGATCGCGGAGCCGACCGGCGAGGAGCGCCCCAACGTCTCGGACCGGGAGCGGACCTACGCTACCGGCCCGACCGCCGTGCGCGTCCCGGCCGGAATCGACGTGGGGGAAGCCGATTCCCTGCCCGGCGCCAGCATCGACGGAGCGGCCGGCGAGCCGACGTACGTGGATCTGGTGGCCGAATCGCTGGCCGAGCTGGATGCGCTGGTCCACATGGTGCGGAAGCTCGGAGGGACGCCTAGCGAAGATCCAGGAAGCGCAGCACCCAGGCCGCCGCCAGATACAGCGCCGGGCCGCCCAGGACCGTGAACGCCAGGTGGTGGCCGACCTCCTTGTTGACCTCGGGGATGAGGTCGGTGGCCGCTACGTAGATCGTCACTCCGGTCGCGAGCGCGAGGCCGTACCCCGCGAGGTCATCGGCCCCCGACAAGAGCAGCGCGCCGAACAGGCATGCCGCGCCCACCACGGCCGCCGAGACCAGAGATTCCGCCCTCCCGCCCCCCGCCGCGCGCACGATCGAAGCGATCGTGAACCCCTCGGGGAGCTTGTGCAGCGCGATCGCGACGAACGCGAGCCAACCGAGCACCGGCGACACCGCGTACCCGGCGGCGATCGATACGCCGTCGAAGAAAGAGTGCAGGCCGAGGCCGAAGATCGCCGCCCTGCTGGAGCTCCGGTGCACGAACTCGGTGTGGACCTCCTCCCCGAAATGGAAGTGCGGGACCAGCGCGTGCTCGAAAAGGTGGGTCATGAAGTAGCCGCCGACGACCAGCGGCAACGCGACGAGCGGTTCGAGGTTGACGGCCTCGGGCAGCATGCGGAGCAAGGCGACGCAGAGCAGGAAGCCCGCGCCGATGGCGACGAACAGCCGGAGCATCGTATCGCTCCAGCCGCGCCGGGAGCTCACCAGCCAGCCCCCGAGCACATTTCCGAGAGCGGCCAGGATCGCGAGGGCTACGGGAATGGCGAGTTGTAGACTCAGGACGCTAGGGCGTGGTGGCGCTCGACGTGGTCGCCGCGGAGGTGTCGGTCGTCGCCCCGGCGGCCTCGGTCTCGGCCGCCGCCGCGGGTGGAGTGGCGATCGGCTCGGAGGGCTCGACCTCGGGCTTGCGCTGGTCTTCGGGAATCGACATCGCATAGGTGTCGAACACGTTCCCGCCCGTGTCGACCGCCTCCAGCGAAAGATCGTAGTGGTCGATCCGGATCCGCACGTACTGGTTGATCTGTCGCGTAAAGTCCGAGAACCAGTCCGTTCCGGTCCCGCGAAAGTTCCAGCGACCTCCTCCTCCGCCGCTCACGATGTACACCGTCCCGCGGCCGTCTTCCTGGACCGTGTTTCCGCGAATCGGCCGCGAGCGCTGGTAGTCGTGATCGTGGCCGCTCAGCGCCAAGGGCACACCATAGCCGTCGAACAGGGGGCTCAGGGCACGTCGCGTGGGAAGATGCGAGCCGTGTCCGCCGAAGCCCGTGGAGGCGCTGTACGGCGCGTGATGGAAGAACACGATGATCCAGTCGATGCCGGGATCGCGACGGGCGTCGGACAGCTCACGGAGCAGCCACTGATACTGGTCGCTCGTCGGGTCGCCGATGTAGCCGAATCGCGCCGCATGCTCGGGGTCGTCCTTGGTGTCGAGCGAGATGAAGCGCGCGTTGCCGTAGGTGAACGCGTAGTACAGGGGTGATCCGGAGTCGTGTCCGCCCGGGGGCTCGAACGCCTCGATGTAGGGCTCACCCAGGTTCGTGCGGAGGTCGTGATCCCCCGGAGCCGGGAACATGGGAGCCCGCTTCAGGACAGGCGCGAAGATTTCGAAATGGTTGACCGTGTACTCGCGATCGGTGCCGTCGGGGTAGGCGATGTCGCCGACGTGCACGATGAAGGCCGGAGTTTCCTCGTTGATGTGCTCGGCGAGCGCCCGCTGCGGTGCGTTGCCCATCCCCGTGTCCCCCATGAGCAGGAACATGAAGGCGTCCTTCGCGCCGGGAAGCGGGAACGTCGTGAATTCCGCGGTCTGCGACCACAGCGTGTCGTTCAGGCGGATCTGGTACTCATAGGTGGTCGCCGGCTGAAGCTGGAGCATCTGGAAGGTGTGCGTGCGGCCTTCCTGCTCGAGCAGGAGCTCGGTGGTGTCCGCTTCGGTCCAGAACCGGATGCCGGACTCTGCCGGCTCCCAGGTCCGCCAGCGGATCGTCGCGCTGGAGTCGGTCATCCAGACGAAGTACGGCTCGCGCTCGACGGCCCCGGGTGGAGTGATGGGCTCGTCGAGGGCGGCGCGTTCCGCGTTCCGCGCGCAGCGGAGCCCCAGCGTAACCGCGAGGAGGAGCAGCGCGAGGACGAGAGTCCGATGCATCCGATCTCGAAGGTGACGAGAGCTTCGGGAGCCGTCAACCGTCCCGAATGGGTGGTGCCGGGGGAGGGAATCGAACCCACACGGCCTTGCGGCCACCGGATTTTGAGTCCGGCGCGTCTACCAGTTCCGCCACCCCGGCGCCGGAAGGAGCTGGATTCGACAGCCCTTCGCGAACACGAGAAGCTACGGAGCGCCGCTCGGCCACGCTAGCGCCGTCGCACGGAACGAGTGCTGCGTGGCGCCCGAAACTAGCGCAGGGCGACCGGAACCGGGCCCTGGAGCAGAACGGCGCCCACCGGAAACACGCCGGCGGGACCGGTTTCCGCGGTGATGAGGACGCCGCTGGTGCCACGCAGGAACGTCGCGTCCGAGAACCGGGCGAGCAGGTAGCCTCCCGGCGCCAATCCCAGCGCGGTAACGTGGGCCGCCAATCCTCCGGGGGTGCGGGTCCAGAGATGGTAGCCGCCATCCTCGGACAGGGGTGGAATCTCCTCGACCACCAGGAGCGCCCCGCCGTCGGACGCGAAGAGGCGGCCGCGCCCGCCGGTGGCGCCGGTCAGGTCGATGGCGGTCAGATCGGGGGACGCCAGGATCGGAGCCAGGTCGGTGGCGCCCGGCCGGGCGCTCTCCAGCGAGTCCCGGGCGGCGATCTCCCGTGCCAGCGAGTCAGCGGCTGCGGCTGTGGCCCTGCGATCGCGCTCGAAGCGCGAGCGCTCCGCGCGGAGGGTCAGCGCCCACGCCAGGGCGCCCACGAAGAGCAGCCCGGCCAGGATCGCGATCAGCGGCCAGCCCCGCGAGCTCGAGCGGCGGCGGCGGATCGGCCTCGCGGTGA
>DASRVB010000246.1:0-9950 GCA_035687725.1 Gemmatimonadota bacterium
GTTCTTCGAGCTGTGGTGTCATCCGGCCGAGGGGAACCCGGCGTTCGCGCGGGGCCTTCCGAGGAGCGTGGCGGGGACGTCCGACTGGAAGCCGCAGGAGCTATCCTTCAGTCGGCCCGAAACATGCCAGAATCCTGCCTCTGTGGAGCTCAATGTAATCATCCAAGGCGCGGGCACCGTATGGATCGACAACCTCCGGCTGTGGGACGTGGCTGTGGAATGATTGTTGCAGAACGCCAGCGGGCGGGCGTTCTTCCGGGGATTTACCGTTCGCTTTCCCGCAATTTCCCCACAGACTTCTGCGAGGAGCCCTAGCGGGTGAGTATCGAGGCGATCGAGACACCCAGCCGTGCGGACCGCTTTCAGGCTCTTTGCGAGCTCAGCCAGGAGATGGCCCTCGTCGAGGACGAATGGTCGATCTACCGCGTCGTCCTCGAGGTCGCCCGCAAGGTCCTCGACTTCTTCAATTGCGCCATCCTGCTGGTCGACGAGCAGACACAGGAACTGGTCATCGTCGACGAGCACGGCTACCCCGCGGGGACGCGGGGAATGCGGATCGCGCTCACCGGAGAGCGTGGCATCTCCCGCTGGGTGGCGGTCAAGGGAGAAGCCCTCTACGTCCCGGACGTGCGGCAGGACGACCGCTACGTGTCGGGCGTCCCGCAGGCACGCAGCGAGCTGGCCGTGCCGATCAAGATCCGGGACCGCGTCCTCGGCGTCCTGAACGTAGAGAGCGACAAACTGGACGCCTTCGACCAGGACGAGGCGCTTCTCCTGCAGGCGCTCGCCAGCCAGCTGGCGGTAGCGCTCGAGCTCAACCGCGCGCGCGCCGAGCTGGACCGGCTGACGATCACCGATCCGCTGACGGGCGTCTACAACCGCAGATACCTCGACCGCGTGCTCCCGACCGAGCAGGACAGGGCCGAGCGCTTCGAACGGCCGTTCGCGCTCATGATGCTCGACCTGGACGACTTCAAGGACATCAACGACCGCTATGGGCACCGTCAGGGCGATCACATCCTGGTCGCGTTCGCGCAGGCGCTTCAGAAGAACGTGCGCTCGATCGACGCGGTCGTCCGGTACGGGGGCGACGAGTTCCTGGTCGTCCTGCTCGAGACCGACGCCGAGGGCGCGGGGAAGGCGTGCCAGCGGATCCGCAAGCGCGTGGTCGAGGCCCTCGAGTGCTCGCCGTCCGTGCCGGACGGGACGAGGATCGGTGTCTCGGTGGGGCTGGCCGTCCGCAATCCCGGCGAGAGCGTGGACGAGAAGCTCGCCGAGGCCGATCAGCGGATGTACTCGGAAAAACGGCGCATGGACGCCTCTCGGGCCCCGGCCGCGACCGAGGAGCCCGCTCGATAGCCCTTTTCGATCCCCATCCCGGCGAGTAGTTTTGGGGCTCCCTTCCGCGGAAGGCCCCATCGTCTAGTGGCCTAGGACGTAGCCCTCTCAAGGCTAAAACACGGGTTCGAATCCCGTTGGGGCCACCAACTCCGAGCCGTCGCTTCGCCCTGCCCGACGCGCCATTCGTTCCGTCATGTAGGAACAGGTCAGGACAAGAGCTCACGTGGCGGGCTGCGCGTGGACCGGAATGTTGCCATTTCGGCTCACCCTTTCTACCTCTTGCTACCTATTCGCCGCGAGCGCTAGGCAACCTGAGCAGGAGGCCATTGGCGGCATGAGAGCACGGATCTTCAAGCATCCGATCCACCCGATGCTCGTTCCTCTACCCATCGGGCTCTGGATCTTCTCGTTCGCGTGCGACCTCGTCTATCGCTTTCTGTCCGACGACGCGCTCTGGGATGACATGGCGCTCTACACGATGGCGGGCGGCATCGCCGGGGCGCTCCTGGCGGCTCTCCCCGGCTTCGTCGATTACCTCTCGCTGGAAAATCGCGCGACTCGCAGAGTCGCCACGGCGCATATGTTGGTCAATCTGACGACCGTCGGTCTCTACGCGGTCAACCTGTGGCTGCGGACGATCAGCCCGCCCGGCGCCACCACACCGATCGCGCTGTCGATCGTCGGGATGATCCTGCTGAGCGTCGCCGGATGGTTGGGGGGCGAGCTCGTGTTCCGCCACGGCGTTGCGGTTGCCGAGCGTTCGCCGGCAACCGGATCAGAGGGACTCCGGCGACCCACGATCTGAAAACGGGGCATTCTTGGCGACCGACTTCCACAGTGCTCCCAGGACTGTCGTCGTGACCGGAGCGTCCGCGGGGGTGGGGCGGGCGGTGGCGATCGCCTTTGCGGAATCCGGCGACCGCGTGGCGCTCCTCGCGCGCGGGAAGGCGGGTCTAGCGGCAGCCGCGGAGGACGTGAGTGGAGCCGGAGGAATCCCGCTCGCCTTGCCACTCGACGTCGCAGACCCCGACGCGGTCGATCAGGCCGCCGACCGGATCGAGACCGAGCTCGGCCCGATCGACGTCTGGGTCAACAACGCGATGGCGACGATCTTCGCGCCGGTGTCGCAGATCACCACGGCCGAGTTTCGACGCGCCACCGAGGTCACCTATCTCGGGGCCGTGTGGGGGACGATGGCAGCCCTGCGGCGGATGCGACCGCGCGATCACGGCGTCATCGTACAGGTCGGCTCGGCACTCGCCTATCGCGCGATTCCCCTCCAGGCGCCCTACTGCGGCGCCAAGCACGGCCTGCGCGGTTTCACCGACGCCGTGCGCTGCGAGCTCCTGCATGACGGAAGCCGGGTCGCGATCACGATGGTGCATCTGCCGGCCCACAACACGCCCCAGTTCTCCTGGGGCCGGTCGCGCATGCCGCGCCACCCGCAGCCCGTTCCTCCGATCTTCCAGCCCGAGGTGGCTGCGCGGGCCGTCGTCGCAGCGTCGGAGAATCCCCGCCGGGAGCTCTGGGTCGGCTGGCCAACGATCAAGGCGATCGTCGGGAACAAGATCGTCCCGGGTTTCGCAGACCGATATCTTGCGCGGACCGGCTACGACTCGCAGCAGATGGACGAGCCCGATCCTCCGAAGCAATACGACAATCTCTTCGCGCCGGCGGACGAGGAGCGGGACTTCGGAGCCCATGGGATCTTCGACGCCCGCGCACGGCCTACGAGCGCAATGCTGACACTATCCGTGCATCGTCGTTGGCTCCTTCTCGGTTCGGCGCTCGCGGCGGGGGCCGTCGCGTGGGTCGTCGCGCGCAGAGCCTGACGTGGCGGCGCGCTTCGTCGTCGATCTCGCGAGCAAGCCGACCCTGCTGCCCCACACCTGGGAGCACACGGTCGGCAGTTGCCACGCGCCCCTCGGTCTGCGTGCGGACTGGCAGGAGCAGCTGCGAAGAGCCCACGCGGAGCTCGGGTTCCGTCACATCCGCTTCCACGGAATCCTCTCCGACGACATGGGGACCCTGGTTCGCCACGAAGAGGCTCTCGTCCATTCCTTTCACAACATCGACGTCGTCTACGACGCGCTGATCGACGTGGGGGTCAGACCGTTCGTCGAGCTGAGCTTCATGCCCTCGGCGATCGCCTCGGGTGAGCGCACGGTGTTCCGCTACGGCGCGAACGTGACTCCGCCACGGCGGCTACCGTACTGGCAGGCGCTCATCCGCAGGCTGGCGGAGCATTGGGTCGAGCGATACGGGACGACCGAGGTGCGGCGGTGGTACTTCGAGGTCTGGAACGAGCCGAATCTGAAGGATTTCTGGGACGGTACGCGGCGGGACTACTTCGATCTCTACACCGCCACCGCCCGCGTCCTCGAGGAGGCCGATCCCGATCTCCGCGTCGGGGGGCCGGCTACCGCTCAGAATGCATGGATCCCCGAGTTTCTCGAGTTCTGCAGTGCCGAGAACGTCCCGGCGAACTTCGTCACCACGCATCATTATCCGACCGATGTCGTCGGGGGTCCGGGCGAGGACACGGAGGCGAGTCTGGCGAAAGTCCCCCGCGGCACGCTTCGGACCCAGGCCGTGAAAGCGAGACGCGAGGCGGGGGACAGAGAGCTCTACTATACGGAATGGAACACCTCCGCGGATCAGCGCGACCCCCTCCACGATCAACCCTGGGCCGCGGCCTTCGTCGCCAAGACCGTGCTCGACGTCTGCGATCTCGTCGACGGGTACGCCTTCTGGACATTCTCCGACATCTTCGAGGAAAAGTACTTCCCGTCGCTCCCCTTCCATGGGGGCTTCGGTCTTCTGACGATCCACGGCGTTCCCAAGCCCACCTACCGCGCATTCGAGCTCCTGCACGACCTCGGCGACGAGCGCTATGCCGTCGGGGGTGATCACGAGACCGTGGATGTCTGGGCGGTGCGACGGCGCCGGAGCCTGACGATCCTGCTCACCAACCACGCCATGCCGCGCCAACCCATTCGCCGCGAGACGGTCCGGATCGAGATCCGGGGAGGTCGGGATCCCGGACGGGCGGTCATCCGGAGGATCGATGAAGAGAATGCCAATCCCGTGGCCGCATGGCGCGCGATGGGCGCGCCGGAATACCCGTCGCGGCGTCAGGTCGAAGAGCTCCTCCAGGCTTCCGAGGTTCGAGCCGAAGGCGTAACAGTCGAGCGCGAGGAAGGACGGGTCGTACTTGCGATCGAGCTTCCGCGTCATGCCGTGGCAGCGATCACGATCCGCGAGATATGAGCCTCAGCAAACGACAGACACAGGGCCTGGACCGTCTGGCGCGCGACACCTTTCGCTATTTCTGGGACCTGGCCAATCCGGAGAACGGCCTGGTCCCGGACAGCACCAAGAAGGGGTACCCTTCGAGCATCACCGCCACGGGTATGGGTCTCGGCTGCCTCGTCGTGGCGGCGGAACGCGGCTGGATCCCGCGAGCGAAGGCGGCGGAGCGGGTGAAAACCACGCTGAGAACCTTCTGGTACGGGCCGAAAGGGTACGAGCTCCACGCGATCGGCCACCGGGGGTTCTTCTACCACTTCCTCGAAATGGAGAGCGGCCACCGATCCTGGTACAGTGAGCTGTCGACGATCGACACGACGTTCTTTCTTGCCGGCGCCCTGGCGTGTGGAGGCTATTTCGACGGCGAAGACGAAGCCGAGCGGGAGATTCGCCTGTTGGCCGAGGCGCTCTATCGCAGGGTCGACTGGCGATGGGCGCTCGCGGGAGGAGCCGCCGTATCCCACGGATGGACTCCGGAAAAAGGATTTCTCAAGTATCGATGGCAGGGATACAACGAGGCGCTTCTCCTGTACGTCCTGGCTCTGGGTTCCCCCACCTATCCGATCCCCGCCCGCGCGTACCGCGCGTGGACCGAGACCTACGACTGGAAGAGGGTCTACGGGGAAGAGCTCCTCTATGCCGGCCCGCTCTTCGTTCACCAGCTCTCTCACGTCTGGATCGACTTCCGCGGGATCCAGGATGCGTTCATGCGCGGCAAGGAGACCGACTACTTCGAGAACACCCGCCGGGCGACGCGCGTGCAACAGCGCTACGCAATCCGCAATCCGCGCGGATTCAAAGGCTATGGCGAGCACGTGTGGGGCATCTCCGCGAGCGACGGGCCCGGACCGGCCGTGCGGCAGGTGGCGGGTGAGAAACGTCGCTTCTGGGACTACCGTGCGCGCGGCGTGCCCTGGGGCCCCGACGACGGGACCCTGACTCCCTGGGCGGTCGTCGCATCGCTGCCATTCGAGCCCGATCTCGTCGCGGCGACGCTGGACGAGATCGACCGCCGGTATCCCGAGATGAGCAGCGAGATGGGATACAAGTGCAGCTTCAATCCGACCTTTCCCGACTCGAAGTCGAAAGGCAAAGGCTGGATTTCCGTCGGTCACTACGGGCTCGATCAAGGACCGGTCGTGCTGATGATCGAGAACCACCGCTCCGAGCTGTTGTGGCGCCTGATGCGCTCGTCCCCCTACGTCGTCCGTGGACTTCGCCGCGCGGGCTTTCGCGGCGGCTGGTTGGATTCGTGAGATGAGCCCTCTGCTGCTCCGCGGTCTCCTGTCGGCGTTCTTCGGCGGCGCCGTCATGACGCTCTCCAGCACGACCGAGATGTACCTCCGAGGCCGGCCAGCGAGTGAAACGCCGGGTCAGGCGGGAAACAAGCTCCTCGCCCTCCTCGGTGCCGGTCCGCTGAAGGGGACGCGGTTGTCGCTCATGAGCACGTGGGTCCATTGGATCTACTCCACGGTCTGGGGGATCGTCTTCTGGGCCCTGCTGGATCCCGATCTCGGCGGGCTAAATCTCGCAGCGGCCGGACCCGTCTTCTTCCTTCTCGTCTGGGGTGGGGCGCTGGTGGGCCTGCCGATCACGGGTCTAGCGCCGCCCTTCTGGAAGTGGGGCGCGCGGGAAGTCGCGATCGATGCCTGGCATCATGTGATCTACGTGGTGGGGACCGTCGCAGGTTGGTGGCTCATCGGACGGGCGGCGTGACCGTCTTGCTCACCGGACCCCGCAGGATAGCTTGCGCCGAATGACCACCTACACCGTGGGCTACCTGATCGGCAGCCTTGCCAGGCAATCGATCAATCGAAAGCTCTCGCGCGCTCTCGTGCGACTCGCTCCCCCGGAGCTCGAATTGAGCGAGATCCCCATCGGGGATCTTCCGCTCTACAGCTACGATTACGATTCCGACTATCCCCCTGTGGCGAAGGCGTTCAAGGATGCCATCGCCCGAGTCGACGCGGTCCTCTTCGTGACTCCGGAGTACAACCGCTCGATTCCGGGGAGTCTCAAGAACGCTATCGACTGGGCTAGCCGTCCCTACCGGACGAACTCCTTCAACCGCAAGCCGTCGGCCGTCATCGGCACCTCCCCCGGCAAGATCGGCACCGCCGTCGGGCAGCAGCACCTGCGCTCCATTCTCGGCTATTGCAATTCCCCGCAGATGAACTCCCCCGAAGCATACGTGCAGTTCATGCCCGGCCTCATCGGCGACGAGGGCGAGGTCACCGACGACTCCACGGCCGAGTTCCTGCAGAAGTTCATGAACGAGTTCCGCGACTTCATCGCTCGCGTCTACACGGTCCTGCCGCGCGGCGCATAGCGGGCGCTAGCCGACGTCGTAACCGAGGGTGGACATTCCCGCAGCCGTCATCACGCTCTTCCTCGTCATGGATCCATTGGGGAACATCCCGCTGTTCCTCTCGGCCCTGAAATCCGTTCGTCCCGATCGACGCCGCCGAGTGCTTTTGCGGGAGATCCTGTTCGCCTACGTCGTGCTGCTGGCCTTCCTCTTCTGCGGGAGCTTCGTCCTGCAGTTCCTCCAGCTCGAGCAGGACACGATCAGCGTGGCGGGCGGAATCGTTCTGTTCCTCATCGCCGTGCGGATGATCTTCCCCATCGAGAGATTCGGACAGGCCGACGAGCTCGAGGGGGAGCCCTTTCTGGTTCCCCTGGCGGTTCCCCTGATCGCGGGACCGTCGACGCTCGCCGTGCTGCTCCTGCTTCAGCGCTCGGCACCGGGGCAGATGGGGTGGCTGCTCCTTGCCCTGACGATTGCCTGGGCGCTGAGCGCGATCGTCCTCCTGTCGTCGACGATTCTGTATCGAGTACTGGGTCAGCGTGGTCTGATCGCCATCGAGCGGCTGATGGGGATGATCCTCGTCATGATGTCGGTGCAGATGTTCATGAATGGAATCCGGGCATTCCTGGCGCGCTGATCCGGCTACCCGCCAGGACTTCGACGGAACTACGTAAGAACCGAGACTGACGCCGGGGCTGAGCTGAGGATAGGCTCGAATCGGACCCGAACGAAGGAGGAAAGGATGGAGATCCAATGGAGAAGAGACGCCGACGCCGCGCTCCAGGAAGCGACGTCCGGCACTAAGCCGGTACTTCTGGACTTCAGCGCCGCACCAATGTGAGCGGGATGCGCTCAGCTGGATGCTGAGGTATACAGCGACGAGAGAGTGGCGCGGATGGTCATGGAGGATTTCCTGTCCGTGCGCGTCCACGTCCGCGATCAGGCGGAGGACTTCCGCAGGCTGGGACAGCGCTACGGAGCGGAGTGGACGCCGACCATCCTGATGCTCGATCCGTCGGGAGAGGAGAAGCATCGGATCGAAGGCTTTCTTCCCGCCGACGACTTCCTGCCGCAGCTCGGCCTCGGCCTCGGGAGGATCCATTTCGCAGCCGGCCGCTTCCAGGAGGCTCAGAACCAGTTCCGCGAGGTCGTAGAGCGTCACCCGGACGGCGACGCCGCCCCGGAGGCCCTGTATTGGGAAGGCGTCTCGAAATACAAGCGCACGAACGACCCGTCGGCGCTGGCGGAGACCGCCCGCGCGTTCCGGGAGGAGTACACCGATACTCCGTGGGCGAAGAAGGCGTCCGTCTGGAAGGGGTAGCGGAGTAAGAACTCGCCGTTCGGCCCTCCGAGGCCGCTTGACACTCTCGGCGACGGAGGCATATTTCCGACGCTCTTCGAGCTAAGACGCCCGCGCTCGAGCAGGCGCTCCACCAGCATCGACGACCGCATCCAACGTTCACTTCGCTCCGGTGACGGCATGCCGATGAAAGCGTCTGGTTGGCGACGGTCGCCCCTGCCGATTCTCGCCGTTTCCGCCGCCGTGACGCTGGTTGCGACGGCGGGTGCGTGCGATCCGGATTGGAACGCCGAGATCGTGGCCGAGGAGAGTCCGGCTCAGCCCATCCGGTTCATGCACACCGTCCACGTCGGTATCGACAGCATCCCTTGCGCATACTGCCATTTCTCGTCGAACATCTCCGAAGAGGCCGGGATCCCGCCGGTCGGCACGTGCATGGGTTGTCACCGGTTCGTGCAGGGCTCGACCGACGAGTTCAAGTCGGAGATCGGCAAGCTCCTGGAATTCGCCGCCGACTCGACGCCCGTTCCCTGGACGCGGGTCCATAGCGTGCCCGCCTTCGTGCAGTTCACGCACCGGCCGCACGTCCGGGCCGGCGTGGCGTGCGCCGAGTGCCACGGAGACGTGGCGGAGATGGAGCAGGTGTCCCGGGTCGTGTCTCTGTCGATGGGCTGGTGCGTGACGTGTCATCGGGAGCGGGGCGCTCCGGACGACTGCGCCACCTGCCACTACTGAGGTCCGGGCGGAGAGGCTGATGGAGAGACGCGACTTCCTCAAGCTGATCGGGATCACCGGTGCCGGCGCGGCTACGGCCTGCGACGCCAAGGTCGGCCCGCAGTCGCTGATACCCTACATGGTGCCGCCCGAGGACATCACGCCGGGGATCCCCACCTGGTATGCCTCCACGTGCCGGGAATGCCCGGCGGGCTGCGGGACACACGTGAAGACCCGCGAGGGCCGGGTGATCAAGCTGGAGGGCAATCCCGACAGCCCGGTCAACCGGGGCAAGCTTTGCGCGCGCGGGCAGGCGGCCCATCAGAACCTGTACGATCCGGATCGGTTGAAGGGACCCAAGCGGCTCCAGGACGGCGACTACGTCGACGCGCCCTGGGACCAGGCGACCGCCGCGCTCGCCGCGGAGCTCGGGAGGTTGCGCACCGAGTCCGGTGGCGAGCCGGGTGCCGTCGTGCTGTTGACCGGTCTCCAGACGGGAACCCGCGAGCGGCTATACGACGAATGGGCGCAGGCCTTGGGCGCGCGGCGGGTCGTCTTCGAGCCGTTCGCATACGAGCCCCTACTCGAAGCGAACCGGCGTGTGTTCGGCGAAGCGGCGCTTCCTTCCTACGACATCGGTGCAGCCGAGTTCGTGATCTCCTTCGGCGCCGAGTTCCTCGAGACGTGGATTTCGCCGGTCCGGTACGCGGGAGAGTGGTCGAGGATGCACGCCTTCCGCGGCGACGAGGCGGTCGAGAAAGGGATCTTCGTGGCGGTCGAGCCGCGGCTCTCGATGACGGCCTCGAACGCCGACGAGTGGGTATCCGTCAAGCCCGGAACCGAATACCTCGTCGCGCTGGCGATGGCGAACGTGCTGGGGGCGGGCGGAGAGGCGTCGGAATGGACGCCTCAGCGGGCGGGGGAGGCGACCGGCGTCGATCCGGCCGTGATCGAGCGCCTGGCGCGCCTGTTCGCCGA
>DASRVB010000247.1:0-6859 GCA_035687725.1 Gemmatimonadota bacterium
CCTTTTGGCAATTCTATCCTACAGATATCCGCTAGAAGTTCCGTTTGGGAATGCCTATTTGGGTCTATCCGGTACAGTTTTTTGGGCACTTCTGATTCTTTTTGAACCGGTGTGGGCCTCGACTGCGGCCCTGGCTGCGACACTATTTTCCGAGAGTATAGTCCAACGAAGGAAGCCTCTAAAAGCGATTTTTAATGGCATTCAAACGGCAATAAGCGTTTTGCTTGGTGCCATGACGTTCGAAGCGCTTAATGGAACCCATCAATTACAGGGAAGCATTCAATTCTTTGCAGCGTTCGGATTGTCGGCCCTCGTTTATTGGCTAAGTAACACGTGGTTAGTAAGTATAGGGGCAGCGCTAATCTACCGAGAGCCACCGCATCGATTCTGGCAACGCAATTTCCAATGGGCTTTTGTTTACGAACTCATGTCCGCTCCTATTGCGTTGGCAGTCGCGTTTGCCTATCAGGAACTATGGTTGATAGGACTCGTCTTGGTCATGCTTCCAATCATGATGGTACGGGTTGCATACAGTCAATATCTGCAGCTTAAACAGACCTATAGAGAAACTGTCCGTACACTGATCAAGATCATAGAGATGCACGACTCCTACACGGCCGGGCACTCGGATCGCGTGGCTACGTATTCTAGGCAGCTTTGTGAGGCGCTTAAGCTTTCTCCAACTGAGACTGAGAAGATTGAACTCGCCGCTTACCTTCACGACCTGGGCAAAATTCACTTAGATCTTTCTGGAATAGTGCGGAAAGCAGGAAAACTGACAGAAGAGGAACGGAGATTGGTAAGACTCCACTCTGTAGTAAGCGCCGATCTAGCGAATCAAGTCACCTATTTCAGGGGTGAAATCGAGGCAATGATTCGGCACCACCATGAGAACTGGGATGGGACTGGCTATCCACATGGATTGCAGGGTGAACAAATACCACTCGGGTCGCGGATCATCCTTTTGGCCGACGCATTCGATGCTATGACTACGAGTCGCGTGTATCGGAGTGCCCTAGATCTGGACAAAGTCAAAGGCGAATTCGTGAAGTTTTCTGGTAGCCAATTTGATCCTTCCTTAGTACCGCTGTTCCTAGATCGAGTAGTAGGTGAAGGATCGTCAATAATCAAGCAGCCGATTGATGAGCCACTAGAAGGGCAGAGAGCAAGAAAGCTCGGATTGATCGAGGAAAATGACTCCGAAGCACGCCCCCTAAGAGCAATTCGGTAAATCTTACCAGCCACTCCCATACTACACACATCAGCCTCGAGCCGGCCTAATATACCTGCCGGCGGGCTACGACGAAGAATCGGACCGACGCGGTCTTGACTCCCCCGATCTCTGGGCGAGCCGGCTTACCGGGATGACGATTCAGGCCACGACGGACAGCCTGGTCGCGGCTGGGTAGATCGCGGCGGCCGCGCTGCCGCTCGCCCATATCGCCGAGCGGGTTGAGGCCTGATATGCCTCCGCGGGCTCGCCTTCGACAACGCCTTCAACGATGGCTTGGCGCCCTCCCGGCCGCCACCAAGCCGTTCTCGGACTTCCTCGAGGCCGCGTAACGCGAAACCCTGCCCGGTACGTGTGCGTAGAAGCAGGAAGCCGGCTGATCCCGACCCTCTCCCGGAGGCATCATGCAACCGATCTCGCCCGCGTTCCGCCTCGCCGCCCTTATCGCGATCCCGCTGCTGCTCATCCCGCCTTGGCTCCGAGCCCAGCCCGCCGGGCGCGTGATCCCTGACCCCGTCCCCGCGCCGTCCCTCGCCGGAAACCTGCTCGGCGATGCCGAGCGCCAGGCCGCGTTCGTGTACCTGCCACCCGGCTACGACGCGGAGCCAGACCGGCGCTATCCCGTCTTATACCTATTGCACGGCGTCCTCGATTCGCCCGAGGTGTGGGTCGAGCCCATGTACGACGGGATGACGATCCAGGCGACGATGGACAGCCTGATCGCGGCGGGGGAGATCGGCCCCGCGATCGTCGTCGTGCCGAACGGACGGAATGCGTACGGCGGGAGCTATTACGCGAACTCGCCGGTCACGGGCGGCTGGGGCGACTGGATCGCCAAGGACCTCGTCGCCCACGTCGATCAGACGTACCGGACGCTCGCCGCCCCGGAGAGCCGCGCGATCCTCGGCCACTCGATGGGCGGGCTGGGCGCGATCCGGCTCGCGATGCTCCACCCCGATGTCTTCTCGGTCGCGTGGGGGATGAACCCCTGCTGCCTATGCTGCCTGGAGGCGGACATCGCGGAGGATGTGGAGCTCTGGACGCGGATCGCCTCGTACCGGTCGGCGGAAGAGATGTGGGCCGCGCTCGAGGAGAAAGAGGATTTCTGGCCGATGGTCGTCACCGGGATCTCGGCGGCGTTTGCCCCCGCGCCGGATGCGCCGCCCTTGTACGTGGAGCTTCCCGCGCGGGTCGAGGGCGGAGAGGTCGTTCGGACGGCTGCCGCGGACCGAATCGCGGCCGCTCTCCCGCTGGCAATGGTCGCCGGGCACGCCGACGCGCTCCGCTCTCTGCGCGGCCTCGCCTTCGACACCGCGTTCGACGACGAGTTCGCGCATATTCCGCTCGCGACGAAGACCTTCTCGGACTCGCTGGAGGCGCTCGAGGTCCCGCACCTGTACGAGGTGTACGCGGGAGACCATCGCAATCGCATGCGGGAGCGGCTGGCGACGAAGATCCTGCCGTGGATCGACGCACGGCTGCAGCACTAGACGAGCTTCCTGGAAACCAGTGGTGGAGCTTGCAGGCACGCCGGGTAGAGAGGCAGAGCGTTCAGATGATCGGGCGTCCAACGCGCCGGCAGTGGAAGGTGTCCTCGAGATGGACCGGACGATCGCACAGGAACCAGAATAACCGGGAGGGACGATGAATCGATGGCAGATCGCCGGCATGGTGGCGCTCGCGTTCGCGGGACCGGCGTCGGCGCAGGAGGCGCATTCGCCGTACGCCCATTCCGGCTCCGACGAGGTGAAGACCCATCCCAAGCCGAAGTGGACGAGCTCGTGAATGGGGAGGGGATGGGGCTCGCGCGGCCGGCGGAGCTGAATCGGCATCCGGGGCCCAGACACGTGCTCGACCTGGCGGACTCGCTCGGCCTCTCCGCCGAGCAGCGGCTCGCGACCGAGAAGATCCGGGCAGAGATGAGAGCGCGCGCGAAGGCATTGGGGCGGGAGATTCTGGACGCCGAGAAGGCGCTGGACGCCGCGTTCGCCGCCGAAGGCGTGACGGAGCAGGTGCTGGCCGCGTCGGTGCGCCGGATCGCAGGGCTTCAGGGCGAGCTCCGGATCGCGCACCTTGGCGCGCACCTGGCGATGCGCGAGGTCCTGACCGAGCACCAGATTCACGAGTACGATCGGCTGCGGGGGTACGGATCCGGCCACGAGCATCCGAGCGGATCGCGTTGACGTCCGCATGCTGATTTGCGGAACACGGGCGTGATCAGGGCGTGAAGAATTCGCTGCCGATCAGGACGCCGTCCTCCGGGCCCGGTCCGGTCCAGCGCGCGACGTTGACGTCGTACGTCTGGCCGGCTTCCAGGGGAGTCGCGGGGTCCCTTTGGCGGGCGCCCGTGGGGAGCACGCCGTAGCGGACCGGTGGCGCGATCGCGTTCGCCCCGTCGGTGATGACGAGCCACTGGTCATCGGCTCCCAGCTCGACGATCAGGAAGAAGAGCCGGCAGGCAGGGGTCCAGTCGAAGGTCGGCATGGTGCCGGAGGAGACCTCGATCGAGACGTGGCCCGTGCACTCCGGAACGATTTCGCCCGGACTCGTGGGATCGGACGAGCACGCGGCGAGACCGACGCTCAGAGCCGCCCAGCGACCACGCATGAAGCCTCTTCCTCGGGGAGAACCTCCACAATCTAATCATGCGCCGGGATCGGCCGGCGGCTCGCAATCGTTCCATCTGGCGCTGTCTACGCCACGGCGGGCTCGATTTTGTCAGGCAAGATAGCACAAGCATCGCCAGGGTGGACCCAGCAAGAGCGTGCGCGCACAGTCAGGATCCGACGCGTCAGAGCGTTGTGCGAAGGGCCGCGGATCGGGGACGCGGGTAAAAAAGGAAGGGTCGTAGAGTGTTCTCTTCACGGCCTTTTGATTCAATGTGTGTGACCACTGAATCTGGTCGCGATGAGTTTCTCGTACGACCCTTCACTGACAGTATCCTTTATCCCGCAGCCTTGGTCTGTCATGGATCTTACCGTACCCAGGGAGTCCCGGGCCCATCCTGCGGCGGGTCCCGACCGTGTCGTACGTCGAACAGACAAGGGACGGAGTAGACGCCACTCTCTCTGTAGCCGCGGAAAACCGTGAAGCAGAGGAGAATCCGCATGCGCAGCGTTTCTATGATCACCCGTTTCCTGGCCATCGCGCTGATAGCCACCCTTGCGACGGCGGGCGAATGCGACGACGACGACGATCCCACCGGTCCCGGCATCGGCGGGGAGTTCGACGCCACGCTGACCGGAGCGGCCGAGCGCCCGGATCCCGTCACGACCGACGCCTCGGGCAGCGCCACCATCGACGTCGATGAGGACGGGGGCAGCTTCGAGGTCGAGGTTGAGGACATCCAGGACGTTACGTTCGCGCACATCCACATCGGCGACGCGAACACCGCCGGACCCATCTCGGTCTTCCTGTTCGACGCCGGCGGCAATCCCGTCGATTTCACCGACCGGGAAACGCTGGCCACGGGCACGTTCGACGAGACCGACATCGACCCCGCCAGCGGAGTGGACACGATGGAGGAGCTGATCGAGGCGATGGAGAATGGGAACGCGTACGTGAACGTGCACACGACCGCGAATCCCCTGGGGGAGATCCGCGGACAGCTTTCGGACTGATCGTTTTCTCAGCGGCGCGGGCCGCGGGGGAATCCCACCCGCGGCCCGCTGGAGGCGAGCTTCACGGCCTGATCCGGACGGCTGCTACTGGTCCATCAGCCTCTCGAAGCGTTCTCGAACGCCGAGATCGGGCAGCTCGGTGGCGAGGAGGTCGGTCTCTCCCTCGATCCAGTCGAGATCGAGGTTGCCGCCGAGTTTCTGCAGGACGGAGACCGCGTCGGACAGGTCGCGATCCCGCGTGGACAGGATCTTGTAGAGAACGAAGTCCTCGGGGGACAATACCCGTACTTGCCTGCCGCGCAGCGGACCCTCTGGGGCACGCTCCAACGCTTCGCGAGCCAGGCGCGGGCTACGGGGACGAACGAGGTCGATGGTGTTGAGTCCCGTGTCGTCCGCGGAGCCGAGCAGGGTGATGCGATCGACGACGAGGCCGCCGAAGATGATGCCCTCGAAGTTCGGCGCGACCGAATAGCCGAGCTCGACGAGGGAATTCCGCATCGGATCAGCGCCGAGCGCGGCAACCGCGAGATCCACGTCCCGGGTTTCCCGAGGTTCACCATAGGCGGCGAGTAGGAGCCCGCCATAGAGCGCATACTCAGCGCTGATCCGCTCTGCGGCCTCCACCGCCACGAGCGCGGCGCTCGTCGGATCGCTCAGGTCCACCATGGGAAGCTCCACGGCTGGAGAGGATGGCACGACCGAGCGCCTGCCATTCGCGGGTGCATCGGCGGAGCAGCAAGCGGACACGATCCGCCTCCTCCAGCCGCCGGGCCAGCTCGTCGGGGCTCATCTTCACGGCGGGCAAGATACCATCGACGCGTTTCGTGGGCCGATCTGGACCGCAAGAACCACGTCGGCGTGCCTCGCTACAACTCTATGTGCTAGTTTATCAGCACTTGAACTTCGGTGACGGGCCGCGAGGAGGCGCGTTGAGCGGAATGCGGACAATGAAGATCGGCTGGATTGCACTGGCGGCGATGATCGGCCCGGCGGGCCGGGCCCAGCCCCCAGTGAGTCCCGCCGACACGCTGCTGATCCGGCACGTCCACGTGATCCCCATGACACGGGACACCGTGTTGCGGGACCATGCCGTGCGGATCGTCGGCGGCACGATCGATCGAGTCGCGCCGTCCGGCGAGCTGATCGTCGGCGAGGGCGATGTCATCGTCGAGGGGGAGGGGCGGTACCTGCTTCCGGGGCTCGTCGACTTCCACGTGCATATCCGGGACGACAGCGAGCTCCTCTCGTACTTGAGATTCGGGGTGACGACGGTCGTGAACCTGAGAGGGTCGCCCGAGCATCTGGAGCTCGCGAGAGCGGTGGAGGCCGGGGAGGTCTTGGGGCCCTCGATCGTCACCTCCGGGCCGCTGATCGACGGGGACCCGCCGATATGGAGCGGCTCCGGCACCGTCGTCGTGCGGACGCCCACCGACGCCAGGGAGGCGGTCGCCGTGCAGGCCCGAGCGAGCTACGACCTGATCAAGACCTACAACAACCTCGATCCCGAGGTGCTACGCGTGGTGGTCGAAGAGGCGGAGACGCACGGTCTCGCGGTCGTGGGACACATCCCGCGGAATCCCGACCGTGCAACCGCGCTCCAGAAGGCGCTCGACGCCGGCATGGCGATGATCCCCCACGCGGAGGAGATCTTCTTCACGTATCTGGGAGGATCGGGGGACGCGAGCATGCGCGGCGCTCCGCCGCCGGTGGACCCCGCGCGCATCCGGGAGGCCGCGCGGCTCGTGGTCGCGACCGGCGCGGCTGTCACCCCGAACCTGTCGTTCGTCGCCATGACTGCGCGCATGCTGGACGATCTCGATGCCGTTCTCGGGCATCCCGAGGCGCGCTATCTGGCGCCCGACGTCGCCGAGATGTGGCGCGAACAGAATCCCACCCGGCGCGACGACCTCGAGCGGTTCGCCGCGCGGGAAGCGGTGAAGCGGCGGGCGGTGGAAGCCCTGACCCTCGAGCTCCAGCGGGCGGGCGTGCCGCTCCTCCTCGGGACCGA
>DASRVB010000248.1:0-7674 GCA_035687725.1 Gemmatimonadota bacterium
CCGCCGAGGCCGGTTCGACCTCCTCGCCCACTGGTCCGCGAAGCCAGCGGAGTCCCGCGTGGCGGGGACGCCGCTGAACGGCGCAAGCGAGCGCGTTTGCGAGCTGCGCGTCCGCGGCGACCGCTACGTCGCCGTCGCGCCGATCGAAGGCGGCCGCTGGAACGTCAACTGCGTCGTCCCGCGCTCGGCGCTCCGCGCCGAGACGGATGCTCGGGCGCTCTATCGTCGCGTGACCGGCGTCCCGGAAGGCCCCGAAGCGAGCCCCGACGAGGAGGTCGTGGCGAGCGACGTGACCGCGATCCATACCGCCCGCGCCACCGCCGAACGGGCGCTCCTGATCGGCGACGCGGCTCTGTTCCTCGATCCCTTCACCGGTCAGGGGATCTATTTGGCGCTCCGGAGCGCGGCCCTGGCGGCGGAAGTGATCCCGGAGGCCCTCGCGCGCGGCCTGGGGCGGGAGCGGCTCGCCCGGTATGAAGAGGTCCGACGCGCCGAGTTCGCCTCCAAGAGGCGCGTGAGCCGCGCCCTCCAGTCGGTCCTCTTCCGGAGGCGGCCGGCGCGCGCAGTCGTGCGCGCCCTCTCGCGGGACCGGCGTCTCGCGCGGGAGCTTGCCGCGGCCACCGGCGACCTGACGTCGTCGGACCGGGTGTGGGCATCGGGCTATGCCGTCCGCCTTCTGAGGGCGGCATTCTCGCCCGTCACGCGTCCATAGGACCGAATCCGGGCCGTGTCGTCGAATCCGGACTTGACAGATCCGGCTTTTCCGCTACTCTCGTTGAGACTCATTCTCAACGATTCGGAACGGTTCCATTCCGATATCCGTTCCTGACCGCGCGCCCGGGATCGCTCTCGGTCAGCCGCGCCGATGCCCGGGAGGCCCGATGCCCCGTTTGCTTCGATTTCTTCCGATCTTGGTCGTCGCGGCCGCGTGCGGCGGTGGCCCTGGTCAGAGTGCGGACGCCGACGAGGCGGCCCCTCCGGCCGACTCCACTCCCGGGGCCGCGGCGGAGGCGCCCGGCACCGCCAGGCCTGCGCCGGCCGACAGCGTGATCGCATGGGCGACCGAAATCCGGGAGGGCATCCGGCCCCTGCCCGCCCGTGTCGACGGAGATCCGGACGGCGCTCGCCAGCGCGCGGTCGAGCTCTACGTCACGCGCCAGGAGCGGATCGAGCAGGCGGCCGGGCCCGGCACGGGCGCTCCCGCCGATCTCGCCGAATCCGTCCACGAGGCCGAGGCCCGGTTCCACGAGCTCATGCAGCTTCTGGGCGAGACTCCTCCTCCCGATTCCGCCGCCGTCGAGAACGCCGTCGAGGCGCTCGACGCGCGGCTCGCCGAGGTCGTCGAGCTCCTGGAGGCGGGGGGCGAGGTGGCGGGGCCATGACGCGCTGGACGATCATCCTCGTGGCCGCGCTTCTGGTATCCGCTTCCGGCGCCCGGATCGCCGGATCCGCGGGGATCGACGAGCCCGGCCTGATCGAGCGACTGGAGGCGATTCGTGACGGCCTCGACGACCTCGACCGATCGCTCTCGCTCGGAGACCACGACGGCGCGCGGGCCCTCGCGATGCGCCTCTACCTGGACGAATTCGAGACGGTCGAGGGATGGTGGGGTCCGGGAGGACCTCACGCGACACCCAAGCTCGCCTCCCGCGTGCGGGATGCGGAAGCGACGTTCCACGCGCTCATGCAATCCGACGACGCGGCCATGCCGGCAGCCGCGGCCCGCCTGCGGGGTGCTCTGGAGCCGCTGGAGCAGGAGGCGCGGAAACCAGGTGTCGTCCTGCAGCCCGATTTCGCGAGCCGTTCCGTCTCATCGGCCCAGGCCGGCGGGACCGCGATCGCCGGGGTCCCCCCGATGCGATCCGCCGAGATCGCCTCGCTCGCGGCCGAGCTCGAGCGCGCCCGCGCTGCGTACGCGGTTGGGGATCGGGACGCCGCGCTCGCCGCGGTCGAGCACGGCTATCTGGAAGGATTCGAGCCGCTCGAATCCCGCCTCCCGTCGGATCTCGTCGGCCGGATCGAGCGCGCGATCCACCTGTCGCTCCGCCCCTCGATCCGCGCCGGAGCCCCGGCGGCGGAGGTCGAGGTCACGTTCGCGGCGCTCTACGCCGACCTCGCGCTCGCGGACTCGCAGCTCTCCGGTGGGGCATCGTTCTGGTTCGGCGCCGTCAACGCGTTCGCGATCATCTTCCGGGAAGGGCTCGAGGCCGTGCTCCTCATCGGCGCCATCCTCGCGTACATGTCGCGCACCACGGCCGGCGCGCGCCATCGGCGGCAGGTGTGGCTGGGCGTGGCCGGCGGCCTCGCGGCCAGCGCCGCGACCTGGGTCCTGGCGGTCACGCTCGTGCCGGTCAGCGGCGCGAGCCGTGAGATGGTCGAAGGCGTGACCGCGCTCGTCGCGGTGATCGTGCTCCTCTACGTATCCCACTGGCTCTTCCAGAAGACCTACATCCACGACTGGAAGGCGTACCTGCAGGACCACGTCGGGCGCGCGATGACGCGGGGCTCGGCGCTCGCCATGGCCGGGCTCGCGTTCGCGGCCGTGTACCGCGAGGGGTTCGAGACCGTCCTGTTCTACCAGGCCCTCATGTTCGATGCCGGCGCAGCGGCCGTGCTGGCGGGCTTCGCGCCCGGGATCCTCGTCATCCTGGCGATCGGCTACGCGATCGTGAAGCTGGGACTCAAGCTGCCGCTCAAGCGCGTGTTCGCCGTCACCGGCTCGGTGATGCTCTATCTGGCGTTCGTGTTCATCGGGAAGGGCCTCTACAACCTGCAGGAGGCAGGCGTCTTCGCCCCCCACCCGCTCGCCTGGGCCCCCGATCACGAAGCGCTGCGGCAGCTCCTCGGCCTCTACCCGCTCGCCGAGACGATGCTCGCGCAGGCCGCGTTCCTGCTGCTCCTCGGCGCGGGCGCCCTCTGGTACCGGACGCGCCGTGCGCACGCCGCAGCGCCTCTGCAGCAGGCGCTCCCGATCAGCGCGAACGTTTCCGCATCACGCGACGCCGAAACAGCCGTCCCGACCGTGCCGCGTCCCCCGCAGCTGGAGCCCGCCGAGACCCGCTGAACGGCGGGATCCCGCGCAAAAGGGGCGCGGCCATCGGCCGCGCCCCTCGGCAGCGACTTCTTCAGCGATGCGTCAGTTGAACAGGTACCGGAACCCGAGCTGTGCCCTCCACCGCGAGATCTCGCTCGGGTCGTCGATGAACGTCTCGGTGACCGTCCCCGGGAACTGGTAGAGGGGCTCGCCCTCCGCGTTGAACGACCCGGAGCAGCCCGGGATGTTCTCATTGCACAAGATCAGCGGCGTCCTGGCGGCAGTGTTCACGACCTCGCGAACGCCCCAGTCCGAGTTCAGGAAGTTCCCCACGTTCAGCATGTCGAAGCTGATCTGGAACGTGTGGTCGCTGACGATCACGTCCTGCAGGATGCGGAGGTCGAGGTTTGTGTACCACGGGTTGATTCCCCCGTTCCGCTCGGCGATCTCCCCCCGGTGCTCGCTCAGGTAGTCGTCCTGCTCGATGAAGGCGTCGAGTGCGGCCCATTGCTGCGCCGCGGTCAACCCGCCCGGGATGTCCACCAGGTTGATCTCGCCCTGGTCGCGCGGGATGTAGATCAGATCGTTCCCGCCCGCGCCGTCGCCGTTGAGGTCGCCCAGCACGGTATACGAGAACCGCGACGTCCGTCCGGCGGTGAAGAACCCGCCCTCGGCGGCCTCCAGGAACAGGCCGAAGCTCGTGGCCAGCATGTCCGACCAGGCATGGCGGTAGTTCGCGGTGCCGGTGATGCGGTGCCGATGGCCGAACTGCGAGAACCCCTCCTCGAACTTGTTCGGGTCGCCCTGCACGGGATTCCCCTGCCAGAGCGCGAACGCGATCTCGGTCGAATCCTCATTGTTCTTAGCCTCGCTGAAGTTGTAGGCGAGGCTCGCCGCCAGCCCGTTCTGGAACACCTGCCGAAGCTGCGCCGTGAACGACACGTCGTACCCCTGGCCGTTGTTGTCGAGGACGTACGTGTCGCCGCCGGTCGCAATCGCGTTAAGGCGGTTGGCGCCCGCGCCGCCGAAGAAGGGCCGGCCGTCCGGTCCCGCAATCGTCCGCACCGGGGTGACGAGGTTCGGATTGCGGACGAAGATGTCGTTGATGTTGTCCCCATACAGGAACTCGAGCGTCAGCAGAGTGTTCGTCGGCAGCAGCTGATCGAACGCCACGTTCGTCTTCCAGACCTGCGGCCACTTGAAGTCGTCGACGGTGGCGTTCAGGTCGAAGTTGCCGGCGTCCGGTCCCTGGTTGGCGGCCTGGTTGCCGATCCACACGAAGGGCAGCCGGCCCGTGAAGATGCCCGTGCCCCCCCGGATCTGCATCGTGCGATCGCCCTTGATGTCGTAGTTGAAGCCGACCCGCGGCGACCACAGGACCTGCGTGTCCGGGAACTCGTTCCAGGTGATCTGCTCGGGATTGTCGTCCTCGTCGAGGAGCGTCAGCGCGTCCGCGATCGGGGTAGCCGGCAGATCCGTGTTGTAGAACGGCAGGTCCGCCCGCAGGCCGTACGTCAGGTTCAACCGATCCGTGAACCGCCAGTCGTCCTGTGCGTACAGCGCGAACTGCCCCGGCTCGCTCGGATCGTCCGCGAACGGCGCCGTCTGGTTCTCCACGATGGCGTTCAGGTCGATGAAGTTCGGGTTCGACGGATCGGTCAACTCGAAGAACTGCTCGACCGACGAGAAGGTGGTTCCACCGAACTCCGCGGGCACCGGGAACACGCCGAAGTAGAACAGGTTGAAGGAGTTGCCGAAGGTGAACCGCTCGTAGTTGGCGCCCAGCGTATAGACGTGGTTCCCGCGGTACAGGCTGAAGTCGTCGGTGATCTGGAGCACGTCCTGATCCAGCAGGTTGTGGATCGAGAACGGCTCGTGGCCCAGCGTCGTGTACTGTATGCCGTCCTCGCCGATCTCGATCGTCGGGAACGGCGCGCTGTTGGGCTCGCGGAAGTCACGGAAGCGGTTGTAGCTCGCGAACACGCGGTTTGCCCAGCGATCGGACTGCGTGTTGAGCTCGCCCGCGAAGGAGTTCAGCTCGTTGTTGATGGAATAGCCCGCGTTCTGGAAGGGGAGGCTGTTCTCGTTCGGACCGCGACCGGTGTTGTTGATGCTGATCGCGAACGGGTGCGGCGGCAGCGCGCGCACGGCGTCCAGCAGGTTGTAGCGGAAGCTGAACTTGTTCCGATCGTTGACGTTCCAGTCGAACTTGGCGATGAACTTGTCGCTGTCGGTGTTGTGAATGTAGTTCTCGAACGCCCCGGGATCGTAGTCGTACACGTCGATCATCCGCTGGCGGATCGCCTCGAGATCCTCCGCACGGACGCGTGAGGTCGTGCCGCCCGGCGTCTCGCCGGGCCTCAGCGCCGCGAAGTTCGAGCCCGGATCCTCGCGCCGCTCCCGTTCGTAGTTCGCGAAGATGAACGCCTTGTCGCGGACGATCGGCCCGCCCACGCTGACGCCCGACTGGTTGAACGAAAGCTCGGGCACCAGTACGTCGACGTCGCCGATCTGATCGCCGATGAACGACTCGTTGCGCAGGAACGTGTAGGCAGATCCGCGCCACTGGTTCGTGCCGCTCTTCGTGATCGAGTTGACCGCGGCGCCGGTGAACCCGCTCTGGCGGACGTCGTATGGGGCGACCGACACCTGGACGGCCTCGATCGCGTCGTAGGGCACCGGCTCGGCGTTGGTCTGCCCGCCGGGAGCGGGATCGTCGAGCCCGAACGGGTTCCCGAAGTACGACCCGTCGAGCGAGATGTTGTTGTAGAGCCAGTTCCGGCCGCCGAAGCTGAAGTTCCCGTCGCTCCTGGGATCGAGCCGCGACAGGTCGCGAACGCTGCGCCTGAGTGAAGGCATCTCGATGACCTGCTCGGGGGCGATGAACGTCGCCGCACCCGTCCGGGAGCTGTTCAGAACCGGGTCCGCCTCGAGCGAGACGACGATGCCCGCCACTTCGACCGCCTCGGGGACGATCGTGAAGTCGGTGTCGACGGTCTGGTTCAGGTTGACGAAGATCTCCGTCTCCTGCGACGTCTCGTAGCCGATCATCTGGACCGCGATCGTGTACGGACCGCCCACACGCACGCCGCGGATGTCGTAGGCACCGCCCTCGCGAACCGCGGTGCCGTACTGCGAGCCGCTCGGCTCGTGGGTCGCGATCACGGTCGCGCCGACCACGTCCTCTCCGGTGCTGGACACGACGCTCCCGGAGAGCGCTCCGGTCGTCACTCCCTGTGCGGCCAGCGCCGCCGGCAGGAACAGGAACAAGCCCAGGAACAGGATGCTTTGCTTCAGGATCTGTCCTGACGGTCCACGGACAGGAGCCATGCCGACCTCCGGGATAGGCTGGAAATGGGGCCCTTGAACACCGCTGACGTTGGATTCCGGGAAACACGGGGGTCCCGTGTTTCGCGAAGATTATAATCCGCCGGTCCGTTGCACAAGCGCATCCGCGCGCGCGAGCCATTCCACCGCCAGATCCTCTCCCCAGGAGCGCGCGGCCCACGGCGGACCTGTGACCCAGCCGACGTGACCACCGCGGTCGGTAAAGGCGAAACGCACGGCATCCGAGGACCGATCCTCTGCCATCGCCAGGATCTCCCGGGGCTCGAAGGGGTCGTCGCGGGCGTTGATCAGCAGCGTCGGCACGCGGATGCGCGACATGTACGGGAGCGAGGACGACTGCGCGTAGTAATCATCGGCATCCGCGAAACCGTGGATCGGTCCCGTGGCGGCGTCGTCGATCTGGCGGAAGGTCCGGGCCGCGCGCACCGCGGCCGGGTCGATCCGTCCCGGGTAGCGCGCTGCGAAATCCAGCGACTTCCGACGCAGCGACGACAGGAAGAAGCGCATGTACAGGGGTCCGAGTCCGGACTCGAGGTGCCGCGCGCACGCGGCCAGGTCGAAGGGGGCGGAGATCGCAGCCGCCGCGCGCACCTGCGCCGGTACTCCCCCGTCGCGCTCGCCCAGCCACTTGAGGAGAACGTTTCCGCCCAGCGAGACGCCGACCAGGCGGAGGTCGAGATCCGGCTCGCGTTCGATCAGGCGCCCGACGACCCAGTCCAGATCCGACGTCTCCCCCGAGTGATAGAGCCGCTCCCCGCGATTCATCATCCATTCGCCATGCGGCCGTCCGGGAGGCGAGGCACACGACCGGAAGTTGAGCGCCAGGCCCCGCCAGCCGCGTGCCCCTGCCCGGTGCATGAGGCCCTGCATGTAGAGCGAGGTCGAGCAGCCTTCGAGTCCGTGGAGCCCGAGGAGGATCGGCGAGCCCGGCGGACCGTCGAGCCAGTCGAGCTCGAGGAGATCGGCGTCCGGCGTCTCCCAGGTCTCGCGGCGGAACGCCACCCGTGGACCCCGGCGCAACACGCGGCTCCAGAGGGTCTGGAGGTGTGGTCCGGGGAGCCACCGTGCGGGGCGGAAGCGCAGCGCCTCACCAGCCGGATCGAAAACGGCATCGCGCGTCATGCCGGGGCACCCAGCGTCGCCTTCCACACGATCGCTGCCAGGAACACCGTGCTCGTCACGTATGCGGCGGTCATCACCTCGCGGTGCGATGGCACGCGGCCCGCCGGCCACGTCGCCGCGGTCGCGCAGGCCAGTACCGCCGAACCCCCCGCGAAGGCGACGAGGCCGCC
>DASRVB010000249.1:0-10965 GCA_035687725.1 Gemmatimonadota bacterium
CGGCGCGCTGCGCCGCCCGACGTCGATGGACAGGAGCGTGTCCGTGACGAGCGAGAAGGAGGGTGCGGCCGCGCTGCCGTCGTTCCGCCAGACGTTGATCTCGCCCGACGATTCGCCGGCGACGAGGTCCAGGTCGCCGTCGCCGTCCAGGTCGCCGAGTGCGGGAGAGGCGTGGCTCCCGCGCGTCAGGTCGACGATCGGCTCCTCGACGCGCGTGAAGCGCGGGCCCCCTGCAGTGCCGTCGTTGCGGTACAGGAACACGCCCTTGTTCCAAGTCCCGACCAGGAGATCGAGGTCGCCGTCGGCGTCCAGGTCGGCCAGGGTCGGCGCGTAATGGAAGTCGCCGGTCACCTCGGCCAGCGGCCCGGTCTCGCGGAACGCCGGCCGCTCCGCGCTCCCCAAGTTCTCGAGCCGGTAGATCATTGCGGTGCGGTTGTTCGCGGGGTCGATCTTGTTGGCCAACAGGATGTCGAGATCGCCGTCGGCGTCGAGATCTCCGACCGCCGGGACGCTCTCGGCCCCCACATCCACCTGCGCGATCAGGCGCCGGGTAACGAGGCTCCAGCCGTCGCCGGTCTGCTCGATCAGATACAGGTTGTCGGCCGCCGTCGTGATCGGATTGTAGGCGCCGCCCAGGATGCCCACGATGGCGTCCAGATCCCCGTCGCCATCGACGTCCCCGAAGGTGGGCGCGTTGTATCCGCTGGTCGATATCGGGTCGCCGACGGGCCACGGGACCGGCGTGTTGGAGAAGCTAGGTTCGTCGCAGGTGCCGTTGTTCTCGAGGAGCAGGAGCCCCGGCTCGAACCAGTCCCCCCAGATGAGGTCCTTGTCTCCGTCTCCGTCGAGGTCGGCGAAGACGAGCGTGTTGGCGCCGTGCCGCGAGCTGGGCGTGATCTGGGCGACGATCGAGATGCCCTGGAAGTTGTCGGTTACGAACGCGAACGAGGGCGCACCCTGTCCCGACCACGGCGCCGTGGCCTCGTAGCGCGTCACCGAGCCGTCGAGTCTGCCCAGCATGAGATCCAGCAGCTCGTCGCAGTCGAAATCGACCACGTTGGGGATGTTCTGGCGGTCGGAGAAGATCGCGCGCCCCTGCTCGTCGCGAAGCGTGTCTGCGACCGAGACGAACCGCGGCGCCGCGTCCGGACCCCGGTTCTCCCATGCCTGGATCATGCTGTACTTCGCCTCGCCCAGGAGGTCGAGATCCCCGTCGCCGTCGAGGTCCGCGAACCGATACCACTCCCCGACGTCGAGGTCCTCGTACCGATCCGTCCGCCACTCGAATCGCGGCTCGGATCCCCCGGCGCGCTCGAACAGGATCAGCTCGCCGGCCGCTTCCTGGACGAACAGGTCGAGGTCCGAGTCGCCGTCGATGTCGACGAGCTGCGGCCGGGGAACGTTGAAGCCGCCGAAGAGGGGAAACTGGTAGGCAGCGCCTTGCGTATTCGTCACCTCGAAGGGATCGATCCGCCGCTCGAACGCGGGGAGCGACCGCGACTGCGTCTGGGATTGCGCCAACGCGCACGCGGATGCGCACGTCAGGAGGGCCGCCGCGAGTGCCGCGGCGCGCGCTCCGGCGGCGGTCTGCATGTCGGGGATCAGCGCGCGGCGGGAATCGTCTCGAGGCCGGTCGCGTAGGGGCCGACCTCGATCACCTCGACGATCTCGCGCGTGTCCGTGTCGACGACGGTCACCGTGCCGACCGCGGAATCGGGGCCGGTAGCGACGTACGTGCCTTCGAGATTGTTGTTGGAGATGAACATCCAGCGCCCGTCGGGAGACGGCGCGGCGCCGTGGGGTTCCGCGATCCCGCGCCCCTCGATGCGATCCACTACCTCCCACGTCCCGGTGTCGACGACCGCCACCTGGTTCGCGCGGTTGAGCGGCACGTAGACATATCGGCCGTCCGGCGTGAACGCCGGATGCCAGGGAGCCCCGCCGATCTGCACCCGCTGCACCAGTTGCGGCGCGGCCGGGTCGGCGAGATCGAACACCATGAGCACGCCGCTGATCTGGCCGCCGGCGACCATCCACCTGTGGTCGGGCGAGATCGCGAACTCGACCAGCGTGTGCGGCGTCATGCCGGCGTGCTCCGCGTGCTCCATCCCGGCGGTGTCGATCGTGGCCGGCTGAGGCAGATCGATCAGCTCGACGTCCTCGCTGTCGAGGTCGATCACGCCGATGCGGTTCTCCGCCAGGCTCGCGCTGTAGGCGTATCGGCCGTTTACAGCGTTGGCGTGCGGCCGCGCAAAGAGCACCTCGATCTCGTCGAGAAGCGTCATGTCGGACCGGCGGATGAGCGCGACCGAAGAAGGAGGGTTGACCGCCGACATCGATCGCCCGACGACCAGCAGGTCGCGGGTCGGGTGCGCGACGACGAGGCCGGGCACCTCCATCTCCACCTGCCCGACGAGGTTGTTCTCGCGGTCGAACTTGAGAACCCGGTTCTCGCCGATCAGCGACACGAACCAGAACGAGCCGTCGGGCTCGAGCGCGGTATCGTGCGGCTTGGCGTTGGGACCGAAGCCGAGCTCCTGCAGGTCGACGCGCGCCGTCTCTTCCCGGCGGCCGACGTCGATCACGGATACCGAGGCTCCGTTCTGGTTGGTGACGTAGAGGAGCGCCGGCTCGGCCGGACGGATGGCCGCGGACGCGCCGCCTTCACCGGGCTGGCTCCCACCGGCGGCATCGCTCGCCGCAGCGCACGCCAGGGCGAGCGCCGCCAGTGCCGCGAGCAGTCCGGAGTGATGCACCGTCACGAGATCGGCCGGTCGGCCTCGCGATAGCGGAGCAGGAACAGTCCCTCGTACCCGCTGGTCACGATGATCACGCCGCTCTCGAAGTACGGGTAATTGCTCCACGACCCGTCGAACCGCGGGCTCTCGTCGCCGAACGGGACCGTGTCGAAGAACCCGACCTCTTCGGGCTCGACGGGATCCGTGATATCGAGCACGCGGAGCCCCGACGTGTAGTTCGACTGGTAGACCTTGTCGCCCTTCACGTACAGGTTGTGGTCGATCGACGTCGTGTTCGGGTTCAGGAACTCTTTGACCAGCACGGGATCGTCCAGGTCCGACACGTCCCAGACCAGCGTGCGCGTGTGGTCGACCAGGCCGTTCATCTCGTCCAGCTCGTCGTCCATGTAGAGGTAGTGCTGGTCCTCTGTGAGCCATGCCTGATGGGTGTACCCGACGTTCGGGTACTCGGCCATCGACAGCGCGACGGGGTTCTGCTTGTCGGTCACGTCGGCGATCGACAGGGCGGTCTCGTTGGACCCGAAGCAGATCTCCTTGCCCCGGTGCTCCTCGTCCGGACCGCGGTACATCACGCACTGCGCGTCGTGCGTGTAGCCGGTCTTCTGCCGCCCTGTCGTCGGGTCGGAGAAGCAGCCGGCGAACGTCGGGTTCAGCGGATCGTGGATGTCGATCATGTGGAGGCCGCCGCCGCAGGTCTCGGTTCCGCCGCTGTTGCCCACGGTGTACGCGAAGCCGCTCTCCTCGTTGATCACGATGTTGTGCGCGCTCTGGATGCGCGTGTAGTGCGCGTCCGTCGTGAACGTGACCGGGGCGTTCTCCACGTCGCGGAGGCGGGTCAGGTCGAAGACCTGCATGCCGTGCATGCCCGCGCCGTCGGCCACGATGAACGCGTGGTCCTCGTAGACCTTGATGTCGCGCCAGGTCGAGCCGGGCGAGACGTCGGTCTTCGGAAGGTCGCCCACGTACACGGGGTTCGCCGGGTCGCTGATGTCGACGAACGAGGTGCCGTCGACGCGGCCCACCAGCGCGTACTCCTTGCCCGTCTCGGGATCCGTCCAGCCCCAGATGTCGTTGAGGCGCACCCCTCGGTCACCGCCGATCGCGGCCACCGGCAGGAACGCGACCAGGTCCACGTTGCTGCAGGAGAACGCGCCGACCTGGCCGTCGCAAGTGCGGAGCTCGCCGGTCATCGCCGCGAGGCCGGCGTCGGCTTCGCTCTCGACGCGGTTTGCGAGGTCCCACGCTTCGCCCGCGCGCTCGAAGATCGCCGCCGACCCCATCCCGTAGTCTTCGCCGGGGATACCGACCGCCGCCACGCTCTCGCCGAGCGCCAGCGCCCCGCCGAAGGCCCCGCCCTGGGGCAGGCTGTCGATCAGGGACAGCTTGGCGGGCGCGGCCTCGGGGGTCCCCGGTGCCACACTGTAGATCGCTCCCGCGAAGCGGTCCGCGCCGGGGGCGCCGATCCACGCCACGTCGCCGGCGATGGCGATCGAGGTTCCGAACCGCTCCTGCGGCGTGCCCTCGAACGGGATCCGACCCTTGTCGTTCCAGCTTCCCTCCTGCGCTTCGTACGCGTACACAGCGCCGCGGAACCCATTGAAGCCGGGCGCGCCGACCAGCACGAGGTCGTCGCCGACGGCGATCGCCGACCCGAAGCGCGCGTTCTGCGTCAGGCTGTCGGGAACGATCCGCGCCGTCTGTCCCCAGTCGTCGCCGGAATACAGGTACACAGCGCCGCGCCCGCTGTCGGCACGCGTAGCGGCGACGATCGCCGTTCCGCCGTCGACGGCCAAGGCGTCGCCGAACCGGTCATCGGGAACCGTGCCCGCTGGCGCCGCGATCCGGGCGACCTGACTCCATGCACCCGAGCGATCCCCGCGAAAGACGTAGACGGCCCCGCGCCCGCTGTCGGCGCCCGCGGCGCCGACCAGCGCAACGTCGCCCGCGACCGCCACCGTCGCTCCGAAGCTGTCGCTCGGCGCCAAGTCAGAGGCGGCGAGCCGGCCGACGCGCTCCCAGCCGTCGCCCTCCCTGGCGAACACGTACGCCACTCCGCCCTCGCCGCCCAGCGCCCCGACGATCAGCCGATCGTCCGAAGCCGCGAGCGTGGCGCCGAAGAGATCCCCTGCCGCGGGGTTCTCCGCGCCGAGCCTCTCGACCTCGGACCAGCCCGCGCCCTGCTTGCCGTAGACGTACACGGCGCCCGGTGAGCGGACGCCGTTGGGCTCGGCTACGAGCACCTGGCCGCCAACTATCGCGATCGCACTGCCGAAGCCGGGCCGGGCCGGCTCGCCACCGGTCCGCATGGTCTGCGCGGCCACCGGGGCCGCGAGGGCGAAGAACAGCAGGGACAGGAGCGCGTGTCTGATCATGGTTCGCCTTTCGGTGCGAGAAGGGTTGCTTCCGATTGCCGGGTTCACGAAATCGGTCGGTCCCCCGCCGGCTCGTACTTCAGCAGGAAGAGGCCTTCCTTCCCGCTCGTCACGATGATCGTGCCGCTGTCGAAATACGGGTAGTTGCTCCACGAGCCGTCGAATCGCGGGCTGTTGTCCCCGTACGGCACCGTGTCGAAGAAGCCGACCTCCTCGGGGTTCTCGATGTCCGAGATGTCGAGGATCCGCAAGCCCTGCACGTAGTTCGACTGGTAGACCTTGTCGCCCTTGACGTACAGGTTGTGATCGACGGCGGTGCTGTTGGGGTTCAGGAATTCCTCGAGCACGATAGGATCGTCGAGATCCGAAACGTCCCAGATGAGCGTGCGCGTGTGGTCGACGAGTCCGGCGAGCTCGTCGCCTTCGTCGTCCATCAACAGGTAGCGATGGTCATCGGTTAACCAGGCCTGGTGCGTGTACGCCACGTTGGGGTACTCCGCGACCGCTACCGCGATCGGATTCTGCTTGTCGGTCACGTCGGCGATCGAGAGCGCGGTCTCGTTCGAGCCGAAGCAGATCTCCCGGCCTTGATAGTCCTCGTCCGGGCCCCTGTACAGGACGCACTGCGCGTCGTGCGAGTAGCCCGTCTTCTGGATCCCGGTGTTCGGGTCCGCAAAACAGCCCGCGAACTGCGGGTTCTTGGGATCCTGGATATTGATCATGTGCAGTCCGCCGCCGCACGTGTCACCACCCTCGCCGCCGCCCACCGCATACGCGAAGCCGGTGTCCTCGTTGATGGCGATGTTGTGGGCGCTGTGGATGCGGTCGTAGTGCGCGTCCTCCGTAAAGGTCTGCGGCGGATTCGTGACGTTCCGCAAACGCGTCAGGTCGAAGATCTGGACGCCGTGCGCACCCGAGGCGTCGGCCACGACGAACACGTGGTCCTTGTACACCTTCATGTCGCGCCACGTCGCTCCCGGCGATCCCTCCGTCTTGGGAAGATCGCCGAGGTAGATCGGGTTCTCGGGGTCGCTGACGTCGACGAACGAGGTTCCGTCCATGCGGCCGACGAGCGCGTATTCCTTGCCGGTCTCGGGATCGGTCCAGCCCCAGATGTCGTTCAGCTCGACGCCCCGCGTCCCGCCGATCGAGGCGTTCGGAACGAACGCGAGCAGCGTGACGTCCTTGCACTCGAAGTGGGCGGCCTTGCCGCCTTCGCATTCGACCGGCTCGCCGGATACTCCCGCCAGCGTCTCGACCGGGAGCGCCACGGTCGCCGCGACCTCCCAGGACTCGCCTTCCTTCACCAGGATCGCGCCGGCACCGAGGCCGTAGTCGTCGCCGGGGATACCGACCGCTGCGAGCCCGTCGCCGACCTGGAACGCGCTACCCACGCCGGCGTTCGCTTCCAGCTCCGGAGCAGGGAGCGTGACGCCGCGCACCCAGGTGTCCCCCTCCGGCCGAAGCTGGACCACCGCGCCGCGAAAATCTTCGATCCCCGGCTCCGAAACCCAGACGGTGCCGTCGGGGCCGGCATGGATCACGGACCCGAAGAACGTCTGCGGTCCGGCGCCCTCGCGCGGGCCGATGCGTGCGACCTCCCGCCATCCCGACGACCCCCGATGGAAGACGATGACCGCACCCCGCGCCTCGCTGGCGCCCGGTGCCCCGACGAACAGGTGCTCGCCTGCCACCGCCGCGCCGGCGCCGAACCTCTCCTGGATCTCCGTGCCGGAGAGCCGTTCGGGAGCGCCCCAGGCCGCGTCGCCCTGCGGCGGGAAGATCCACACCGCACCCCGGCCGGAGTCGGCCCCGGCGGCTCCGATCACCGCCGACCCGTCCAGCACGTCGAGCGTGCGGCCGAACCCCTCGTCGAATCCGACTCCCTCCGGCGCCTCGAATGTCCCGGCGTGGAGCCAGCTGCCGTCGGCCTGGCGACGGAACGCGTATACCGTCCCGGTCGCCGAGTCCCCGTCGGCCTTCGATGCCAGCGCGAGATCGCCTTCGAACCCCAGCTCGACGCCGAACCGGTCCCCGGGAGCGCGATCGGGCGTCTCCAGCTTCGCGGTCTGGCGCCAGGTGCCATCACTCCCCCGCTCGAACGCGTACACCGCGCCTCGCTCCTCGTCGGCATCCGGGGCCCCGACCACCATCACGTTTCCCGACACGTCGATGAAGGACCCGAACCCGTCCCCGATCGCGCCGTCGTCGGCCGTCAACCTGGCGACCTCGGTCCAGCCCTCGCCCGTGTCCCGATAGACATATACGGCGCCGGGCTCGCGGTCGCTCTGCGCAGCCGCGAACAGCGCCTCCTCCTCGCCGATGCCGGCGGCGCCGCCGAACTGCGCCGCTGCCGGGATCACGGAGGCGGATACGAGGATCATGGACAAGAGAATGCTCTTCGTCATCGCTCGTTTCCTTCCTGGAGATTTCCCTTTTCTGGAGATTTCCTGCAGAATCGAACCTCTACCCGAGGATCGTGCTCCCGTTCCGACGGACGACCGCGGGGGGCGCCTCGTTCAAGGCCGGATCAGTCTAGCTCGCGCCTCGATGGCCCTCCACCGGGTCAGCGCATGGCCCCGAGGGCCTCGCTCGCCTCGCCGATCAGTGTCTTCCGCTCGGGATAGCGGAGAAACGCGCTCTTGAAGCCGTTCAGGAGCAGCTTCTTGATCTCCTCGAGATCGAACCCCAGATGGTCCGCGAGGAGCTCGATCTCCCGGGTCATCGTGGTGTTCGACATCAGCCGGTTGTCGGTGTTCACGGTCACCCGCAGCCCGCGGTCGAAATACTCGCGGATGGGGTGCGCCTCGATCGAATCGACGGCCCCCGTCTGGACGTTCGACGTGGGACACATCTCCAGCGGGATGCGGTGGTCGCGTACGTACTCGAGCAGGTCCGGATCCTCCCCCAGACGGACGCCGTGCCCGATGCGGTGGGCGTTGGTCCAGTGGAGCGCCTGATGGATCGACTCGGGGCCGTAGGCCTCGCCGGCGTGCACGGTCACGTTGAGATTGGCGTCCCTCACGATGTAGAAGGCCTCGCGGAACCACTTGGCCGGGTTGTCCACCTCGGCGCCGGCGAGGTCGAACGCCACCACTCCACGGCCTTTGTATTCGACCGCCAGCGACGCCATCCGCAGCGCGCGCTCCGGCTCGAAGTGTCGGAGTCCGCAGATGATCTGGTAGGCCTGCGTCCGGGGATAGAGCTCCATCCCGCGAGCCAGCCCGCGCTTGACCGCGTCGACGACCTGGCGGGGAGAAAGACCCCGCTTGGTCAGGAGGATCGGCGCGTAGCGGACCTCCATGTACCACACGTTCTCGGCGGCGGCGTCCTCGAGGAGCTCGAAGGCGATCCTCTCCAGCGCCTCCTTGGTCTGCATGACCGAGGTCGTGACGTCGAACCGGTTGAGGTACGCCACGAGATCGCGCTCGGGCAGCTCCTGCGTGAACCAGTTGTCCACCGCCTCGGCGGAGTCGAAGGGCAGCTCCACCTCGTCCAGCTGCGCCAGCTCCCAGATCGTCCCCGGGCGGAGCGAGCCGTCGAGATGGACGTGGAGGTCGGTCTTGGGAAGCCGCTCGATGAGGTCGCGATCGACGCTCATCGTGCCCCGCCCTTCGCCGCCTCACGGAAGCGGATGCGGCTCTCGGGGACTACATGGCCGTCGGGATCGATTGGCTCTCCGCACTCGTCCTGCAGAACACCCCCGCCGGTGGAGAGCGACGAGCCCGCCGAGGGCGCATAGGCGGTCACCGCGTCGCGCCAGCGCGCCCAGGGCCAGACGCGGACCTCGACCTCGTTCACTGTGACGCGGATCCGGCCGCCGTTCACTCGCCCTCCGCTTCGTCGGGGGGAGGCCAGGGCGCGAGCTGCTGAATCCGGTTCTGGATCCCGTATTCGATGGGCCGCGGAAGTCCCTCGAGGTAGTCTGCGAATACCTCGCTGTCGATGAGGCCGGTATTGGTCGCCTGGAGCGCTTCTTCGAACGCCGCGTAGTCGTCTCCACCCGAGGCCATGAACGTGTTCACCGTCATCGTATGGATCCGGGCCGGGCTCACCGCACGGCCGCCCTCGACGATCTGTTCGCCGGTGTCCTCGAGCCAGGCGTCGCGCACGCGATCCCCGACGGGCCGCGTGGGGTCGAACGAGAAGCGCACCCCCGACACCTGGCCTACCGATCCGGTCACCGCGGCCTCGAGCACTCGAAGCACCTGCTCGCCCGTCAGCGTCATCCGGACGAGCGTGTTCTGGAAGGGCTGAACCGCGAAGACCTCGCGGAAGCTCAGAGGGCCGGCCTGCAGATCGGCGCGGATCCCACCGGCGTTGGTCATCGCCATCTCGGTTCCCGTGGCCGCACGCTGCGCGTCGGCGATCAGGTCGCCGAGCGCGCTCTCGCCCCGGCGGTCGCGGATGAGGGTTTGCGCCAGCTCGGTGATCGGGCGATCGGCGAGCTCGGCGGTCAGCGCGCGCCAGCGCTCGACTCGGGACTCCATCGCGGAATCGGGAACCACGTCGGCCATGCGGGTAGTCCAGAGCTGGAGGTGGTGGTCGACGCGCTCCCGCGCGGCGCGGTCGTAGGTCAGGACGGCGACGGCCACGGCGGCGCCGCTCGATGCGGCCTGGACGATCGGGATGCCGTTGACGACGGTCTGGAGGCGCGTGTGCGAGTGGCCGGAAACGATGAGATCGAGCGGCTCGGTGATTCTGCGGGCGGCGTCCGCGATCTCGCCGCGCACTCCGCCGTGGCCTTCCTCGATCCCGCCGGCATGCACCACCAGGACGATCAGATCAGCGCCATCGGCCTCGAGTTGGGGGACCAGCGCGTTCACCGTCTGGGCGATGTCCCGGAACTCGTACGGCTCGACGTTCGTCGGCATCGTGGTATAGGGGGTAGACGTCGTCGTCGCCCCGATGACTGCGATCCTCAGCCCGGCGCGCTCGAGCCATGCGTACGGCATCGCCCACTCCGGCCGCTGGCCGGTCTCCTTTACGAAGATGTTCGCCGACAGGAAGGGATACTCCGCCTGGGCCATCCGGGCTTCGAGCGAGTCGATGCCCCAGTCGAACTCGTGGTTGCCGATCGCCGCGGCGTCGACGCCCAGGGCGTTCATGACGTCGATGCTGGCGCGACCGCCCGTCAGATTGGAGACCACCGTGCCCTGCATCTCGTCGCCGCCGTCGAGATGGATCGTCGCGCCGGGGTAGCGGTCCTCGATCGGAAGCACGTAGGCCGCGAGCGTGGCCGCCCCGCCGATCGTATCGCCATCCGCCCATACCGGCGTGGTCGGCTCGAGCGCGCCGTGGAAGTCGTTGGTCCCGATGAAGGCAATCCGCACGGAATCGCTGCCGGCGGGAAGCAGCGGCGGTAGCGAGCCCAGTCCGGGCGGACCCCCGCGGCCGCTTCCCGCGACGCCTTGCGCGGGAGCCTCCCGGCCGACGTTCTGCGCTCGCGCCTCGCCCTGGATCCGCGCCGCCTCGCGCTCGAGGAGCTCGGCGAGCCTCGCGCTGTCCGCACTCGCATATCCTGCGACCGCCGCCTCGGGCACGATTCGCCACGATCGCTCGAACACGTCGCCCCGGCGGATCGTGTCGCGTTCGGCGATCCAGTCGATCAGGAGCTGCCGGACCTCGCCCGCGCTCTCGGACACGACAGGGGCGTCGGCAATCATGCTGTAGCCGCCACCACCCGCCTGCCGATAGTTGTTGATCGCCAGTGTGAACGCCCGGTCGTCCGCCACCGGCTCTCCGCGGAACGTCAGGTCTACGATCCGCTCGCCGAGCGGCTTCGAGACGTCGATCGCGTACTCGACCCCCGCCACGACGTCGAAGTTGTAGCC
>DASRVB010000250.1:0-21612 GCA_035687725.1 Gemmatimonadota bacterium
CCGAACAGGACGACCCGCGCCCCTCGGCCGCCAAGGCGAGAAGCGAGCTCGGCGAATCGGGCCGCCGGCCAGCGCCGCGAGTCGGCGTGCGCCCCCGGCACCATCCCCACCAGAGGACGCTCGCCGATGCCGTATCGAAGACCCGCCTCCGCGAACAGCGCGTCGGCCGCCGCTACGTCTCCCGGCCCGCGCGACAGGGGATACCGCTCCACCACCGGCCGGCCGGTGACCGCCGCCGCCAGCAGCGCGTAGGACTCCCATCGATGGCGTCCGGCGAGCCAGCGCGGCGGCAGGGCGACGTCGAGGACGAGCTTCCGGAGCGGCCCGCCGTATCCCCAGAGCATCCGCGTGCCGGCCGCCGCGAGCTCCACCGCGGTGCCGAACGAGTGCGGGAATACGATTCCCAGCTCCGGCCCCTCGCCCTCGAGCGCGCGGCGGACGCTCGCCAGCCGATCGGCGCCGCCACCAGCCACGCGCAGCACGGAGTCGATCCGGGGAAGCCCCACGAACAGCGGAGCCACCGTACCACGCGCGAGAACCAGCACGGTTTGGTCCGCGAAGCGCTCGGCCAGCGCAGCCACGGCGGGGATCGCCAGCACCGCGTCGCCGATCCAGTTCGGCGCCCGGATCACGACCGTGCCGTCGGCGCGAGGGTCGGGTGGCTGGATTCCGGGCGGGGGCTGGACGATCCCGTCGGGTCGCATCGGAGGAATCTATCGCCGCGTCGGTATAGGTTCATTCGCCATGTTCGCAGTCGACCGGCTGATCCTCCTCGCCGCGGTGCTCCTCATCCTCGGCATCGCGTCGAGCAAGCTGTCCGCCCGCATGGGGCTGCCGGTCCTCGTCCTGTTCCTCGTCGTCGGCATGCTGGCGGGCGAAGAGGGGCTGGGCGGAATCGTGTTCGAGAACTATGCGCTGGCCCACGGGGTCGGCACGCTCGCGTTGGCCCTCATCCTGTTCGACGGCGGCTTGCGGACCGATATCCGCCAGTTCCGGGCCGTCATGGCTCCCGCCCTGACGCTGGCATCGGCCGGGGTCTTCCTCACCGCGGCGATCGTCGCCTTGGCCGCCATGGCGATTCTGGACCTTTCGTGGATCGTCGCCTTCCTGCTGGCGAGCATCGTGTCCTCCACCGACGCGGCCGCGGTCTTCGCCGTCTTCCGCGCCAAGGGGATGCGGGTCAAGGAACGGCTTGCAGCCCTGCTCGAGGTGGAGAGCGGATCGAACGATCCGATGGCGATCTTCCTCACGATCGTCTGCATTCAGATCCTGGCGGGCGTCCTCGAGCCAGGCCCGGACATCGTCACGTTCTTCCTGCGCCAGGCCGTTCTCGGCGGGGTGATCGGGTGGCTGGTGGCGCGCGGTACCGCGGTCGTGATCAACCGGATCGGGCTCGACTCCGCGGGCCTGTACCCCGTGCTGACCAGCGCCGCTGGCCTGCTAGCGTTCGGGGCGGCCGCAGTGGCAGGCGGGAGCGGGTTCCTGTCGGTGTACGTGGCGGGCATCGTGCTGGGATCGCGCCGCCTCCCGTTCCGTCAGGCCGTGTTCATGTTCCACGACGGGCTCGCCTGGCTGTCCCAGATCCTGATGTTCACGCTGCTGGGTCTCCTCAGCCTTCCGACCCGCCTCATCGCGGCCGGCCAGCCCGCGCTGCTGGTCGCGGGCGTGCTCGTGTTCCTCGCCCGGCCCGTGGCGGTCGCCGCATGCCTGTTCCCCTTCCGGTTCTCGCCGCGCGAGGTGGCGTTCGTGGCATGGGGGGGCCTGAAGGGCTCGGTTCCGATCATTCTCGCCACCTATCCCCTCCTTCGGGGCCTGGAAGGGGCCGCGGGTCTCTTCGACGTGGTGTTCTTCGCCGTCCTCGTCTCGGCGGTCACACAGGGCTGGACGCTCCCCTACGCGGCGCGCGTGCTGGGCCTGCAGGAAGGCGGCGTCCCCCACTCCGGGGTCACGCTCGAGATCTCCTCCCTCCAGGACGTCGACGGCGACATCGTGGAGTATCCGATCCTGGAGAGCTCCCATGCGACCGGGATGCGGGTCCGGGACCTGGCGCTGCCCGACGGCGTCGTGATCGCCATGATCGTTCGGGACAAGCAGGTGATTCCGCCGCGCGGCTCGACGAAGATCTTCCCCGGAGACGACGTGTTCGTGCTCCTGCGTCCCGCCGTCCGCGCGCTCGTCGAGCACGTGTTCGGACCGGCCCAGGAAGAGGCCTGGCTCCCCGACGCATCGCTCGAGTTCCCGCTGCGCGGGACGACCCGCATCGGCGAGATCGAAGAATTCTACGGCATCCACATCGACGCGCCCGCCAACCAGACACTCGAGGAGTTCCTGCGGGCGCAACTCGGAGACCCGCCCGCCGTGGGCGACCGGTTTGCTTCTCCGCCGATCACGTTCACCATCCGCGAAGTGTCGGACGAGCGGATCGAGACGGTGGGACTCATCGTCGATCCCGGTATGGGCTGAGCCGGCCCGCGCTTCTGGCGGCCCGTCGGAAGGGCTTCGTCAAGATCTACGACTCGATCTGTAGCGCGGCCAGGAACGCTTCCTGGGGGATTTCTACGGTGCCCACCTGCTTCATCCGGCGCTTCCCCTCCTTCTGACGCTCGAGCAGCTTGCGCTTGCGTGTGATGTCGCCGCCGTAGCACTTCGCGGTGACGTTCTTCCGGAGCGGCCGCACGACCTCCCGGCTGATCACCCGCGTGCCGATCGCCGCCTGGATCACGACCTCGAACATCTGCCGCGGGATCAATTCCTTCAGCTTCTCGGACAGCGACCGGCCCCAGTCGTAGGCGCGGTCCCGGTGGAGGATGACCGAGAGGGCGTCGAGCGGGTCGCCGTTGACGAGGATGTCCAGCTTGACGAGGTCGCTCGCCCGGTACTCGCGGAACTCGTAGTCGAACGAGGCGTAGCCGCGCGTGGCCGACTTCAGCCGGTCGAAGAAGTCGGTGATGATCTCGGCCAGCGGGAGGTCGTACTCGATCTCCACCCGCTCGGCGTCGATGTACTCCATCTTGACGTGCTTCCCGCGCCGCTCCTCGCAGAGCTTGAGCACGCCTCCGATGTACGTCGCGGGAAGGATGAAGCGGCCGCGGACGAACGGCTCCTCGACGCGCTCGATCTCTCCAGCGCTCGGCATCTTGCTGGGGTTCTCGATCAGCAGCTTCTCGCCGTGCTCGGGATAGACGTGGTACTCGACGTTGGGCACGGTCGTGATCAAGTCCAGGTCGAACTCGCGCTCGAGCCGTTCCTGAACGATCTCGCGGTGGAGCATCCCCAGGAATCCGCAGCGGAAGCCGAAGCCCAGCGCGCTCGAGGTCTCGGGCTCGTACTGGAGCGAGCTGTCGTTGAGCTTGAGCTTCTCGAGCGCGTCGCGCAGGTCCGCGTACTGGTCGGCATCGGTCGGGTAGAGGCCCGCGAACACCATCGGATGCACCTCGCGGTAGCCGGGCAGCGGCTCGGCCGCGCGGTTCCGAGCCTCGGTGATCGTGTCTCCGACTTTGGTGTCCGAGACGCGCTTGATGCTGGCCACGACGTACCCCACCTCGCCGCTCTTGAGCTCGGGGCCGGGATGCATGCCGAGCCGGAGCCTCCCCACCTCCGTCACCTCGTAGGTCGCGTCGTTCGAGAAGAACGCGATCTGCATGCCCGGCGCGATGCGCCCGTCCACTACTCGCACGTACGGCACCGCCCCGCGGTACTTGTCGAACTGGGAGTCGAAGATGAGCGCTCTCAGCGGCGCGTCCGGCTCGCCTTCCGGCGGCGGGATCCGGTCGACGATCGCCTCCAGCACCGCCTCGACGTTCGTCCCCAGCTTGGCCGAGACGTGGATGATCTCCGACTCGTCCACCCCCAGCAGGTTGACGAGCTCCTCGGTGACCATCTCGGGGCGCGCGTTCGGCAGGTCGATCTTGTTTATGACGGGCACGATCTCGAGGTCGTTCTCGAGCGCCAGGAAGAGGTTGGAGAGGGTCTGCGCTTCGATGCCTTGCGCGGCGTCGACGACGAGCAGGACGCCTTCGGCGGCCGCCATGCTGCGCGACACCTCGTAGGAGAAGTCCACGTGCCCCGGGGTGTCGATCAGATTCAGCTCGTATTCAATCCCGTCGGCCGCGCGGTACGCCATCGTGATGGCGTGCATCTTGATCGTGATCCCGCGCTCGCGCTCGAGGTCCATGGCGTCCAGGACCTGCGCCCGCATCTCGCGGAGGGCGAGCGTGCCGGTGCGCTCGAGCAGCCGATCGGCCAGCGTCGACTTGCCGTGGTCGATGTGCGCGATGATCGCGAAGTTGCGGATCTTCTCGGCCTTCATGGGGGGTGGAATCTACCGGCGGGGTGAAGCCGCCGCATGGAAGGCGTGGCGGCATCGCGCGGCGAGCCCGCCCTCGATCCTCACAGGAGGCTCAGCGGGTCGCGATCGATCTCGAGCCGGTTCGATCCCCCGACCAGCTCCACCTCACGCCGCGCGAGCTCCCGGAGGATCCGGTCGAGTGCCTGAGGGCTTCCGGCCTTGAGCAGCACGTGGTGCCGCCAGCGGCCTCGCAGCCGCTCGAGCGGCGCGGGGGCGGGACCCACGACCGTCAGGCCCTCGTGCCCGCGCGCGTTCTCCGCCACGCGCTCGATGGCTTCCGCTACCGGCTCCGCCTCCGGCCCGCTGACGACGACGTTGGCGAGCCGCGTGGCCGGCGGATATCCGAGCGCCTCACGGTCCCCGCGCTCGCGTCGATAGAAGGCCTCGTAGTCGTGGGCCGCGGCGGCCGTCAGCACGAAGTGCTCGGGAAGCCAGGTCTGGAAGAGGACCCGGCCCGGCGCATCCCCCCGACCCGCCCGGCCCGCGACCTGGACAAGGAGCTGGAACGTCCGCTCGCTGGAGCGGAAGTCGGGGAAGTGAAGCGCCGTGTCCGCCGACACGACCCCGACCAGCGCGACGCCCGGCAGGTCGAACCCCTTGGCGATCATCTGTGTGCCGACCAGGACGTCGATCTGTCGGCCCTGCATCGCGCGGTAGAGCCTGGCGTGCGACCACTTGGCGCCGGTCGTGTCGAGGTCCATGCGCTCGATGCGGGCCCCGGGGAATCGTGCCGCGACCGCGGCCTCGACCTGCTGCGTGCCGAGCCCGCGCGTGTCCAGCCGCCGGCCCGAGCACATCGGGCAAACATCGGGTACAGGTTCGCGGTGGTCGCAGTAGTGGCACTGAAGGCGCGGAGCTCCGCGATGGTACGTGAGCGAGATCCGGCAGTTGGGGCACGTGCCGACCCAACCGCAGTCCGTGCACTGGACGAACGCGGCGAACCCCCGGCGGTTGAGGAACAGGAGCGCCTGGTCACCCGCGGCCAGCGTCGCCTCCAGGGCCTCGACGAGAACATCGGATAGGCCAGGCCCGACGAGCGCACCCTGGCGTGACAGGTCCACGATCTCGACGACAGGCATCGGGCGGCCGGCGATCCGGTCGGGCAGCGTGAGGCGGCGATACTTCCCCTCGTCGGCGCGCGAACGGCTTTCGAGCGACGGCGTGGCGGAGCCCAGGATGACCACGCCGCCTTCGAGGGCAGCCCGGTACACGGCGACGTCCCGCGCCAGGTAGCGCGGGGTCTCGTCCTGCTTGTAGGCGGTCTCGTGCTCCTCGTCCACGACGACGAGGTCGGCCCGCCCGACGGGCGCGAACAGGGCTGAGCGCGCGCCGATCGCGATCTGAGCATCCCCCGATCGGATCCGACTCCACGCCGAGGCGCGCTCGCCCCGTGAGAGACCGCTGTGGAGCACCGCGACGCGGTCTCCGAAGCGCGACCGGAACCGGGCCACGGTCGGAGCGGCGAGGCCGATCTCGGGGACGAGGACGATCGCCCGCCCGCCACGCTCGACGACCTCCGCGACCGCCTCCACGTAGACGCGCGTCTTCCCGCTTCCCGTGACGCCCTGGAGGAGAACCGGCTCGGAGCGGCCCGACCCCGCGAGCGCCGCCCGGATCGCCTCGATCGCCGACCGCTGCTCGGGGGACGGCTCGCCTTCGGCCGCGACGTCGGGGAGCGCTCCCCCCCCCGCGTACGGGTCCAGGATCACCTCGCGCTCCTCGACTCGCAGGAGCCCCCGCGCGGCGAGCGCTGCGACGACCCCCTCCGTGACTCCCAGCGCCTCGCAGAAGGCGCTCCGCTCGATCGGCGCCTCGAGCTCGAGCGCCGCCAACCAGGCACGGCGCTGCTGGGGCGCCTTCGCCAACGCTTCGAGGACGCCCTCGCGCTCCGCCTCCCCCGGGTCGGCCGCCGGAAGCACGTGGAGTCGCCGCGGCGCGCCACCACCTGCCCGCCCGTCTTCCGCTTCCCCCGTCGAGCCGGCCGGATAGAACAACCTGAGGACCAGTCCGAGCGGCGCCACGTAGTAACGAGCCATCCACTCTGCCAGCGCCCACTCGGTCTGCGAGAGCACGGGCTCGGAGTCCACGACCTGCTCGACGCGGCGCAGCCGGACGCCCTCGGGGGCCTCTTCGACGGTGTCGATCGCGAAGCCCACCAACCGCCGGCGGCCGAACCCCACGATCACGCGGGCGCCGCGGGCGGGCACGGGGACGTCGTCCGCGAGGCGATAGGTGAACAGTCGTTCGAGCGGAAGGGGCAGCGCGACGCGGAGCAGCGTCATCGCGCGATCGAGATACTGTCGCTCAGTAGAAGATGAGCGTCCCGGCACCGGTGCCGGGAGTCTCCTTGTGGGCTACGACACGGATCGTGAAGCGGAACTCGATCTCGCCGATCCCCGGCTCGGGCGACGTCGATTCGAAGCGGATGTTCACCGACTCGCTCTGGGTTGCCAGGACGAGAGGGTCCTGCGTTCCGGTCTGCACGACCTCGATCGACCGCGTCTCTCCCGCAGCTAGGCGCAGGCCGCTGGTGATCTCGCCGAACACGTTCGGGTTCCGGGAGGAGGCCACCGCGATGTCCACCATGACGCTGTTGTCGGGGTTGAAGTTCGTGGCCGTGAGCTGGAGCGTCGCGCTGTCCACGGTCTTGTCGGTCCCGAGTCTCGAGGGGAGCACGATCCGGCCCGTGTCCATCGTGATGTCGCTCTTGTTGGACGCGGGGACCCGCACGGTGCGCTCGTCGGTCAGTATGTCGTAGACGACCTCGCGACAACCCCCGGCGAGGACCGCGGCCGCGAGGCCGAGCGCAAGCCACCCGGAGCCAGTCCTTTTCGGACGTCGTCGCCTGCTCAAAAACGCCAATGGACGCTGAAGGCCGGGGTGACGACGAGATCGGTCGGCTCGGTCGCGAGATCCGTCTTGACGCCCGGGTACATGACGCCCAGGAGGACGCGGAGATTGCGGGACCCGGTGTCGACCCCGAGCGCCAGCCGCCCGCGATCGAGCGACCACGAGTAGCCCGCCTCGATCAGCGCGATCAGCCGGGTGTCGATCATGCGATGATCGACCCCCCACATCGTGCTGACATCGTCCCCGTTCAGGAAGCGCACGCTGCCGCCGCCGCCGTTGACTGTGTCGGTGACGCCGAACTCGGTCTCGAAGGCGTGATGTCCCTGGACGCTCGCGTGGTAGTGGGTGCGCGCCGCCCCGGCCGTCCAGGTCGCCGTGATGTGACCCACCAGGCCCCGGACGTCGGTCTCCGAGTCGGTCACGTCCGCGAAGGACTCTGCGAGGTGTTTGACCCCTGTATCGATCAGGCCCCCGTACGACTCGTAATAGCGCGCACCGACGCTCACCGACGGGACCCCGCTGCGGGGTCGGACGGCGAGGACCTTCAGTCCCGCGTTCGCCAGCCCGAGGACGTCCCCGATCGTGTTGGTCAGGATCTCGATCCGGTCGAACGGCGCGTAGCGCGTGTCGCCGAAGCCCACTTGCCCGCGACCCTGCTCCAGCACCAGTCCCGATTCTATCGAGAGCACCCGTGCCGGATACGCCGTATCGAATCCCGGAACGCCCCCGTATGCGGGCAGCTCGATGCGCTTCGCCGGCTGCGCGTCCTGAGCCGGAGCGGCGGTGCCTGCGAGCAGCGTGGCGAGCGCGGCGGCGAGCGCCGCATAGCCGGCCGAAGTCATGGGCTTCCAGACGGGATCGGGATGCAATCTTCGGACCTTGCGGGTGAGGGAGGGCTATCGCGCCCGCGTCGATGAGATGGTAGTATAGGAACGGCCCCCACGCCAAGTCAACGCGCTTCCCGGCGGGGTCTCTGTGTCAATATCGAAACCCCTTCGATGGTTGGACAGACTCCGGAACTCTCATCGACGCTTGAAGTTGCGTGCGGCACTCGATACATTCGCGGGTAGTCCTTACATGGGCAGGTAACTCAAGCGACTGAACCGGTGCCGATACCGGGTGCCGCGGTGCATCTCCATAAACAGTTCCCATATTCATTCACACATTCCTGAGGCCGCATGATGAAATCTATGCTGGGATTGGTCCGTCTCGCATTCACAGGCGTGATGACCGCCGTGATTGCTTTTTCGGTCGCTTGTTCCTCCGAACCTGCAGGGGCGCCTCCCTACGAGATCATAAGCCCTTCGACCAGGAATGTGGTCGTCCCGCCAGGCACACCGGTCCGATTCGAGATCCGGGCGAACGGGGGGCGGTCGGTCGAGTATGTCATCGATGACGTCCGCACGGAACGGGGTCCTTCCTTCGTGCTCCAACCGTCGGCCCAGCACCACGAGGTCCAGGCACTGATACTCCCTGCCGACATCACGTCGTCACCGGATGTCGTCCTCTTCACCGTGGAAGTGGAGGCCGCAGGAAACCTGCCTCCCGCAATCACTTCGTACACGGTCGAGCCGGTGACTGGGGAGGCTGCGGATACAGAGTTTACGGCCCATGTGATGGCCACTGACCCGGATGGAGCGATAGATAGCATCTCGGTCGACTTCGGAGACGGAACGGCGCCGGCGAAGGGCATCGCTGTTCCATTCACGGCGACTCACACCTACGCCACTGAAGGAAGCTACGCCGTGACCGCCAGGGTAGTCGACGATGCAGGCGTTCCGGCGACCTCGACGAGACAGATCACTGTTGCACCCCACAATGACCCCCCCACAGGATCGCTGCACTCGGAGCTCGCGACCGGCCTGGAGCCGAAGGGCATCGGCCCCCTGACCGTTCGCCTCGAAACCTCCGGCCTGGATGTCGATGGAACGATCGTGACTTGGAAACTGGACAAGGACTTGGGCGCCGGTTTCGAATTGGTCGGCCCGAACGAAGCCGTAACGGTGACGTACCCATTCCGAGCGGAGAGCTACAGTCCAGTCCTGAGGCTAACCGACGATCGTGGTGATTCGGTGGATATCGGAGTGGATCGAGACATCCTGGTCTTGCGTGACGTGAGCGCGTCGAATTCGGACGTCGAGATTACTCGTAGCAACCCGAGCTTCAGTAGGCTGCAAATTGCTCCCGCAATCTGGGCTGACGGCTCCGATGCATTCACCCTCACGATTCATATTAGGGACTCGGAGGGATCGGGCGTACCCGACGTTCCTATACGAGTACATTCCTTCCGTCCCGCGCTTATCGCGCCGGACGGAACCACACTATCGTCTACCGTAATCGTTCTTCCCGAGGAAGGGTTGACGACCGACGGTTTCGGGATGGCATCGGTGTCTATATCGACCAATCTGAGCACTCGGGTCGAGGCGATGCCGGGTATCGGGTTCCAACCGTTCCCGGTGGGATTGGAAGTCGATCTGGGGCATGATGAGCGGATATTCTTGGAGGTCGAGGACCAACTAGCTCTCAATGCTCAAACGACCGTGTCCGATACGGGTGGGCGTGTCTTCACTTCACCCAGCGTGGTCTGCCCGGGTGAGGAATTGGAGATTGTGGTCGAGGCCAAGAACGACCACAATGCCCCGGGAGGCGAAGGACCAGCGATCGGCAAGTTTACGCAGATCCTGTATCTGAATCGCGATCCGTTGATGGGATATCGTCCGCTTCCCGGTTACAACAATTGGCGGACGGACAGCGACGGAAGGATCCGGTTCCGCTACACGCCTACTCGAGCAGATGACAGGAACAATATCGTCGCTTGGGTCGACGGACTTCCTCAGCGGGAGAAGGACAATATCTCATTGAAACCCCCTGCAGAGTGCGGGGGCATGTGATCGGCGGGTTCAGGAAGTAATAATGACCTTTGTGCCGATCTTGACCAATGGATACACGGTTGCGATCCCGACCTTGGACAGCCGCATGCAGCCGTGGCTTGCGGCGCGCCCGACGGAGGTCTGGTCCCGGGTTCCGTGGATCGCGAGGCCGTCCCCCAGGTAGAGGGCGTACTCGCCCATGTCGCCGGGGAAATATCGCAGCGGGCTATTGGCCGGCGGGACGGCCCGGCCCTTCTCGATGAAGTGCCAATCCGGAGCGTACCAGACGGGATCCTCTTCCTTGCGCCCCACCGAGAACAGTCCGGCGGGTGTCTCGAACAGCCATCCCCCGTTCTCCGCGTCGCGGTGGCGGAGGTACGCCCCCTTCCCGACGGCCACCGGGAAACGGTGGAGAACTTCCGATCCGCGCCGAACGGTCAGTTCCCGTTTGTCAATCGAGACGTGTAGGAACACCTCGTCCGCCCCGGGAGCCGTGTACGGGGCGCCAGGCATCGTGCCGGCGAAGTCCAGGTAAGCGGTCTCCCCGAGCGCGAACAGCGTCTGCCCCTGCAGGCTCGCCGGGGCGGCGATCATGACACCCGCTGTCAGCACCGCGGCGATCGCCATCCTGCATCCCCTCACCGAAACACCCATTCGCCGAACCTCCTGTCTCTGTAGCGCGCCTCGAGCCCCTTAAGTTTCTCACACCGCGGACTCGTCTGCAACCCACCACTCGCTCCCCCGGAAACGAGGCCGCTCAAAAGGGTCGAGATGCAAGGCGCGCGACCGAGGCGATCCGAGGCGTACTGTTTCGTACGCCGGAGGATCGCCGACGGAGCGCAACGCCGCAGATCGGCCCTTTTCAGCGGCCGAAAAGGAAAGGGGCCCGAGAGGGCCCCTTTCCGCACTACGACGTTCGCGGAGTTGCGAGTCTCTCTACCCTCTTAGTTCGCGTCCCGGATGTACCCGGTGGTGCCGCGAACCTCGCTCTCCAGCCGGTACGGCTGGTAGGTGTTCTCCGGCGAGCAGAGCGGCAGCCAGATCTCCCTGTACGGCCGCCTCGCGTTGTTACCGACGTAGGCTGGCACGCCCTGGTACTCACCGATCTGCGTGAGCTGATCCGGGGTGGCCGTCTTCGTCGAGCCGAACTTCACCCAGTTCCTGCCGTCGACGTTGATCGTCGCGTCGCTCGTGTACCAGGACTGATCGTCCAGACACGCCAGGGCCTCTTCCTCGACCTCGATCGGGCAGCCCGTCTCGTCGACCTGAGTACCGGCCGGCGTATTGGGGCAGCGATCGATCCCGTCGTAGACGCCGTCGTTGTCCGAGTCCATCGGGCAGCCGCGCTCGTCCACCGTCGCGCCCGCAGGCGTGTTGGGGCAAGCGTCGAGCCCATCGGGCACGCCGTCGCTATCCGAGTCGATCGGACAGCCTGTCTGGTCCACGATCACGCCACGCGGCGTGTTCGGGCACAGGTCGTCCTTGTCGGGAACGCCGTCGAAGTCCGTGTCCCTTCTGCCGAAGTCCTCCTCAGAGCCGCCGAAGCCGATCGTCAGGCCGGCCTGGAACTCCGGGTTGTTGGCCTGGAACGTCTTCGTGTTGGGCGTGGGGATCCCGGATTCGCTCGCGAAGGTCTTGTCGATGAGCGCGACGTTGTCCCGCGCATCGAGCCGCAGAGCGATTCTCGGCGTGAAGAAGAACTTTATCCCACCGCCGTAGGTCAGGTTCGTAGCCGGCTCATCGGTCACGCCTGACTCCTCACCCGCGTCGAACACCATCTGGCCGACGCCGGCGGAGAAGTAGGGCACGATCTTCTGATCCAGCTGGAACAGCATCTGGTAGACGCCGTCGACCCGGACCTCGGTGACATCGACCGTGAAATCAGTCTCGTCCCCGCCAGCCTCTTCCAAACTCACATCCGCGCTCGAGAAGCTCACGGTGCCCTCGACGCCGATATTGGCGTGCGGGAACCAGGCGAGCTTGCCCCCGGCGACCCAGCCGGACGACAGGAATACGACGTCTTCGTCGTATACCCTGATCCCGCCCATCGCCGACAGCTCGAAGCTGCGGTGGAGCGTCTGACCGTACCCCAGGGTGGCGCCGAACAGCATCAGCACCCCCAGCGCTCCGGTCGTGATCCACTTCCTCATCGTTGTCCCCTCCGCGAAAACGTCAAATAACAGGGTTTATTGTCGGGAAGACCGGGGAGCGGCGCAAGGCCGCTCCCCGCTTCCCCGCGCCCCGTGCGGGACGCGGACCCCTGGTTACGGCGTGACCGTCGTCGGCTCCTCGTTGACCTGGAATCCGGTCAACTGATCCGCTCTCAGGACTGCCTTGTTGACGTCATCGCCGGAAGCCACGGCCTCGGCCCGGAACACGATCTCCGCGGTATCACCCGGTCCCAAATCGCCGATGGTCCAGGTGAACCCGGTATCGCTCGCACCGGACACCGTCGTGCCAGGCGTTATGAGGATGGGCGGCCCGCGGAACTCGATGATGCCGCTGCGCGGCGCCACCGAATCAATCACGACGACGCCCGTGGCCGTCACGTTCGCGGACTGGTTCGTGACCGTGACCTCATACACCAGAGAATCCGGTCTCGCCGGCCCGCCGTCCCCGACCCGGAAGATTTCCTTCTCCGTCAGGAAGCTCGTGCCGTCCCAGATACCGTCCTCGTTCGTGAGGTCGAGCTCGATGGTGACGGTTGTCGTCACGCACGAGATGTCGGTTTCGATCAGCGTGCCGCCGGCGTTGGTGCCGCGCGCCGTCACGCGGTTACAGAACACGCCCGCTGTGAACGGCGTCGTGACGCTGACCGTGTAGGCCAGGCAGAAACCGTCGCCAGGATTCAGGCCTTGGCACGTGGCGCCCGCGACACCCGCTGTCGGGGCCAAATCGCCCAGCGTCACCGAGAAGGTCTGACGTCCATCGGCGAGTTCGGGGTCCACCGCGACCGTCGCGGTCGGGAACAGCGCCGTGTTCACGGTGATGGCCGTGGCGTCAATCGCCACGAAGCCCGCGTCCAGGGTGTCGTGGATCACGACGTTCGTCAGCGTGGCGCTGCCGAGGTTCGCGATCTCGACGTCGAAGACCGCCTGCGCGCCCGCGCTCAGCACCGCGTCTTGCGCGGTCTTACGCACGTCGAGGAGCGCTTCGCGGACCTCGTGGCACAGGGTGTCTGCGTCGAACGACTGCGTCAGCACGTCGTTCGTCAGGTTGTTCGGGCCGTCCGTGACCGACGCGATGTTGCAGAACGTGTCGGGCAGCGTCCGCGCGGCGTACAGCGGGGCAAACGCCTGCAGGAAGACCTCGACCGAGTCCTCCGACTGGATCCCGCCGCCGACCTGCGTGCGGCCGAGGATCTCTTCGTCGAACCACTGGATCCAGACGACCTGATCGCCCGAGTTGGAGGCCGAGATGGCCGCCGTGCGGGCCTGATCCACGCTCCCGACGTCGGTGATGACCACGCCGAGATCGAAGCACGGGGTCGGCTCCACGTACGCGTTGCCGACGGTCGTGTTGTTGTCTCCGCGGATGCACCTGTCGATGGCGTCGCCGTCCTCGTCGTCGTCGTCGTCCACGGCGTATACGACGGCCGTGGGATCGAAGGCCGGACGATCGCGTACGAACCGGAACGCCTGACTGTCGAACGCACGCGGATCCGAATCGAACTGGTCGCCGAAGCGAGGCAGCGTATCCGTGATCCGAACGTTCTCGGTCTGGACGTCCCCGTCGTTGATGGCGGTGATCGTGTAGCTGAACGTCTGGCCCACCTGGACGGTGTGAGTCTTCACATCGAAGCCCTCGACATCGTCGATCACCGCATCAGGCGTGCTCTTGACCACAGTCAGACGGCTGGTCACCCAGCGCTTCTCGAACGTCAGCTCGTCGCAGACCTCGCCGAACTCGTCGATGAACAACACCTCGAACGTGTTGGTGTTGTCCGCGGTCCCGGCCAGCAGACGCTGGAAGGCCGTGCTGAACGTGTCCGGGGATCCACCGGCGCCCGGATCGCAGATGCCGTCCAGGTCGACGTCGACGCAGTTGAACGTCTCCGGATCCAGACGGACCTCGGCGATCACCCAGCCGATAAAGTCGTCCTCGTCGCACGGCGCGGTGCACAGCGGATTCGCCGTGATCACGCCGCCGTCGAAGACGTTGTTGTTGGCGTCGAACTCGCCAATGGCGCTCTCGGCGTCGTTGCCCGGGCCATCCTCGACCGGGTCGACGGCAACGAGGAACTCGTCGTCCGACGGGCCATTGTGCTCGACGTTGCAGACGCCCACGGTGCAGCCGTCGCCGCCGTCGTCACCAAAGAACTCGACGTCGGGGTTGTCGTCCAGCTCGGCGAACTGGATGAAGCCGCGCGACAGGTTGAACGCAGAGTCGTCGCGCAGGCGCTCGACCGAGGCCAGGAACAGCGCACGGTTGCCGACCAGCTCGCACTGGAAGCCGGGCTGGAGCGAGAAGTCGGTGTCGCAGCCGAAGGCGTCCGGGAACGACGGTTCATCGCTGATGCCGTCGCCATCCAGATCGTTCTCGGTGTCGGTCTCGCGACGATCCAGGATGTTGGTGACCAAGTCGCCGTCGGAGATCTCGTTAAAGACCGTGTCGTCGGCGTCGAAGAAGTCACGTGTGGGACCCGGCTGCCAGCCCGGAACGTTCGGATCCTGGTCGGGCCACTCGACTTCTGCCACCGCCGTGTCCCAGTTCACCCAGCGCTTGATCGCGAACGCCTTGTCGGCGTCCGGATCGCCTGTGCGCGAGATGTCAGGAGACGACACGACGAGGTCGGTCTGTCCCTCGACCGGCGAGGTGACGATGATCCACGACTGCCCGGCGCCGACGGTGATCGTCGAGCCGCCGAACGAGACCTGCTGGTCGCCGTCGTTCGTGAACGTCACCGCTTGGCGCGAGTCGACGTTGAACGAAGGGGCGAGACCCGAGCGGGCCGTTGTCGGATCGAGATCCGGATCGTCGGAGTCGACGATCGTCCCCGTGTTGCCCGGGACGGTCGGGACGCCGCAGCCTGCGATGTCGTCGACCAGGTCCGGGCACTCGATCGTGACGGTGCCGTTCTCGGAGATGTTGAGATCCCACTGGATCTTCACACCCGACACCCGGTTGAACGTCGAACCGGTCGCATCCCGGACCTCGACGATGAACATGTGCTGGGTGCGGATGATGTTGCAGTCGATGTCCGGATCGCCGTCGCTGCCCGCGACCGGGATCAGCCTGATGTCGACCGGCGTAGCTGCTACACCGTCGACGTTCGGGAACACCGACTGATCGAAGTCACGCGACAGGGTCAGCTGGATGAACGCGGTCTCGCCGGCGACGACGTTTACGCCGCCCGCCGCCCGGAACAGGATGCCGCCCTGCTCCTGCGAAGCGGAGACCGTGTAGCTGCCCGCCAGGATCGTGGGCACCAGGAAGAAGCCCTGCGCGTCCGTGACGCCGCTCTGGACGGTGTCGCCCGCCGCGCTGACCACAGCCACGTTGACGCCGGGCTGCGGCGTGCCCTGGCGGTTGGTGACCAGGACGTTGAGGCTGCCTTCCGTCTCCTCTTCTTCCGTTGTCGGCGTCAGAACGAGGTCCGCATCCGCATCCGGGTCATCCGCGGTCAGCGTGACGCTCGTCGACGCCGACTGGAACCCGCTCGCCGACGCGGTCACCGCGAACACGGACGAAGTGCCGGTGATCGGGATGTTCGTGATCGAGTAGTTGCCGTTCGCATCGGTGAGACCGGTGTTCGTGGCCGGCGACGTGCCGACGAGGGCGCCCACGATGGGCGTGCCCCCAACCGACGACGTGACCGTCCCCGAGATGGTCCCCGTGCTCGGGCCACCTGGATCGATCGGCGTGGCGCCTTCGTCGTCCGCGCAGGCCGAGAAGATCGGCAACGCGACGACCAGCGCGAGCGCCGGGATCCGCCAAAATCTGTTCAGGAAACTCATGCTGGGTTTGCTCCTCTGAGAGGGTGCATCCCTGGGTCAGTTGCGCGAATTACGGTGCTGGAAACCATGGTTCTCGAACAAAACCTTCGTGAGCGCTGAACAGCCGGTTCGCCTTTCCGCACCTCCTTGTCGCTGCTCGTTCGCTGCTGCGTATCGGTCACTTGTTTGGCCGCCTCCGCGGCCGAATTCCGCCAACCCCTTCGTTCGGAGACACGCCGACGCGGGATCAGATTTCTGAGCGAATCTCAGATATCTGAACCCTGCGCCGCCGCCCCGCGCTCCCCGTCCACTTCGGCCGGGGGAGCGAAGAGACTGCCGTGCAATCGTTTGGGGCGTCCGCGAACGGAGCGCGCCCTGAAACCGGGCCTAGGTAAGCGCAAAGGGCGTGCCGGGGGGTGCTACGTCTTTGGGCGAACCCCGAGGCCCGGCGCATCCGGGTCCGGAAGGACGCGGCCATCCTCCAGCCGGAGGCCCTCGAACGGGTCGTCGGAGAGGAGGAGATGCCCGTCCAGGTCCACCCAGTCGGCGAGCGGGGCGAGGTGCGCGGCCGCCGCGATCCCCAGCGAGGACTCCACCATGCAGCCCAGGAACACGCCGAAATGGAGCGCGCGCGCCGCGGTCATGAGCCGCACGGCTTCGCCGATCGACCCCGCCTTGGCGAGCTTGACGTTGACCCCGTCGACGACGCCCAGGAGGCCCGCCAGATCCGCGGTGGTGCGGCACGACTCGTCGGCCACGACCGGGATCGCGGTCGCGCCGCTGACGAGGGCGAGTCCGTCACGGTCGGCGGCGGGTACGGGTTGCTCGAGGAGCTCGACCCCCAGCTCCTCGAGCGCGGGCAGGCGCGCCAGCGCCTCGGCTCGCGTCCAGCCCTCGTTGGCGTCGACGCGGATCGGCTTGTCGGTCATGGCGCGGATCCGCTCCAGCACCTCCACGTCGCCGGCGAACCCCATCTTGATCTTGAGGATCGGGTACGTGGTCGCCTCTTCGACCTTCCGCCGCATCGCGTCCGGATCGGCGATCCCGATCGTGAACGAGGTGGGGGGAACGCGCGAGAGGTCGAGCCCGAGCCAGCGATAGAGGGGGAGTCCGTGTCGCCTGCCGATGAGATCGTAGAGCGCGGTGGAGATCGCGGTCTTGGCGCTCGCGTTCTCCCACAGGTGGCCGTCCAGCCGCCGCTCGATCGCGGCCGTCGCGTAGGGATCCTCACCGATCAGCGGAAGGAGGTCGTCGAGGGCCGCGGCGACGGTCTCGGCGGTCTCGCCGTAGCGGCGCGACGGGGCCGCCTCGCCCCACCCCTCGTCGCCGCCATCCTCGACCCGCACGAGCCAGTGGTGATATGCCGCGTGCTCGGAGCGCGCGATCCGGAACGGATGGGTCGGCGTCAGCGTGACCGGGCGTTTCTCGAAGGCGATCGTCACCGTCGCGCCCCGGCGTTCTCCCGACCCTTCGCTCTTCTCCGCGCGGCCGCCGGCCGCGGCTTGGACACGTCGGCGGCGAGGATCGCCTCGATCAGTGGCTCGGCGCCGAACTTGACTGGATCGACGGCGGGCAGCCCGGTCTCGGCGGTGATCCGCTCCGCCCAATCCCGCGCCGCGGACTCGTCCAGGTCGTAGCCGTTGATCGCCACGCCCACGACGCGCGCGGGCTTCAGGTACCCCGCCATCCGCTCGTGCAGCTCGACCCAGTCGGGGAGCGGCATGATCTCGATCTCGTCGTTCATGGTGCAAAGCCGCGTCGGCTGATGGACGAGGATCATGGCGTCGGGCTGGCTGCCGTGGATGAGGCCCAGCGTCACGCCGCTGTAGCCGGGATGGAGGAGCGACCCCTGCCCCTCGACGAACACGAAGTCCTGGTCGGGCGCGTTGTCGAGCACGATCGTCTCGGCGGCCCCGGCGATGAAGTCGGCGATCACGCGGTCGACGACGAGGCCCTTGCCGCCGAGGAACAGGCCCGTCTGCCCGGTCGGGGCGAACGCGGTGGCGAATCCCATGCGGCGCGCGGCGGCGGCGAGCTCCACCGAGGCCGTCATCTTCCCCACGTTACAATCGGTGCCCACCGTCAGGACCACGGTCGCGTCGACCGCGGCGGCCTTGCGCGAGGCGACCGGCAGGTCGTCGGGGACCCGTCGGAGGTCGGTGATCCGCGCGCCGCTGCGGGCGGCGACGGCGGCCAGCTCCTGATCGTCGCCGAGGAACGTGTGGAGGCCGCTGACGACCTCGAGCCCGGCTTCGAGCGCGGACTTCACCATCTCCCGCCACGCCGCCGGCAGCCGTCCCCCGCGCGGGGCGACCCCGATCAGGAACGTGTCGGGCCCGAGCTCGAGCCCCTCGTCGAGCGTGGCGACGATCGGGAGCGCGGGGCCGAAGCCGAGCACCCTGTCGGACGTCCCGCCCGCGGTCTTCGAGTCGAGCACCCCCACGACCTCGTCCGGCGCGTAGCGGATCACGCACGTCGCGGTCTTCGAATCCAGTACGCCGAAGCGGCCCTCGGCCAGGATCAGGATCTTACGGTCAGCCATCCGGATCGCCTCGCTCCGGCGCGGACCCTGGACCGGCATCCGCCAGGTCGCGCGCCCGCGCCGCGTTGGTGTTCTCGAACTCGGGTCCCTCCCAGCGGACCGAGGCCGCGAGCCGCCGGCCGGCGGCGGTGGTCGCGAGACCCCCTTTCGCGGTCTCGCGGTACTTCTCGTCCATCTCGCCGCCGATCTGTCCCATGACGTCGATCACCTCGTCGGCAGGGATCGGGAAGCGGAGCCCGGCCAGCGCCAGCTCGCTCGCCGCGGCCGCCTGGACCGCCGCCGACACGTTCCGTGTCAGGCACGGGACCTCGACCAGGCCGGCGACCGGATCGCAGATGAGCCCCAGCATCCCCTGCAAGGTGAACGCCACGCTCTCACAGACCTCCTCCGGCGTCCCCCCGCGCATCGCGGTCAGCGCCGCCGCCGCCATCGCGGCCGCGCTCCCCGTCTCCGCCTGGCATCCGCCGGCGGCGCCGGAGACGCTGGCCCGCGCGACGATCACCTGTCCCACCCCCGCCGCCACGAGGAGTCCGCGCACGAGATCCTCCTCCAAGAGATCCAGCTCCTCCTCGGCGGCAAAGAGGATCGCGGGCAGGATTCCGGAGGAGCCGGCCGTGGGTGTCGCCACGATCGTCCCCATCCGCGCGTTGACCTCCATCGTCGCCTGCGCGCGGGAAACCACCTTGCCTACGAATTCCCCCAGGAGGCTGCCTTCTCCGCGCCGCCATTCCTCGAACCGGCGCGCGCCCCCTCCCAGGAGACCGCTGACCGACGGCGCGTCGGAGGCGAGCCCGCGCTCGACCGCGTCCCGCATGGTGGCCAGGCGCTCCGCCATCCGTTCGAGGACGCGCTCGGCCGTCGTCTCCGCGTCCTCGATCTCCTCCTCGAGGACGACCTGCCAGAGCGGCACGCCCGTCGACTCGACCCTCTCGACGAGCTCCCGCATGCTCGAGAACATCAGTCCGTCACCTTTCGCAAACGACGCACGTACCGCACCCAGTCGAAGGCCTGGATCGCCTCGACGACGCCGTCGGGGATCGCGTGGTCGGCCTGGATCAGCATCGTCGCCTCCCGGCCGCGCTTCTCGCGGCTCACCTCGAGGAACGCGATGTTGACTCCATCTTCGGCCAGGAGCCGCGTGATCGCCGCCGTGGTTCCGGGGATGTCGCGTGCCATTACGATCAGAGTGTCGTACCGCCCCGTCAGCTCGACCTCGCGCCCGTTCACCTCCGTGACCTGGACCGAGCCACCGCCCACCGACGCACCGATCATTGTCGCCTTCTCGCCCGCCGCCTCCAGGTCGAACGCGAGCGAGGCCGGATGCGCGTCCGGTCCGAGGTCCGCGGGCTCGAACGACAGATCCAGGCCCTCCTGTCGCGCCACCGCCAGGCTGCCCGGGATCCGAGGGTCGTCCGGTGCCATCCCGAGGAGACCTGCCGCGACTGCGCGGTCGGTCCCGTGGCCCCTGTACGTGGTGGCGAACGAGCCGTGCAGCCCGACCCGCGCCCGCTCGGGGGTGCATCCGAGCACCCCGCGCGCCAGGAGCCCGAGCCGAAGCGCCCCGGCCGTGTGACTGGAGCTCGGCCCCACCATGCGGGGCCCGATGATGTCGAATACGCTCAAGGAACGAGCAGTGGAGGATCGGCTTCGGTCATAGCCGAATCAATGTACGCGTGGCCGTCGTGCGGAGGGGAGGGACGCCGAGCCGGCGGCCCTCCATTGTTGCCCTGCTACTCCCTCAGAAACACCGCTCTGTGCGTGGTCGGCGGGTCACAGTAGGGGAACTCGATTACGAGCCTGGCGCCCCCATCCCTCAGCGTGCCTGTCACCGTTATTCCGTTGCCTCCCTGGAACGTCACGGTGTTGCGGTTGACGGCATAGGTCCCGGTGGCTCGGTACTCGCTCGCCGGCGAGTCGCCGGTCCGGTAGAGGACCACCAGCGAGAATACTCCGTCCGAGCGCAACGCGATCCTGGCCTTGGTGACTCGTTCGGCTCGGTCGGGGCAGATCCGGCGAGGCAGCGAGGATCCGTCCAACCGGTGGAGCACATAGACGGTGCGAGGTATCGCGGCAGGGCCCAGTTCTTTCTGCGAGGCGACCGGCGCCGTGGGGGCCGCGTCGCCCGCGCAGGCCGCCAGCCACGGCAGAACCGCGAGCAGGATCGTCGCGAGAACGGAGCGGTTGTACACGGTGTGGCAGAGGTTGCTGCGCGAAGCTCGCGTCATGAATCGTCTCCAGAAACGGCTTGCCGCGTTCCCTACCGGATTCTAGCACAAAGCGCCGACCCATCAAGGACGTTGTCGAGCCGGCGCTTGTGCTCGGCCATCAATGGTGCCGTGCGTCGGTGCTCGCCCCACTTGGTCGACGAGCGAACGTGCACTACTGCAGCCGGAACGTACCCCGCAATGTCGCCGTTCCGTTCACGCTGACCCTGACGACGTCGCCCGCCCGGAGTTCGGGTGCGGGACCGCCCCGGATATCGCGCTCGAAGGTGATGTCGTTGACGCGATTCTCTGAAAAGCGCATGAGGGTGGCGAATACTACCGCTCCGTTGCGCGCAACGGTCAGCCTGACGACCTCATCGCCGAAGCCATCACCGGCATCGATCCCCAGTCTTCCTAAGTCATCCTTGTCGATCTCCACCTGGGAGTCGAAGCGATCCCTGGTCGTTCCGTTCTCATCCTCGGACCTGGCGTGACCGCTCGCGTCCACCGCGATGATCGGGTTCAAACGCGCTTCGATTCGAATTCGGCCGTCCGAGCCAGAGCCAGAGGAGCCAGAGGAGCCCGAACCGGAAGAACCGGAACCGGAATCAAAAAGGATCTCTGACGTGTCGGGACCCATCAAGTCCTGCGATCCGCTTCCTGAGCACGCCGACAATCCGCCGAGCACGGTGAGACAAAGGCCCGCAATCCGGGCCGCTTTCAATTCCTGCATGTCGTCCTCCGTTTGGCTTATCGTTCAAAGCATCTCTCCGCAGCGGGTCCCACGGGATCGTGCGGCGGGTCGCCAGGGAGGGGCGCCGGAGCAAGTCGGTAAAACGACCCGAGTCTGACGCCTTCGTGT
>DASRVB010000251.1:0-3065 GCA_035687725.1 Gemmatimonadota bacterium
GAAGACGTGCGGCCGGGTCCGGGCGTGGGCGTCGTCGTAGAGGACGACGTCGTACGATCCATCCGGCAGCGCCGTCAGCTCGGCCTTGACCTCGCCGGGCTTCCAGTGGTCCGACTGCGAAGACAGCACGAACGCCACGAAGCGGTCGTCGCCGCCGTCTTGGTTCTCTCGCACGATGGCGACCCTGAGTCCCGACGCGTCGGCCCAGATCCCCTCCACGGGATCCAATGCGTCGACCTGCGATTCCAGGTAGCGGAGCACGTCCGCCTCGTCGCGCTCGACGCGCGGGGCGCCGTCACGGAGCCGGGCGGAGTCGGCCGCTGTCTCGACCGGAGGCCTGCCGCCGACGAAGAGGTGCCCCTCCTGGAACCAGGCGACGTAGCCCTGAAGGGCCGCGAGGCACTCCAGACCCGGGTCGGCTCCCTCGATCGTCCGGCGCACGTCCGACTTGAAGCGCAGATATGCGCTCTCCCGGCTCGTGCCGCGGACTTCGAGGAGGTACCCCGGATAGTTCTCCTCGACCCTGGCAACGAGAGCGTCGAACAGATCGGCGCAGCTGCACGCCTCTTTGGGCAATGGCAGGAACAACAATGGCGTCAGGGCCAGCGCGAACCGGTGCATGGCAGCTCCTCGGACGAGATCGGACCAGTGCCGCTGTGGCTACCGCGCTTCGATCGAGACCGGGCCGTTGGTCGTGACGACGCGGACGAGCGGGCCGCCGCCGCCCAGCTGGACGCGGAAGCGCCGGCCGTCATGGCCGGGCTCGAGCCGCGCCTGGAGCGGGATCTCGGTGTCGAAAGGACCGTGCTCGGTGCCGGTTTCGAGAACGGCGGAGTAACCCGTGGGGATCGAGACCGAGATCGGGCCGTTCCGCGTCTCGGCGTCCAGCCCCGCGCCCTCCCAGGTCGTCCCGCCGAGCTCGACGCCGATCGGCCCGTTCTGGGCTCGCGCGGTGACCTCGCCGCCCACGTCCGCCAGGTCGATCGGGCCGTTGCGGGACTCGAGCGTGATCGTGCCGGTCACGCCGCGCGCCGACAGGGGCCCGTTGTTGGACGTGCCCTCGAGGTTCCGCCTGCGCGGCACGTAGACGTGGTAGACGACGGTCCACTTGTCGTCCTCGGGCCCGAACGCGCGGCCACCCGCCGGTGTGAGCTCGATCCGCACCGCGCGCGCGATTTCGCGGGCTTCCGCTTCGGTATTGGCGTGGGCCTGGATCCGGGCGTGGACCTCCATTCGCTCTTCATCCCAGCCCTTGAAGGCGACGCCGCCGTTCCGCCCGCCGTCGAAAGCGATCGTCGCGGCCGGGTCGTCGACGGACTCGACCACCACCTCGCAGAACGTCTCGTGCTCCCCGCCCCCGTCGTCGCGCGCGCAGCGCCCGAGCCACTGGGCGTCGTCATCGCGCTCCTGAGCCCGGAGGACGGCGGGGGCGGGAGGCAGGAGAAGGGGGATTACGAAGACGAATGCGAACGCGGTGCGGCGCATGGAGGGCTCCTTCGACGAGGTTCGGGCGATCGCTCTCCTCGATGAGACAGCGGGAGGGCCCGATGGGTTGCAATCGGTCTCGGGAGCCGACTGCCCCTCGACCGCCGGGCGCGTACCTTGCCCCATCATCAACCGGGAGGAGTGGGGTGGAATCGACCATGGACAAGCTGTACGAGCAGATCGAGGACATCGAGATCGCGATGATGACGACGCGGCGGACCGACGGGCACCTGGAGTCCCGCGCCATGGCGACCCAGAAGCATGCGGCGGGCGCGGATCTCTGGTTCGTCTCGCGCGAGGACACCGCCAAGCTCCGCGACCTCGGTGCCGATCCGCACATCAACCTGGCCTACTACAAAGATCGGACGCGCGAGTGGGTCTCGGTCTCGGGCATCGCGAAGATCAGCCGCGATCGCGCGAAGATCCGGGAGCTTTACGCGCCCGACTGGAAGATGTGGTTCGGGGAGGAGGGCGATCCGCGTCATGGAACGCCGGACGATCCGCGCATGGTCCTCATCGGCGTCGACGTGCACGCCGCGGTGTTCCTCGAGATGGACAAGCCGCAGCCAGTGGTTCTGTTCGAGCTCGTGAAGGGGTGGCTCACGGGCGAAGAACCCGACCTCGGCGAGACGCACCGGATCGGATAGCTATACCCATGACCTCCAGCGCGTCCCGCAAGCGCGTCTTCAAGCGCCTCGCGCAGGTGAGCTTCCTGTTCTTCCTGTTGAAGGGGCTCGGCTGGCTCGTCGTGGGCTTTCTGGCGTGGAAGGGCCTGAGCTAGTCCGCCCGTTCGAGAACCTCGAAGATCGGGCAGGACGCCTTGAAGGGATTCTGCCGACACGAGGCGATTAGCTCTCTCAAGCCCTGCTCGACCCGCTCGAGATCGCCGATGCGTTTCCGGACGTCGACGAGTCGGCGTATCGCGCGGCGCTCCACGTGGGAGCATTCGGCGACTTCCTTCAGGCGAAGGGATAGCAGCTCGCGGACGTCCTCGAGCGAGAAACCGAGCTCCTGCGCCCGGCGGATGAAAACGAGCCGGGTCAGATCGCCCGGCTCGTAGACGCGATGTCCGGCGCGGTTCCTCCGGGGCTCGTCGAGCAGGCCGATCCGCTCATAGTACCGGATCGTCTCCGGTCCGATCCCGGCGCGCTGCGCCAGCACGCCCCGCGTCATCTGCTCCGTCGACATAGCTGCGCAATACAGCCTGTAAAGAGGTACAGGGTCAAGTCCCGGTCACGAATCAGGCGGCACGCCAGCCTCCATCCCGGCATAGAGGATGGAGCTTGACATACTGTATGTCACACAGTATAGTGCGCCGCATGGCTAAGCCGAGCCAGGATAGCGCCCCAGGGCCTGACGAGACGATCGAGAAACTGACGCTCGAGCTCCGGCGGGGCGTCATCGTGCTCGCCTGTCTCAGCCAGCTCGACGAGCCGAGCTACGGCTACGAGCTGCAGCAGCGGCTGGCGGCTCGCGGGATGGAGATCGAGCAAGGGACACTGTACCCGCTGCTGCGCCGGCTCGAGGAGCAGGGACTCCTCGGCGAGGAATGGATCGTCGAGGGCTCGCGCCCCCGCAAG
>DASRVB010000252.1:0-2258 GCA_035687725.1 Gemmatimonadota bacterium
TTGCCACGTCCTTCGTCGCCTGCTCGAGCCAAGGCATTCACCGTGCGCCCTTAGTAGCTTGACCAAAATCCTCTCGAGAGAGGTTTTTCGGCAATTACTTAGGACAGACACTTCAGTTGTCAAAGAGCGGATCCCGTGCCCATTTCGGGGGGATCGTAAAAATACACACCCGGACTACCGGTGTCAACGCAGACACGAAGGCGCTTCGGCCGGGGCGATTGTCACCACCGAGTCCTCAGCGCCGGATTTGTCCGGATTGTGAAGCGCCATGAAAATACGCGCCCGCGCGCGATCGTCAAGACCGCGGGGCGTGAAAATCCGCGTCAGGGACCGGCGCGTCCCCAGAGCTCTTCGAGGCGCCCGGCCAGCTCCTCGGGCGCGTCGAGCGCGGGCTCGAGTCGACTCTCCTCGATGTGCTCGCGCCATGCGCGCGGGAAGGCGTCTCCTATCCATTCCCCTTCGAAGGCGGTCATTCCTCCCTCCCCGACCACGATCAGGGCCGGGACCTCGGAGGGGGAAGCGGGGGTTGGGGCCGATTCCATGAGCCATGCCCGCATCGAGGCGATCAGCTCGGCCGCATTCTGGCGCCGCAGCATGAGATCGTACCACGGAACCGCCCAACCGTTGCGGACGACAAACTCGGTGCCGAGCCAGCGCTCGACGAGCACGCTCGTGTACTCGCCGAGCGTCGGCCGCCCGATCCGCTCCCATGCTTCCAGGAGCCGGGACCAGGAATCCCGCTCGGCGTCCCCCCATTCGACGCGCGGCTCGGCGGCGGTCACGGAAAGGACGCGCTCCGGGTGCTCGAGCGCGAATCCCAGGACGATCGTCCCGCCGAGTCCGGTGCCCGCCAGGTGCGCGCGGTCGATCTCGAGCCCGTCCAGGAGCCGCAGCAGATCGGCGCGGTGGGCGGCCAGCGAATAGTCGCCGTCGGCGGGGGCTTCGGACCGCCCCTGTGCGCGAAGGTCGTATCGGATGAGACGCCGGCCGTCGGCACGCAGCAGCGGCAGGAGGCGGAACCATGTGCCGGTATCGTGCGCCCAGTCCGGAACGAAGACGACGGGAGTACCGGTCCCGTCCGACTCGTAGAAAAGACGCGGTCCCTGTGCTTCGGCAGGGGCGGAAACGCCCACGAGGAGCGCCGCCGCGAGTGGCGATATCCACGCGCGGCTCGGAGACGCCGACCATTTCCGGGGTCTGTTCGCTACCCGACAGACAGTCATGTTCCGGCGGGATATAGTCGGTGCGAGCTTGACGCGGAATCCGGGCCGCCGAGCCCGACCGGGACGCGCGATCCGGATTTCGCCGGCCATCCACACAGGCTCCTACCTTTTGCGCGGGCGGTCCGGTTTTCCGGATCGCCCGTCCTGCCTTTCGGGGGCGCGCCCTTCCCTTTCGCTCGCTTCATGACATGGTCCGCAGCGCGGCCCGGGCAGCGTGGTAGCCGCACATCCCGTGGACTCCCGGACCCGGCGGAGTCGAAGCCGAGCAGAGGTAGACGCCGCGCAGCTCGGTGGCATAGGGAGCCACGGGAGACAGCGGCCGCGCGAAGGACTGCCGCAGGTCCATGAGGCCACCGGCGATGTCGCCCCCCACGCAGTTGGCGTTCCGGGCCTCCATCTCGCGCGGGCCCTTCGCCGAGCGCGCGAGAATCCGCTCCCGGAATCCCGGCGCGAAGGCCTCGATCTGTGCCTCGATCGCGGCGGTCTCGTCCCCCCGCCAGCCGTTCGGCACATGGCAGTAGGTCCACGCGATGTGCTTCCCCGCGGGTGCGCGCGAGGGATCGAACAGAGTCGGCTGGGATACGAGCACGAACGGCCGCTCCGCCGCGCGGCCCTCGAGGACGGCCCTCTCGGCGGCCTCGATCTCCGGGAGGCTCCCTCCGACGTGGATCGTCCCTGCTCGCCGGCAGGCCTCGGCCCGCCATGGAATCGGCTCGTCCAGCGCAAAGTCGACCTTGAAGGCCCCGGGGCCGTATCGGAAGGCGGCGAGTCGTCGGCGGTATCGGGGCGCGAGCCAGGGCCCCGCGATCCGGAGGAGCTGCCACGGGGTGACATCGAGGAGCACGGCGCGCGCCGGGGGCAGCTCGGCGAGCGATGTCACTTTCCGTCCGGTCAGGATCTCGCCGCCGAGGGAAGTCAGGAGCGATGCCAGCGCCGCGGGTACCCGGCCGGCTCCGCCGCGCGCCACCGGCCATCCCACGGCGTGCGCAGCCGCGCCCAGCAGGAGGGCGACGGCGGCGGTCGGCCGCCGCGAGA
>DASRVB010000253.1:0-2477 GCA_035687725.1 Gemmatimonadota bacterium
AACCGAGCGCAACTGGCTCAGCCGGGCCTTGCCGTCCATCAACTCGAGCAACGAAGGAACGATCTTGAACTCGACGTTCAATCCCGTGCAGCGCTCGGCGATCTTGCGCATCTCGTCCCGCGTGGCTGCGGCGATCGCCACGACCAGGAGCTCGACTCGATGCTCGACGACGAGCCGGTCGAGGTCCCGCGTCGAACCCAGGACGGGCACGCCGTGAAGGTCGATGTTCCGCTTGCTGGGATTGTCATCGACGAGACCGACGGGGCGAATCCCGCTGACGGGATCCAGTCGGGCCTGGCGGATCAGCTGCGAGGCGGCGTCACCGGCGCCGATGATCAGCGTCCGTTTGCTGTCACCGGTGCCGTTGCGCGCCATCCGACCTTCGCGCAGCCAGCGGACGGCGAAGCGGATGCCGCCGAACACCACGAGACCCACGCCCCAATCAAGGAATACGATAGTGCGGGGGAATCCGTGGATCTGGCCAGTGATAAAGAGTGTGGCGAGGAAGAGCAGCGTGCTCCACGTCAAGGCGCTGACGAGCGCCGCGAGGTCGTGCATACCGACGTAGCGCCACCACCCCCGGAACTGACGGAAGACGGCGAAGGCCGCGACCCGCAGCACTAGCAGAAGCGGCAGCGTTCCCCAGTACCGGGCGACGTACTCCGGCGGGACCGATCCGTCGAACCGCAGCAGATACGCGATCCAGTAGACGACCGGAACAAGAGCCAGGTGCAGCACCGCGATGATCGATCGGCGGAATGCTACACTCCGGGGTAGAGTGAGTAGACTGGCCGCACGTGGGGAGATTGGAGCCCCCTTCACTGGGTGTTGCAGGTTGTCGGACGTGAGCCGGACGCTTGGCCGCTCACGGGCAGGACGCAGCCGCTGGCCATCTCTACGCTTACCGCCTGGCGAATCGCGGCCAGACGAACGACGATCTTCGCTTTCCCTCGCACCTCGGTGAGGATCCCCTGCATGCCCGAGAATGGTCCCTGTACTACTCGGACTTCCTGACCTCGGACGAGATACTCATGGGCCGACGGCTCCTCCCCGATCAACTGCGAGCCGTGAACGAGCGATCGGATGGATTCGATCTCGGCTTCACGGATCGCCGCGGGGGCGCCGTTGACGCGCACGATTTCGATGAGATTGGGGGTTCGCACGATCTCGGGGAGAAAGTCGAGCGTCGACCGCGCGAATACATATCCTGGAAACAGGGGGAACGCGACCCGCTTCGAGCGGTCGGACCAGGTTCTCACCCGCTCGATGAGAGGCACGTAGGAAGTGACGCCTGCTGACGTGAGCAGACGGTCGACCTTCTTCTCCGACCGAGCTCGAGTGCGGCAGGCATACCACTGAGGTCCGTCGACGGAGGCCGATGCCCTGTGATCGCTTCGGGTACGGCTCCGCCATGTCGGTCCCATGAGACCCGGCTCAGAGAGGTTCGAAATCATGTTCGCGTGCTCGGAGCAAGGTACGTGTGCATTGCTGTAGAAGGTGTCAGATCCATGACAACTTGGGATCCTTTGTCGTCATAGCCGCCCGTTTGCGACCCCCACCCCGTTCCATCGCGCACCTTCCGAGCTATCGACACCGTTCCCACACCGCGCTCACTTCGGAGCGCGGTCCCGTTTCCCACCTGGCCTGTCAGGGGATTCGGCTGGCGGAGTTTCCGGGGCTCGATCGGATCACTTCCGAACAAGTAGGACTTATCGTATCCGAGACGGGCCATTAGGGTCAAGAAAAGTATGGGTTTACCAGCGAAAAACCGGGGAGAGTGGAACTGGCTTTCCACGATAGTGGAAGCGCTCTTCCACTTTCCGCTTTTGCATGGCCGAAACGACTGTGCACTGTCGGGATGACGCACGGATACTTCCTGATCAGAATTTGGCGGGCGGAGCGCGGCTCCGCCCTGTGAGTCCCATCGCAATGGGACACGATTCATCCCCACCGCGCAGGGACTTCTCTTTGCGCGACGGGCCACCGTTATAGGGCTTGCCCGAAGACCTGTCAAAGGATCGGACCAGATCCGCAAAAAAACCCGGCAAAATGGACCCCTGCTTCCGTCGCGATGGAACCCGCGTTCCATTTCGCACCTCCGAAATCGCGGTCTGGATGCAAAGTTCTCCCGATCCCCCCGTTCGCCCCCGGGATGCGCGCTATTGATCTGCAAGCATCCGGGGCCTAACCTTTCGTTTTCCCACCCGTATCGGAGGGGATCTTTGGGCCGGATCCATGGTCCGTTCGTCGCCGGCGTACAGGTCATCGCCGTCCTGGCTTCCGCCACGTCCCTGTTCGGGCAGGGCCTCGTCGGCCACGAGGCGACGGCGGTCCCACCGACGACCATACTCGGCTTCGCCGACGTCAACTACGTGGAGACCGAGCGGGACGTCGACGAGGGGTTCGTCCTGGGGCAGCTGGCCGGCCACGTGACTTCCGGGCTTACCGAGCGATTGACGTTCTTCGGCGAGGTCTCC
>DASRVB010000254.1:0-9817 GCA_035687725.1 Gemmatimonadota bacterium
TGCCGGCGCTGGCCGACGCCCTCTTCGCCGCGAGCCGCCGCTGGACGACGTCCCTTCACTTCAACAAGGGACTGGCCGGCGCGCCGCCCGAGGAGATCGCGGCCGCGCGCGACACCGCGATGAACCCCGCCGTCCTCGACGCCTTCGCGCTCGCGATCGTCGCCAGCGAGGGTCCGCCGGCGTTCGCCGGAATCCAGGGCCACGAGCCCGACCTCCCCCGCGGGCGCCGCGCGGCAGAGCGCATCAACGCCGCGATGGCCGAGCTCCTGAAGGTGGTGCCGAACGCAGGCTCCTACGTTTCGGAGAGTGACTACTTCGAGGCCGACTGGCAGCGTTCCTACTGGGGATCGAATTACCCGCGACTGGCCGAAGTCAAACGTCGATACGACCCCAACGGCCTGTTTGTCGTGCACAACGGCGTCGCATCGTAGCAATCAACTGCTGATTCAGTCTGAGTCAGTAGGCAAGCACGTACACCGCCGAGTGATGCCGCTCAGTGAAAATGAGCAGCCCGGGTTGCACATCTGCGGTGTGAGTGCCACATCTATCTCCCCGGGCGGATGTTCTGGTTGTGGTGGAAGACGTTGTCAGGGTCGTACGTGGCCTTCACATCTACCAGCCGGTCGTAGACGGACTCGCCGTACGCCTCGCGGACTCGCCCGGGGTCTTCGTCGCCGCTGAGGAAGTTGACGTACACACCTTCGCGGAAGCGGCCGAGGGCGGCCAAGAATCCTCTCGTCCACGCAGTTTCCCGTTCGCCGAAGTCCTCGCCGGGCCGCCACACACCATCGAGGGTGATCGCGTGCGACGCCTGCCGGTTCCCGAACGCCGTCTCGCCCTCGGCCACTCGGCTCACCGCCCCCTTCAGATGGAACATCGCTACGTACGACCGTGGCGACGAGCAGGAGAACGCGTGGGCGACGAGCACGTCGATGAGGTCGTCGCGCAGCTCCGGGAGGTGGGTGGATTTCCAGTAGTAGTTCCAACCGTGGACGACGGTCGAGTCGATCGCGCTCTGGAATCCCACGTACGGGGCGGGCCCGATCAGGTCGAGGAGGGGAGTCCCGAATGCGCGGAGGGGGCCGAGCAGGCGCTCACCTTCCTCGATCGGCCCGGCGTAGCAGGTCCCCACCATCACCACCGGACGCCAGTGCAGATCCTCGGGGATGACCGGTAGCGGCGGCGCCGCGCCGAACCTCACGACCGTGCCGATCTCGTCGCGAGCGTCGCGGATGAAGTCGCGGTAGAAGCGGAGGACATCCCCGGCGTCGCTCGCGTCCCAGAGGATGGGCCCCGCCAGAACGGTGGGCCCGACGGGGTGGAGGCGGAACTCGAACGAGGTGACCACGCCGAAGTTGCCGCCGCCGCCGCGCAACGCCCAGAACAGGTCGGGGTGCTCGCCCTCGGACGCCCGCAGCCGTTCGCCATCGGCCGTCACGACGTCGACGGCGAGGAGGTTGTCGACCGTGAGGCCGTGCTTGCGCATCAGCCAGCCGATGCCACCGCCGAGGGTGAGCCCGGCAACGCCGGTGTGGCTCACGATTCCGCCGGTGACGGCCAGGCCGTGCGCCTGCGTCTCGTGATCGACGTCGCCCCACAGCGCACCCCCCTGCACCCAGGCCCTGCGGTCAACGGGATCGACCCGCACGGCCCGCATGGCCGAAAGGTCGATGACGATCCCGTCGTCGCAGACGGCGGTGCCCGCCACGTTGTGGCCTCCGCCCCGTATGGCGATCTCCAGATCGTGCTCGCGGGCGAACCGCACGGCCGTGACCACGTCAGCGGTCCCGATGCATCGGGCGATCAGGCGCGGGCGCCGGTCGATGGCACCATTCCACACCGCGCGGGCGATGTCGTAGTCGGGGTGGCCGGCGCGGATCAGCTGGCCTCGGAACCCGTCGATCTCCAGAACGGTTGGCGCCTTGCCCCGCGCCTTACTTCCTCTGCCGAGTTCCGCGGTCGTCGGTGTCGTCATAGGCTCCTCCTGTCCTGACGACCCCATTGCACCACCGCCGGCCCGGCCCGTCAAGTCAACAATCTGGACTTCACAACCGAAGGAAGGTGCGTCATACTGGCGTAGTGAGGACGTACGGCCAGTACTGCCCCATCGCCCGTGGCGCCGAGATCTTCGCCGAGCGCTGGACACCGCTGATCATCCGCAACCTGTACCTGGGCTGTGCGAGCTTCAGCGAAATACTGGAGGGCGCGCCCGGCCTCTCCCGCACCCTGCTCTCGCAGCGGCTCAAGCAGCTCGAACGGCTCGGCGTCGTCGAGACCAAGCCCAAGCCCGTCGGGCGCGGGCGCCGGTACGAGCTCACATCCGCCGGCCACGAACTCTTCGGTGTCTGTCAGTCGCTCGGCGAGTGGGGTGCGCGCTGGCTCGAGATCGCGCCCGAGAACCTCGACCCCTTCGTGGCCTTGTGGTCGATGTGCAACGCGCTCCGCCGAGACCGGCTGCCGGATCGTCGCGTCGTCATCCGCTTCGACTTCACGGGCCGCCCGCGCCGTGAGCGCTACTGGCTACTCATCGAGCTCGGAGACACCGAGATCTGCAAGACGGCCCCCGGCCTCGATGAGGACCTCTACATAACGGCCGAAGCCGAGGCCTTCGTCCAATGGCACGCCGGCCGGCTCACCTGGGCGCAAGCCACCCGCGAGGGACGCATCCGACTCGACGGCCCTTCGTCCCTCGTACGAGCCTTCCCGACCTGGAATGCCGGCAGCATGTTCGCCCACATCAGGCCGGCAGGCTGACATCCTCGGCCCCGCGGCCGGGCCGCGTGATGTCCGGTCGTCCAAGGTCCTTCCCTTCGCAGTCTTTCAGCCCCCGCCCGGCTCCTGTCGCGCGGCAGTCTCGATCCAGTCCTGGATGGCGCGCGTGTCCAGCCGGTTGTTGTTGTTGTGGCTGCGGCAGTCGCGGCCGCCGTCGCTGACGTTCGCGACCAGCACGTTGCTGCCGCCCGCACTGCCGTTCAGGAAGATCCCGCCACCGGAGTCGCCCGAGCAGACGTAGCTCGGCAGGGACCAGAGACCCCACGTCTCGTCGACGACCTTTCGCAGGATCGACGTCCTGACACGCCGCTGCCCATCCCAGATCGCCGTGTCGGGCGGGGCATCGCGGTCTCGCGGTATCGTCGTGCCGTATCCCACGATCGTCGTCCGCGCTCCCTCGTATCGATCGATCGCGCCCGGCTCGGCGAGGGAAGCGGGACGGATCCCGCTCGGAGCGTGGGTCAGGAAGACCAGACCGACGTCGGCGATTCCCGGCTGCAGCGGAGCGACGAGGATCTCGTCGGTGGGATCGCATTTCGGCGGCGGCGGACAGTAGGGCATCGAAGGATGGGTCGCCTGTCCGACCACGGGTATCCACGTCTCCGGATTCTTCGCATCGGTCGGGCTGAAGCTCGCGAACATCCGGATGGACGGCGGCAGGGTGCCCATCGCCTTCGCCGGAGCGGTGAAGTGGCCCGCGGTCAGCATCACCCGGTCGCGGATCAGCGTGCCGCTGACGAACGCGCGCAGCTCGACGGGCCGCCCGGCGTCGTCCACGCGCCACACCATGATCGTACCGACGTTGGCATAGCGGTTGCCGAGATCGACCGCGACCTGGGCGCGGGACGCCCCGGCTCCGATCTACAATGCGAACGCCCCGGCCAGCGCGGGGACGCGCACGGGGTGACGTCGCCGTCTCGTCGACGGACGGCCTACTCCTTGTTCGCCTCGTCCCAGGCCATGGGCTGCCAAAGCTCCACCTTGTTCCCGTCCGGATCCATGACCCACGCGAACTTTCCGTTCTCGTGCGACTCGGGTCCAGAGACGATCTCCACCCCGCCCGCGCGAAGCTGCGAGATCATCCCGTCGAGGTCGTCGACCCGGTAGTTGATCATGAACGACGCGTCGCTCGGACGGAACCACTCGGTCCCCGGGTCGGCGACATGCCACACCGTCAGCCCTCCGTCCGCCGCCTTGTCGTCGGGCCATCGAAGGATGGCGCCGCCCCAGCTCTCGAGCGGAATGCCCAGGTGCGTCTGATACCAGGCGGCGAGGCGCGAAGCCTCGCTACCGCTCTTGAAGAAGACGCCGCCGATGCCCGTGACTCTGGCCATGTCCGCAGCAAGCTCTCCTCAGGCGCGAAGCCTGGCCAGGTGGTCCTCCAGATGGCGGTGCCCCAGCGCGTTGTGGTGGGTCATGTCCCGCTCATCGCTTTCTGGACCAGCGAGGTGATCCGCTTCTCCTCGGCCGCGGTGATTTCCTTCAGCGCGAAGGAGGTCGGCCACATGTTCCCGTCGTCGAGCCGGGCGTCGTCGTTGAAACCGAAGGTCGCGTATCGCGACTTGAACTTGGACGCGGGCGTGAAGTAGCAGACGACCTTCCCGTCCTTGTTGGCGTAGGCGGGCATGCCGTACCAGGTCCGCGGCGCGAGCTCCGGCGCCGTGGCCGTGACGATCGCGTGGAGCTTGGTGGCCATGGCTCGATCCGATCCCTTCAGCTCGCCGATCTTCGCGAGCAGGTCCTTCTCCCCCTCCGCCTTGCCCTTCTTCCAGCGCTCCTCCGCCTTGAGCTCCCTGGCGCGCTCCTTCATCGCGGCGCGTTCCTCGGCGGTGAAACCCTTCGACGATTTGCCGGACGCCTTGCTCCCGGCGGCCTTCTTCCTAGCCTTCTTCTTCGAGTTCTTCTTCGGGCTCATCCGATACCTCTCCGTCCCTGAGTTGCCGGAAATCGGTCGTTGCGGATGTACGGGACTACCGAAGCGCGGTCGCGACCACGATGCGCTGGCGGACCTCCATTCCCTCCTCTACCTCGTACTCCCGCCACGCCTCGACCACGTCCCGATCGAGCTCCTCCTTCGCCTGCTCGTCGGCGTCCGCGAGGAGTCCCGCCATCGGCGTCGATGCGGCGTACTGCCAGAGGAAGTCGGACGGCGGCGGCAACGACAGATCGACCTGCCGGGCGTCGACACGCACCTCGCGGAAGCCGGCGCCTCGCAGGAGCTCCGCGAGCTCGTCGACGTCGTGCGCGGCCAGGGATCCACACCATTCCCCGGTTACCGCGAGATGCGGTGAACCTCCATCGTCCAGTAATCCCGGATCCAGGTGCCCCCGCGATCGAACGTAGCGTCGGCGCGCCACAGGAACTTGTCCGGCTCGATGGCGAAATATCGAAATCGGACGAGCATCGGCCCGTACCACTCGGTAAGGAGTCGGTCGTCACCGGCGCTCCACATCAGTCCCGGCTGGAAGGCGCCGATGCGGGTGTTGATCCCCTGCATCTCCCAGATCTGCCGTTCCGGATTGTAGGCGCGGTATGTCCAGGTGCCCGCGTCCCACGTCGACGACGGGTCGTCCGGCCGCCAGTGGTCTTCGATCAGCACGCCCTGGCCGCCCGTCTGCTTCTTCGTGAAGACCCAATGCCCCGTGAACGGCGCTGTGAACGAGCCGTCTTCGTTTCGCGCCTGGAACGTGAAGCGCCACGTACCGATGAGGAAGTCGTAGTCTTCGGGTCCGCTTCTGCCGGTGAGCGTGTCGGCGACGGCGAAGTTCGCGCCGAGCGTGTCCGGCAGCGGGATCGCCCGCGGCACCGGCTCCTGGTCCTGTGCGAGTGCGGGCGCGGCCGAGAAGATCGAAAGGAGCGCAGCGATATGTAGACGACGCATCATGTGGGTTTCCTCTTCAAGGTACCTGCTTCCTCCGCCACTCCGCGTCCCGCCCTTTCTTCACGATCTCGATCTCCCCGCGATCCCGCAGCTCACGCATGGCGCGTAAGATCGTCGGGCGACTCACGCCGGGACAGGCGCGCGCCACGTCCGCGTACCGGAACCGCTCGGGCAGTCGCCGAATCGTGTCGAACACCATTTCCCGCTTCGCTCCCCGCCTCGAAGTGACCGACCCTACCCGCTCGTCCAGTCGTCGATAGGCCGTCAGAACCGCGACGCCTAGGAAGTACTCCCACCACGGCAGAAGCGAATGACTCCCTTCGTGCCAACCCTGTGACGAGGCATACAGAGAATCGTAGTACCCCTCCCGGTTCTCTTCGACGATCTGCTCCAGGCTGATGTACCTCCCTACGCCGTACCCGGCCCGGTACAGGAGAAGCAGGGTCAAGAGCCGCGCCATCCTTCCGTTGCCATCGAGGAACGGATGGATGCAGAGGAAATCGAGGACATACGCCCCGATCAGCAGCAGCCGGTCCATGGCCTGGGATTCCCACGCGTTCTCGAATTGCTCGTGCAGCTCGCGCATCGCGGGTTCCGTTCGGTGTGGCGGGACCGGCTCGAAGCGGACGCGCTCGGTTCCGTCGGGGCGGATCTCCGTGATCCGGTTCGGGGCGCTCTTCCAGCGTCCACCGCGTCCGGGTACGAACTGGTAGAGATCGCGGTGAAGCTGGAGCACGACGTTCGGGGTGAAGGGCATCGCCTCCCAGCTCGTGTGGATCGTCCGGAGGACATCGCGGTAGCCGGCGATCTCCTGCTCCGGTCGATTGCGTGGCGGCTCGTCGTGGGCGACGAGCGCCTCGATTCGCTCACGCGGCGCCTCGACCCCCTCGATCCGGTTGGATGATTCCGTGCTGGCGATGACCGCCACCTCCCTGAGGGTTTCCAGCACCTGGGGTGCACGGTCCGCGTAGAGGTCTTCCTTGCCGCGGTATTCCCCGATCTGACGGACCGCGCCGAGGAGAGCGGGAGAGATCGATTGCGAGTCGAGGAATCCCGGTGCGAACGACGTCATCATGACCTCGTTAATGTGATCACGAAACGGATCGGTGATCTCATTAATAGGATCAGGGGAGACGTTCGTCCAGAGCAAGGAGCCTTGTCGGATTGACATACCTAGCTGCTCAATGTATAGTGGCGCTAGGCATCATGGACATCAACAAGGACCTCGTCGCCGCTTCCTCGACCCCGCTCGTCCTCGCCATCCTGGCCGAGGGCGACAGCTACGGGTACGCGATCCTGAAGCGGGTGCGGGAGCTGTCCCGCGGCCGCATGGAGTGGACGGACGGAATGCTCTACCCGGTCCTCCACCGCCTCGAGCGGCTCGGCTTCATCGAAGCCCACTGGGAGAAGGCCGAGAGCGGCCGGCGGCGGAAGTACTACCGGATCACGAAGCGTGGCCGGACCCAGCTAGCCGAGGAGCGCGAGCAGTGGAAGGCCGTCGACGACACCCTGAGGGAGATCTGGTCCGCCCTGGCGCTCCCCGTTCAGGCGGCGCGCGAGCTCCTGATACACCCATTCACACCAGCCGCGGCCTTCTGCCCCTGCCGCTGAGCCGAGGAGGCCGAACGTGAATCCACCAGACTCTCCGAACCAGCTCGAGGAGCAGATCGAGCAGTGGCGGAGCTACGTGCGCCGGCGGCAGGCGATCCAGCCGGTCGACGTCGAGGAGCTCGAGGATCATCTCCGCGAGCAGGTCTCCTCGCTCCTCCGCGCGAACCTTACCGAAGACGAGGCGTTCCTGATCGCGGTCAAGCGCCTCGGCGATCTCGACTCGCTGTCGCGCGAGTTCGCGCGCGAGCACTCGGACCGCCTCTGGAAGCAGCTCGTCGTGAGCCGCGACGATTCGGACGAGACGGGCACGTCGGCCACCCGCGAGGCCGTGGTCGCCTTCGGCCTGGCCGTGCTCGCGGCCATCGCCATCAAGCTCCCCGAGCTCTTCGGCTTCACGCTGGACGCCGACGAGGGCTTCTACGCCAGGAACGTGAGCCTCTTCGTCTTCCCGCTTCTGGCGGGGTTCTTCGTCTGGAAGCGCCGCGCGGGGTCGGCCACCCAGCGCTGGCTTGCAGCCGGGTTCGTGGCGGGGGCCGTCTTAGCGAACATCTATCCCTTCGAGCCCGCGGGCTCGACCGAGATCCTCACCGCCATGCACCTCCCGATCGCGCTGTGGCTGGTCGTCGGCGTCGCGTACGCGGGCGGCCGGTGGGGCGAGCCCGAGGTCCGCATGGACTTCGTCCGATTCTCGGGCGAGCTCTTCATCTACTACGTGCTGATCGCGCTCGGGGGCGGCGTGTTCATGGGCCTCATGGCGCTCCTCTTCCAGGCGATCGGCATCGACATCGAGCCGTTCTTCGAGCGCTGGATGCTGCCCTGCTGCGCGCTGGGCGCCGTCGTGATCGCCTCCTGGCTGGTGGAGGCGAAGCAGAGCGTGATCGAGAACATGGCGCCGGTCCTGACCAAGCTCTTCACGCCGCTGTTCACGATCCTCCTGATCGCGTACCTGGCGACGATGACGTTCACCGGGCGCATGATCGAGTTCAACCGCGAGCTCCTGATCGCGTTCGACCTGCTTCTGGCGGTCGTCCTGGGGCTCCTGCTCTACTCCATCTCCGCCCGCGACCCGCGGGCGCCGAAGAACGTGTTCGACGTGCTGTCGGTCGTGCTCGTGATCAGCGCGCTCCTGGTCGACGCGCTGGCGCTGTGGACGATGGCCTCGCGGATCTCGGAGATGGGGTTCACCCCGAACCGCGTGGCCGCTCTGGGTGAGAACATCGTGCTGCTGGTCAACCTCGCCTGGTCGGCCGTCCTCTACGTACGCTTCCTGCGCGGGCAAGCGCCGTTCACTTCGCTCGAACGCTGGCAGACGAGCTACCTGCCCGTATACGGGATCTGGGCGGCCATCGTCGTGACGGTCTTCCCCCCGCTGTTCGGATACATCTGACCCTTCACGCTGTAGGTCGAGACCCCCCGATATGGAAAGGACTGGTATGAGAACGTGCTGATTCGTGGCGGAGCCATCGGAATGGCTCTGATCTGGGCGGTGGCTTGGGGCGCCGGCGCCGGCGGGTTCATCGAAGCGTTCGTGGATCCGCACGGAGAGATCGAAGACGTCTGGCCCATGGTGCTGGCCATCCTGGGCTCCATCGGCGGGGTGGCGTTCTGGGCGCTGCGACGGATTGCGGAGCGGGGCCGGAGCCTCGAAGGATCGACGGCGCCTCGCGCTCTCCTCTGGGGGACCCTGGCCGGCATCGTGGCGGGCCTCGTTGCCCGCGCGGTTGGCGCGCCGCCGGATGCGATCCTCCTGACGGGCCTGCTGGGCGCACTCTCCGGTCCTGCGACCTGGCTGCTGTTCCGGTATGCGGGCGGCAGCCGGGGGCCCCTCGCATCGCGGCCGACTCGCTGAAAACCCGTCGAGAGCGTTCTCGTACGAACCTGAAAAACCGGAGCTGATTCGATGCACCTCACCATCCGTGACTTATCCAAGTCCTACCCCAACGGCACCCGGGCGCTGAACGACGTCTCGCTCGACATCCCGAAGGGGATGTTCGGGCTGCTCGGCCGGAACGGCGCCGGCAAATCGACCCTCATGCGGATCATCGCCACGCTGCAGGAGCCGGACGAGGGGACGATCACGCTCGGCGACCTGGACGTGCTTCGGCAGAAGAGCGAGGTGCGGAAGACGCTCGGCTACCTGCCCCAGTCGTTCGGCTTCCACTCGAAGGCGAAGGCCCAGCGGCTGCTCGAGCACTTCGCGGTGCTGAAGGGCATCGGCGAGCCGGGCATCCGGCGCGACGTCGTCGAAGCGCTCCTCCAGCAGACGAACCTGTGGGAGGTGCGAGGAGAGAAGCTGGGCACGTTCTCGGGCGGCATGCGCCAGCGCTTCGGCGTTGCGGTGGCCCTCCTGGGGAATCCCAGGCTCATCATCGTGGACGAGCCGACGGCCGGGCTCGACCCGGAAGAGCGCGTCCGGTTCCTGAACCTGCTCTCCCAGATCGGCGAGGACAGCGTCGTGATCCTGTCGACGCACATCGTCGAGGACGTCGAGGAGCTCTGCAGCCGGATGGCGATCATCGACCAGGGCGAGATCCTGCTGGAGGCGGAGCCGCT
>DASRVB010000255.1:0-4625 GCA_035687725.1 Gemmatimonadota bacterium
GAAGGCCGGGAGCGCCTGCCACAACGATCCCGCGACGAGGGCCTGGCGGCGCTCGTCCTCGACCCGCGCCAGCTCGGCCGCCCGGGCGCTGTCCAGCCCGCGCAGCGAGCCGCGGCTACGGGTCCACGCCGTCGTGAGATCGGGAGTGGCGGCGGCCCCCATGCCGCGGATCTCCGCGTCCAGGAAGGCGTCGGCCGCCTGGCGCCAGCGCCCGCGCGCAGCGTGGAGCTTTCCCAGGTGAAAGAAGTGGAGCGCGTACCCTTCGGTCGTACCGCGGTTGTGGATCTGCTCCGCGGCCGAGACGAGCGCGGCTTCGGCCTGGCGCCAGTCGCGCGCGCGGTACGCCAGCCAGCCGAGCGCGTCCAGCAGCCGGCCGCGCCAGGGGCGGAGGTACACACGCGGATCGGCGCCTTCGGGCAGGAGCTCGGGATCGCCGAACTCGAGCCGCGCGAGCCAGTCGCGGATCTCCGTGTCGACCGCCGGGCGACCGGAAAGGTCGGCCGTGTCCGCGCGCGCCAGGAGAGACGCGGTCAGGCTGTCGAGATCGACGAGGGAATGCGGAGGCTCGGGCGCCTCGGTGACCTCGACGGAAGCAATCGTGTCGGGAGGCGCCGCGGGTCGCGCGTCGGGCTCGAACATCGCGCAGCCGGTAAGCGCGAGCGCTCCCCACGCGGCGAGCAGGACGGGTTGTCGCACCGCTGCGAGCCGCGCAAGTTCGCGCGCGTGAACCCGCACACCGAAGGGGAAAAAAGGTCCGGGCATGACGGGCGGCCCACGATAGCGGAGCCCGGAAGCCCGCGCCAACCATGAAACGCCGGGTCGCCGCCGGTCTGATCGCGCTGGCCGCGGTGGTGGCGGCGCTCAGTGCCTATCGCAATTACGACTACCGGCCGCGCTTCGCGCGCGCGGCCGGCGAGCTCGTCGCCGTGCGGGATTCGACGGGCTTCGGGGCCGCGCGGGACGGCAAGCAGCTGACCGAAGTCACGCTCGTCAGCGACACGGGCTTCGAGGTCCGGGCGCGCGTCCGGGCAGAGGGCACGCCCTCCGGGGAGCGCTACCCCGCGGCGATCCTCCTGGGCGGATACAAGACCGGGCGCAAGGCGGTAGACATCCCCGCTCGGACCGGCAACCTCGTCCTTCTCTCCATCGAGTACCCGTACACCGGTCCCGAGCGACCCCGCGGGCTGGATTGGGTGCGGTACTTCGGCACGATGCGCCGGGCGATCCTCGACACCCCGCCCGCCGTGCTGCTGGCCGCCCAGTACCTGTACACCCGGCGCGACGTCGATCCGGAGCGGGTGTCGGTCATCGGTGTGAGCCTGGGGGTCCCGTTCTCGGTCGCGGCGGCGGCGACCGACAAGCGCATCGCTGGCGTGGCTCTGCTGCACGGCGGCGGGGACATCGCGACGATGGCCTACTACGCGTTCGCGGACCGAGGGCCCGCGTGGATCATGCGCTCGCTGGCCTGGGGGCTGTCGTGGGTCGCGGCGCCGCTCGAGCCGACGCGCTACGCCGCGGAGATGGCCCCGCGTCCGGTGCTCATGGTGAACGCGGCGGACGACGAGTTCATTCCCCGATCGAGTGTGCTCGAGCTGTATGGCTCGTTGCGGCAACCGAAGCGGATCGTATGGCTGGAGAGCACCCACATCGCGAGCAGTGACGAGGAGGTCGTCGACGGGCTGATGTCGATCACGCTCGAGTGGATGACCGAGCGGGGCCTTCGCTGAAGGCCCCGCCGGGGAGTCGGACTACATCTCGGTGGTGTCTTCGGTGACCGCTTCCTCTACCTCTTCCTGGACTTCCTGACCCGCATCCTCGATCGCTTCGCCGGCCTCCTCCAGCCCCTCGCCCACCGCTTCCCCGGCCTCCTCGCCGGCCTCTTCGATCGCCTCGCCCGTTTCCTCGAGCGCCCCCTCGCCGTCACGCTCCTCGCAGGCCGCCGCCCCGAGCGCGAGCCCGAGCGACAGCGCAGCCGCGATCACTGGGTCCGTTCGACGCATCGTCCCTCCTCGTCAGGGTTCAGTCGCGCCCCCGGATCCGCCCGGCGAGCGCCGTACCGCCAATCGTGTACAGGTTATATAGCATGCTGAACGGAAGGGTGCCCAGGCCGCGGCAAGAAGCGCCTTGACGTCCCCAGACCAGGGGGCCCACATTACCCGTTCGTCGGACGACGAGAGGTCGGCCGGCGTGGAGCCGGTTTTTCACCAGGACCTTGAGAGGGAGGCCTGAAGGATGCGCTTTTTCAAGATGGTCCCTGTCATCGCTATCGCCGCCTTCGCGGTGGCCGCCTGCGAGCAGGAGGGCGCCGTCGAGGAGGGCACCGAGCTGACGCCGGCCGACACGGCCATGACGACTCCGCCCCCCGCGCCCGAGATGGACACCGTCGACACGATGATCATGGGTGACGACACGACCATGATGATGGAGGGCGACACCACGGCGATGTAGGCCGGTTCCCTCCCTTCCTGCGAACGAAGGCTGCGGCCGCCCTGAAAGGGGCGGCCGTTGTGCTTCCGCCGCAGGCGTAGTACTTCAGCCGTGGGTGCAGCACTGTTCGACCGACGCTAGCGCGCCACCGGTCTCTCCTCCCGCTCCGCCAGGGCGCGCTCGAACAGCGCCTCGTATTCGTCCACCATCCGGTCCAGCCCGAACGTGGCCAGGACGTGCTCGCGTCCCCGGCGTCCCATGGCGGCCCGATCGTCCTGCGGCAGGTCGAGGAGCTCCCCGACGGCGGCCGCGATCGCCTGGTCGTCGGCGGTGGGGACGAGCCGGCCTGTCACGCCGTCCAGCACCGCTTCGGGTGTCCCGCAGATCCCGGTCGCCACCACGGGCACGCGCATCGCCATCGCCTCCAGCGCCACGTTGGGCAGGCCCTCCGTCAGCGCGGCCCGGACCAGGAGATCGGCGTCCGCCAGGACGGCGGGCACGTCCTCGCGCGCGTCGAGGAAGTGGATCCGGGCGCGGCCCGGGAACAGACCCGCGCGCGCGGTCAACCGCTCCTTGTACGGTCGCTCCCGCTCGCGGCAGGGCCCGACGAAGGCGAAGTGGAGCTCCGGCCGCTCGGCGGTCAGGCGCCCCGCCGCCTCGACCTCGAACTCCTGGCCCTTCCGCTCGACGTAGCGGGAGATCGATACGACGAGCGGAGCGCGGGCCGCGATCCCGAGTTCCGCCCGAAAGGCGCCGGGCGCGACCTGGTCGGGATCGAAGCGGGAGAAGTCGACCCCGTTGTAGATCGGGACCACGCGCTCCGGGGGCAGGTAGCCGCGAGCGACCACGTCGTCCTTCCCGGCCCGGCTGTTCGTGGCCGCGAGCTGGACGTAGTGTCGGTGGTAGCGCCGGCGCCGGCGCCACTTGAGACCCGAGGTGACGATGGGCTCGGCGGGGTCCCAGCCGCTGTTGAGCCTCGCCACTACGCCCGGGTGCCCGGCCAGGCGGGCCGCCAGCCCCCCGATCTTGAGGTCTGTCCGCGTCGTCGTCACCACGACGTCGATTCCCCGCGCGCGGATCTCCCGGGCCAGCACGGGCCCGGTACGGAGCGAGCCGCGGAACCCTCCTCGGGGGACCCATGCCTGCGCGCCCGCCGCGCGGGCCAGGCCGCCCAAGGGAGAGCGGGGGTCGTGGGCAACCTCGACGGCGTGGCCGCGGGGGACCAGCCGAGCGGTCAGGTTGACGATCCACTTCTCCGCCCCTCCCACGAAGCCGAGCGCATTGACGAAGAGCACTCTCACGAGGAGCGGCGCTCCGCCCTCGCGCGATCGAACAGGGCCTCGTAGTCGTCGACCATCCGGTCCATGCCGAACCGCTCCAGGACCTTTTTCCGGGCGCGCTCGACCAGCGCCCGTCGTGCCGGCTCGGGCAGATCGAGGACTTCCTCCGCCGCGGCCGCGATCGCCGAAGCGTCCTCCGGTGGGACGAGCCGCCCCGTGGTGCCGTCCTCGATGGCTTCGGGCATCCCGCTGATGTCCGCCGCGACGACCGGGACGCGCATCGCCATCGCCTCCAGCGCCACGTTGGCCAGTCCCTCTGTGGAGAGCACACGCACGAGCGCGTCGGTGTCCGCCAGGACCCGGGGGACGTCGTCGCGCGGCCCCAGGAACCGGACCCGCTCGCCGCCCGGAAGCGCCGCCGCACGGGCTTCCAGCTCAGCCCGGAAGACCTCGTGGCGACGCCTGCAGGAGCCCATCATGACCGCGTGCAGGTTCCGCCGCCTCGCCGCCAGCATGGCGAGGGCCTCCACTACGGCAACCATCCCCCGGCCGGGCGCGAATCGGGCCAGCGAGACGACGAGCTCGGCGTCGCGACCGATCCCGAGCTCGGCGCGGAACCGCCCGATCTCGGTCCGGTCGGGATCGAACCGCTCCCCGTCGACGCCATTGTAGATGACGGTCACGCGGTCCTCCGGCAGGTAGTCACGAGCGACGAGGTCCGCCTTGCCCGCCCGGGAGTTCGTAACCGCCAGCTGGACGAGGTGGCGGTGGTACCAGCGGTGGCGGCGCCAGCGCGGGCCGCGCGTCACGACGGGCTCCGAGGGCGACCAGCCGCTGTTGAGCCGCGCGACGACGCCGGGGTGGCCGGCCAGCCGGGCGGCGAAGCCTGCCAGCTTGAGATCGCTCCGACTGGTCGAG
>DASRVB010000256.1:0-2996 GCA_035687725.1 Gemmatimonadota bacterium
CGACAGCGCGCGGGTCAATCGCTCCGCCATGTGGGCGCGCTGGATCGCCAAGCCCTGCCGCCGACTGTTCCAGGCCGCGCCCATGCCGGATCTCGAGGTTCCGGAGGCGGGATTCGGGCTCCGGGCCCGGGAGTCGCTGTCGGCCTGAAGCACGGCGAGGCCCGCGCTGCCGTGGAAGCGCCTGCTTAGCAAAGCAGGAGGGGCCGACCGTGCCCGATAGCATGCGTTCCCATCCATGAGCAAGGACGAGCCGGAAGGGACCAGTACCCGGTCGGAGCTATCGGCGCCGGCGCTTGCGGCCGTGCTCGCGGCGTCCGCGGTGTCCGGGTGGCTCGTGTTCTCGTACCTCGTCCTCCGCGACGACACGCCGCTGTGGGACGAGCTCGCGCACGCCCTTCAAGGGGCACTCATCGCGCACGACCTCCGCGAGCTCGATTGGACCGCTCTGCTGCTCGACACGTACACCCAGGTATACTGGCCTCCACTGCACTCCTGGGCCCTGGCAGGCGTGTTCCTGGTGGCCGGGGAGAGCCTGGCGGTCGCGCGCGTTGTGAGCGTTCTGGCGTACGTGCTGCTGGCGCCGACGTTGTTCCTGACTGGCCGCACGGTCGCTCCCCGCTACGGCGTCCTCGCCGGAAGCATCGCGGCAGCACTCGCGCTGACGTCGCCGGGCCTGATCATCTCCGCCGCACAGAGCATGCTGGAGCTGCCGGGCCTTCTGGCGCTGAGCGCATCAACCCTCGTCTACTGCTGGCTGGAAAGCCATCCTGAGGCATCGCCTCGCGCGCATATCCTTCTCGGTCTCGGGGCGGTCCTCACGTTCCTCGTGAAATCGAATTACGGGGTCCTGCTCGTCGTCGTGATCGTCCTGGCGAAGCTGATCGAGGTCGATTTTCGCATCCGTCGGCTGGCGACGAAGCAGACTCTGTATGCAGTGCTCCCAATTGCGGTATTCAGCGTGGTATGGTTCGCCTATCCACCGAAGGTCATGTGGACATGGAACATGCTCGTCAACAGCTCCTGGGGCGGCGAGGAGGCACGAGGCTTCTCGGGACTGCTGTACTTTCCTCGCGCCATCGTCGGTTTCTCGGGGTCCCATTGGATGGCGGTCGTTCTCTGGGCCGGTCTGATTTCCGCATGGCAGGCAAGACGGTGGCCAGGAATCGCCTTCCTGGCAATGCTTCCGCTCGTTCTGCTGCTCATCGGAACGTTCCACCATACGAAGATCCCACGACACATCCTGCCGATCTTCCCTCCTCTGTTCGTTCTGGTGGGGATGGGCGTGGCGGAGGTGTGGGCGTTCCTTCGATCCCGCGGAAGCTACCGACAGGTGGCGGCCATTGGTGTGCTCACGGGAGTGACAGTGCTGCATGCCGGATCGCTCGCGCGGCGCGACTGGCTGCCTCCCGGGCCCCCGGTGGCCGAGGTCCTCGACCACGTATCGCTGCTCGCTCGCGAGAACGCGCCGGTGCTCGTGCTGGGCACGAGGGGGATCAGGCCTCAGCCTCCCTACATCGACTGGCACCTGACCGGGGTAGAGGAGTTGCTTCCCGTGACGGCAGCCGACGCGGTCATGGAATCCGAAGGGATGCGCCAGATCGTCGGATCGATTCGCGAGGCACCGGTACCCGATCGTCTTCGTGTCTCCGCCCAGCGCGTATGGGGCAGGTACTACGAGCCTTCGGCCGCGCGATCGCTGCACGTGGGCTCCCAATCCGTCGCGACCCAGGCTCAGTTCGAGGTCGCTTTCCAGGAGGCTCTCGAACGCGACCCGCCGCGCTCCGTCATCGCGCTCGTCGGAACTACGGACACGACTCGGTACCCGGCGAGCTTCATCGAGCCCGGCCTCGCCAGAGCGGGCTTTCGTCAAGAGTCGGTTCGGGAGTTCCCGCGCCTGGAAATATCGGTTCACCTGTACGGCAGGCCAGAAACCGTTTCCTTGCCCCGTGCGGAAGGGCAGCACCAAGATCGAGTCCTCGCCCGGCCGAAAGGTGGTAGCAGACATTTCCCGCGATGAGGAATATCTTCTTTTCCCTTCCGCGGTGGGGGCATAGCTCAGCTGGGAGAGCGCCTGCTTTGCAAGCAGGAGGTCACCGGTTCGATCCCGGTTGCCTCCACCACGGGTTTCTGCGCGACTGCGGTAGCGGCGCCCACGCTTCGATAACACTCGGGTAACTACGATCAGTGCGGAGCAGTCCGTATATAGTCGCCGTGGGTCCATTCGTCGGCTCCGGACCCGACCTATTCGTCGTCCGCGACGCGAACGACGCGGTTGTGGACGACCCGGATCTCGCCTTCGTATCCAGCGACGAGACCGTCGCGACCGTCGACCAAGCGGGAGTGCTCGGCGCGATCGCTGCCGGGCGGACCCTGATCACCGTCACGAGTCCCGATGCCGCGGATCCCTCAGGCCTTGCACAAGGGATCACGGTCGTGGTCGACCACTACGGGATCCCCATACTTGACCCGCGCACAGCGGGGTGGTATCGACAGGGGATGCGACGCACTGCCGCGTTTCTCAACCCCATCCAGGAGAAAGCCCGATGACGGGTGCCTTGAAGCGAAGTGTGATCGTCCTGTTCGCCGGCCTCGCGCTGGCCTGCCAGCAGGAGCCGGCGACGGAGCAGGCGTCGGAGACAGATCCCGCGATCGACGTCGCAACCGTCACGGAGGCGATCGAGGCGAAGGATCAGGCGTTCGCGGCGGCCATGGTGGCAGGCGACGTCGCCACGGTCGCCAGCCAGTATACCGACGACGCGATCCTGCTCCCGCCCGGCAGCCCCCGGGTGGAAGGCGCCGCGGCGATCCAGGAGACGTTCGCCAGCTGAATCGAGGAGGGAGGCGCGCCCGCCTCGATGACCCTGACGAGCGATGACGTCACCGTGACGGCCGCGGGCGACTACGCGCATGCCATCGGTACGTGGACGATGAGCGGGCCGGCTCCGGACGGGTCGGAATGGAGCGACAACGGGAAGTTCGTCGCGCTGTGGAAGAAC
>DASRVB010000257.1:0-2347 GCA_035687725.1 Gemmatimonadota bacterium
CCTTTTCCCTGAGCGCTCTGGGTCGATCGCCGAGCCGAGTGGATGACGTGCCCAGACTGAAGGTACTCGTAGACGCCGACCGAACCCTTGCGGCAGCTAGGAACCCGCCGCCCCTCGCCTACCCTTACCCGCTGACGCGCCTCTAACGAGTTTTCAACCGCGTTTCCAACCCATCCCGCCCGCGTAGCTCAGGGGATAGAGCGACCGCCTCCTAAGCGGTAGGTCGCAGGTTCGAATCCTGCCGCGGGCGCCCATCCGTGAGTGGGAATGCGGACAGCCGCAATCCCACTCACGGTTCAGCAGTCAGCGCGAGGCCAGGTAGCGCTCGACGGAGTCTGCGATCTCGGGCACCAGCGACGGGTCCATCTCCTCGAACAGGTTGCTCACGAATCGGTGGCCGTCGACCGTGAGCTCTCCTGTACTCGCCTCGAGCCTGGCGGCCATGTCGGGATCGTTCTCGGCGATCCATGCCTTCCAGTTGGGGTGGGAGCCCGTGGCCGTCATTGCGCCCGTCAGATCCAGCCAGCTCAAAGCGAGAGTCCGCTCGTCGGACGGAAGCTCGAGTTCACGGTTGAACTGCCCAGCGCTCACTAGCCGCTCACCGTCGAAGAACAGGGCCCATTGCGACCCCATCTCCACCTGGACCGCGTGCCAGAACTCCCTGCCCTCGCAGACGACCTGGCCCTCGCTCTCCATTCGACAGGTCTGGATGGCGAACTCCGTATCCCATGCCTCGAAGACCGCCATCCACGCCGCCACCAGTTCGGGATCGTCGCTCGGGACGATGGCGTCGGCATCGACGAACTCCACTTCCTGGGACCGGAAGGTCGCCCCATCTGCGAACAGGCGGGCAAAGCCCGCCGCGTCCCGGCCGTTCACCGCCTCGAAGAGATCGATCACCATCTGCTGGCGATCGGCTGGCACGTCGCTGAAGACGATCTGGCCCGCGGGACGGATGAGAGGCACAGCCACCGCGATCACGGCGGCCAGTCCCGCCACGGCGGCGGCCACGCGCGTCCACGCATTCCGTCGGGTCGGCTCCCGGGAGGGAGCATCTACTGTGATAGCCATTGATTCGGCCCTTTCCATGACCGAATGGAGGATCAGCTCTCGATCGACATTCTCCTCGACCGCCCCGGGCGGAACCGGATTGGCCTGGCGCAGAAGGGCGATTACATCCACCTGCTGCCTCACGAGGGATCTCCATTCGTAACGGTGCGAAGTGATGACACGGAATCGAAAAAGCCGACGCTCCTGAGGGATCGCTCCATCCGCCGCCGAGCACGGGTGAGGCGCATGTCAACGGCTGCGGCCGTGATGCCCATGACGGTCCCGATCTCGGCGCTGGACATCTCCTCCCACGCTCGGAGACGCAACACTTCTTGATCGACAGGGCTGAGCCTCTCCAACGCCGCCAGCACGAGCCGATCTTCCTCCCGGCGGACCACCGGGACATCGGCGTCGGGGACGAAGTCGGCGGGTTGGGATCGGAGTCTCTCCCCCAGCCGCGCCTGACGCGTGAGACTGCGGCGATGATTGGCGATGACCCGTTTGGCCACTCCGTAGAGCCACGGCAACTGGGCGGCATCGGGAACGTCCTCCAACCGCCTCCAGGCTGTGACGAAGACCTCCGAGACGATGTCCGTCGCCTGGGCCTCGGGGAGACGGCGACGGCAGTAGGCGTCCAGGTCGGCGTGGTACCTGTCGTACAGATCACGCAGTCTCCCGTCTCGCTCACCGCGTTCCATCAAGGGTCTCTACGGCCTCCTCAGAACCTATGTGTCCGGACAGCGCCGGACACAACACTATTCGTCCGGTTGGATCGGCTTCCGTCCGGACATAAGCCGGATGTAAGAGCGAGGCAATGACACGGCCTCGAACGGTGCCGGCCCTCGCGGCCGGCACCGTTCCGTGAGGGTGTCGACTCGTCCAGGCGCCTACCTCGCCCAGGACTACTACGTTCAAGCGCGAGCGAAGATCGAGGTTCACGAGACCCAGCGTGAGCTATACCCGGCGAGGTTCCGCCCATGCGACGAAAAGAGCCAGCCTGATGGCGACCACGTTCCAAACCGTCGACGAATACATCGCCACGTTTCCTTCCGAAGTCCAGGAGGTGCTCGAGATGGTCCGTCGGACCATCCACACGGCCGTTCCCGATGCCGGCGAGAAGATCAGCTATCAGATCCCGACCGTGACCGTCGGCGGCAAACCGGTCGTGTATTTCTCGGGCTGGAAAGAGCACATCAGCCTGTATCCCATCCCCGATCTGGACGAGTCGATGACAGAACGGGTTGAGCCCTTTCGGAGCGGCAAGGGCACGGTCAAGTTCCCCCTCGGCCAGCCGATT
>DASRVB010000258.1:0-3080 GCA_035687725.1 Gemmatimonadota bacterium
TGACGCCGGCGTTCGAGAGCGGCGACGAGGTCATGTTCTCCATCGAGCGGCGCTCCGAGAAGCTGATCGAGCCGTTCGAGCTGCGGGAAGAGATCGTGTTCCCGGCCGGCGAGTACTGGACGACCGGATGGTCGATCCGCGGGGAGACGTCGGAGAAACGCGCGGTCCGAGGGGAGGTCAGCTTCGGCGAGTCGGGATTCTTCGACGGCGACCGGCGGGGGTATGGAGCGGCGATCGGCTGGTCGCCGGATCCGCACCTGGCGCTCGAGGTCGGATGGGACCGCAACGAGATCGAGTCGCCGCAGGGGGACCTGGATACCGATCTCGGGCTCATGCGCGTCGGCTACGCCTTCAGCACGCGCCTGGGCATCAACGCGCTCGTGCAGTACAACGGCGAGAGCGACGAGCTGTCGACGAACGTGCGACTGAACTGGATCTGGGCGCCGGGAAGCGATCTGTTCGTCGTGCTCGACACCCGGCGCAGCGAGTTCGGCGAGCCCGACGGGCCTTCGCACGAGGTGCTGGCGATCAAGTTCACGCGCCTGTTACGGTTCTGATGTGCGGCGAATGCGCTTCTGATTCGGGGGCAGGATCTTGCGGCGCGCCGGTGGTCTGGAAACCGAAAGGCCCCGCCGTGGGCGGGGCCTTCGGTGATTAGGCCAGGAGGAAACGCGGGCCTAACTCACCCGACAGCTCCGTAGTCGACCGGGACCGGTAGCCGTCGGACTCTTGCAGTTTATCGTGTGGGAGCGGAAAGTCAAGGGCGGTGGTCACCCCAGATGTGGTCTCCTCTGAAAGCTCATTCTCAGGGTTTCAAAGTAGTCAAATCTATCGAAATTGTCCGGGTCATGTATCGTTTCGATACACCACAGGCGGAAGGCGGTCGAGTACCCGTTTCGGAGGGCTCACGGGGGTGTTTTTCGGCCATCCGGCATGTGTCATTCAGGCGACGGCCCCGTGTCATCCACGGGACGGCGAGGGGGAGGCGCATCGATATCTTGCGGACGCGCAGATGACCTTCCGAGGATCCGGATTCCTGATCGTTGCCCTGTTGGCGGGCCTCGGCGCGGCCTGTGGGCCACGCCGTCCGCCGGAGACCGTCGCGCCCGACACCGGCCGCCAGCCCGTCAACTACTTCGTTCGGGTGCAGGTGTCGGGTGGGATGCGATACGACATCTCCCTGACGACCGACCGCGTCGGCCGGGACTCCGTCGACTTCGCCCTCCCCATGTGGGTGCCCGGCCAGTACGGCCCCCTCTCGAGCCAGGTGCAGGCGGAGAGCTTCTCCGTGCAGGACGGTGGCGGGGATCCCGTGTCGACGCGGCGCATCAGCGCCACGCGATGGCGTCTCTACCCGGAGGGTGAGCAGTACCTGAGCGTGGGGTACCAGATCGTTCCCGACCCGCCGTCGGAGCCGCTCCCCTTCCGGACCCGGCTCGACCTCCATTCGGGCTACGCGCTAGGGGCGGGTCTCTTCGGGTACCTGGAGGGGTTCGAGTCGCGCCCGGTCAGGATATCGTTCGATCTGCCGAGCGGCTGGCGCGCCGCGGCGCCGCTCCAGGGCGAGGGTCCCAATCGCTTCTCGGCGCGGGACTACGGCGACGTGCCGGGCACGCCGTTCGTCATCGGTGACCGGTTCCTCGACTACAAGCTCTTCCAGCGCGGACGCCCGCATCAGGTGACCGTGCAGGGTGCGCCGGCGGACTTCGCGCCCGATTCCCTGCTCGCGCTCGTCGACGAGACGATCGGCCTAGGAAGCGGTCTCTTCGGCGAGCCCATGTACGAGCGATACATGATCGCGATCCATTTCGTGCCCCCGGACGTGTCGGGGATCGGCGGCACCGGGCATGCCGCCGGCGCGGCGATCTTCCTCCCCGAGATGGACAGCCGAAAGGTTCGGGAGAGCGGGATGCAGACGATGCTCCTCCACCAGTATCTCCACGCGTGGCTTCCGGGGGGGTTCGGTCCCCGCGAGCTGGCGCGGCCCGACTGGTCGCGCGCGCCGGTCGTGGAGGATCTGTGGCTGGTCGAGGGCGCGGCGGAGTACTACGCGCGACTTCTCCCGGTTCGGCGCAGCGGAGGGGCCGCGCGCGAGCGGTTCTACGACCTGATGGGGGCGCTCGTCACGCTGTGGCGGCAGCTCGGGGGCGGCGACCAGATCGCGCCCGGCGATCTCGTCGGGCCCGTGCTCCGCGGCGGGGACGGTCGCGATATGGCGCGCCTCGTGGTCGGCGGCGCGCTGTCGTCGCTCCTCCTGGACATCGCCATCCGCGACGAGACCGGGGGCATCAGAGGCCTCGACCAGCTGCTCTACTACCTGCAGAGATCGCCCCCGCCGGGCGGATACGCCGCGAGCCCGGAGACGTGGGCCGCGGCGGCCGCCGCGCTGGCGGTGGATCCGGCGACGCTGGGGGCGCTGAGCGGCGGCACAGTGTCGCTGGAATCGGGACTCGGGCGGGCCGGGCTGCGGCTCGTGGACCGCTCCGAGCGGAGGCGCACGCTAGGCGCCCGGCTCGAGGCCGACCCGGATCGTGCGTTCGTCGTCGCGTCCCTGGACGACGGCGGGACCGCCGCGTCCGCGGGGCTCCGCGTCGGCGACCGGATCCTGAAGATCAACGGGACGCCGATCGCACCCGAGGAGGTCGTCGCGACCCGCTACGCGCTCGACACATACATCGCGCAGGCCCGCACCGGAGCGCCGGTCGCGTTCACGATCCAGCGGGACGGCGTGGAGCGGGAGGCGCGCGGCGAAGTGCGGGAGAGCCGCGTGCGCCATGTCGAGATCCGGGAGGCGTCGTCGCCCTCGTCCGAGGCCCAACTAGTGCGCGCCTCCCTCTTCCAACCCCCCCAGCCCACCCCCTAGCGCGAGAAAGCCTAGCGCGAGGCGGGCCGAAACGGGTCAGATCCGAGGCGCGCGACGTAGGAGATGGCCCGGTTCCACCCGCCTCATCAATACTGCCAGTTGAGGCCGCCTTCGAGGCGGAACAACGACTCGTCCGCGATCTGGAAGCGGACCTCGCCGAACCAGCCCCACCAGCGCTGGACGGGGACGTCGACCCCGCCCGCGAGCAGGAGCGCGA
>DASRVB010000259.1:0-5873 GCA_035687725.1 Gemmatimonadota bacterium
GCTCGCGGCCCGCGGGGGGTCCTTCCACGCCTTCGGCGAGGGCGAGTCCGACCGCGACGTCGGTCTGGCGGCGGCGCCCGCGCTGTTCGCGACCCACGCGATCGCCGAGAACCTGACGGGCGGGCTCGCGATCACGTCGCCCTGGCGGATCGACGTGGAATGGGAGCGGCCCGACGAGTTCGCCGGGCGGTTCCTGACGTCGGGAACGAGGCTCACCTCGGTCGATGCAAGTCTGTCGATCGCGTGGCGCGCGGGCGAGCGGTGGGGTGTCTCGCTCGGCCCCGACATCGTCTACCTGCGCCTCGACCGTGACCGGCTCGCCCACGAACCGGAGCTGAGCGCGCTCGGCGGCGACGGCCCGATCGCGCTGGCCCGGGAGGGCTACGACGTCGACGGGACGGCGATCGGCCTGGTCGCCGGCGCCTTCGGCACGCCGCGCCCCGGGGTCTCGCTGGGAGCCTCCTTCCGCGCGCCGGTCGAGGTGTCGCTGGAAGGGATCGTCGACTTCACGATCGTCGCGCCCGAGGAGCTCAAGGCGCTCGTCCGAGGCGATCGCACGATAGGGGATATCCTCGAGGAAACCTACGTCGACCAGAGCGCGCGCCTCGACGTTCCGCTTCCGTACGTGCTCTCTCTCGGCGCCGCCTGGGAGCCCATTCCTTCGGTCACGCTGGCGGTCGACGCGCAGCGGATCGGGTGGGGAGACATGGAGGAGCTCGACTTCACGCCGCTTGGGCCTGCGCCGACCGAACTGGTCCCCCTGGACTGGAAGGACGTCTGGGCCTGGCGCATCGGAGCCGAGCTGCGGCGCCCGGAGGGATACGCCCTGCGGCTCGGGTACGCGCGCGAGGAGAGTCCCGCGCCTCGCACCGGCGTGACTCCTCTGTTCCCCGACGCGGAGCGCGAGGCGCTCTCCGGGGGAGCCGCCTTCGACGTGCGCGGGATCGAGCTCGAAGCCGCCTACCGGCTCACCGTGCTCGACGATCGAGAAGGCGTCGCGTTTCCCTCCACGACGCTCGCTCCCGACGGCGTGTACGAGTCGACCGAGCACGATTTCTCCATCGCGGTCGTGCGCCGTTTCTGAGTTGCTGGCCCGCGAGCGAGCCTCTATACTCGATCGAGCCATGAAAACCGCGCAGAAACAACAGGACGAGTTCATCGCCCGGTGCCGTCGCGCGGGCCTGTCGGTCACGCACCAGCGGCTCGCGATCTTCGAGGCCATGATGGCCAACGGCGGCGTGCATCCCTCCGCCGAGGTGATCTACCACTCCGTGCGCGAGCGGTATCCCACGATCTCCTTCAATACGATCTACAAGAACCTCGAGACGTTCGAGGCGCTGGGCATCGTCGTGAAGGTCAACCCGCTCTACAACGAGGCCCGCTACGACGTCGATGTGAAGCCGCATCACCATCTGATCTGCCGCCAGTGCAAGACGATCGTCGACGTCTACGACAAGAAGCTCGACGCCCTCCCCGCGCCCGAGGAGGCCGGCGGCGGCTTCCACGTCGAGAATTGGACCGTCCAGTTCACGGGCCTGTGCGCCGACTGCCAGCCGGCGGTGGCCGCCGTCTGAGTTTTGGCGGCGGGGTGCCGGCCGGACGCGGTTGCCCGTCCTGGAACCCGGGACCCCTTCCGGCGTATCCAGAATCGGGCCCGCTTCGCCCAACGCCCCTCGCGGAGGTCCTCCATGATCCGTCCACTCGTCCGTTTCGGCGCCTTGTCGCTGGCGGCATTCGCTCTCGGTTGTGGTGACGGCCGGGAGGCCGCGTCCGATTCCCCACGCCGCGTCGTCGTGCGGGGAGCCGACCCCGCCCCTCCGCCCAGCGCTGCGGACGGGATCGCGCTCGGTCCGAGCGCCGAGGCGGCGCCCGAGATCGTCATCCTCCCCGATCCGGCACCCGAGTCCCGCACGCGCGTCGTCCACGAGACCGTGGTCGTCGACCCGCCGGAGGCTCCCGCCCCAAGCGGCTCCGACGCCGACCTGACGGGCGCCGGGGCGGTGCTCCCGGCTCCGATGCCCGAGGGCCCCGAGACGGCCGCGGTCACGCTGCCGGCCGGTCGCACGCAGATCTTCGTCACCGCCTCCACGCGCGTGACCACGGACGAGAGCCAGGCCGGCGACCCGGTCGAGGCCGTGACCGACGAGCCGGTCGTCGTCGACGGTGAGGTCGTCATCCCCGAGGGCTCCTCTGTACGCGGCCGGATCGAGAGCGTCGATCCCGGCGAGTATCCCCTTCGCCGCCCGTCGATCGAAATCGTCTACGACCGGATCGAGACGCCGGACGGGCGCGTGATCCCGATCGAGGCGCGGACCAGCGGCGAGGTCGGCACCGTCGTCCAGCATCCCCGCGGCGACCACGATCGCATGCGGAACGTGCTGCTGGGGGCGGGCGTCGGCGCAGGCGTGGGAGGCGCGACCGGCGGCAAGCGCGGCGCGCTTCTCGGCGCGATCGCGGGCGCGGCGATGGGCGCGGGCGTGGGCCACGGCGGAATCGACTGGTGCGCGACCGTCGAGCCCGGCGACTCGATCCTCATCATCTTCGATCGCGACGCTGTCGTCCCGCGCGGCCCGGTGATCGTCAACCTCTCGCGCTGAGTTCGCGGGATCCCGATGCCCGTTCGACTCCAGCCGTCCGCGGCCGCGGTCCTCGTGTCGGCCGGCACGCTCGCGTCGCTCCTGTCCGCGTGTGACGTCCTCGAGTGGCCCACCGATCCGTTCGACGACCACCGGGTGAGCGGGCCCTGGCGGGTCACGGCGAGCGCGATCTCCAGCACCTGCGGATTCGCCGACGACGAACCGTTCGAGATGCGGGTCATCCAGAACGGCGACATCCTCCAGTTCGTCGTCCAGGTCCAGGGCTTCGGACCGGTCCGGTACGACGGCTGGCTGGACCGCAGCGGGGATTTCGAAGTGGGCCACAGCACGGTGTTCGCGTCGCGGGGTCTCGAGGACAGCGCGACCGTCGACGGCCGGTTCGGCTCCGGCGGCCGCACGCTCTCCGGAACCGAGATCGAGACGATCACCGACCTCCGGACCGGCGAGCGATGCCGGATCCACTGGCGCTGGTCGGGGAGGCGCTCGTGACGCCCGAGCTCGATCGCGTGCTCGACACCTTCTCGCGCCTCGGCCGCGAGCAGACGATGCAGGCGCTGGTCGAGTACGCGAACCGCTTCCCCGAGCTCCCGCTACGGTTCGCCGCGCTCGCCGCGAGCGAGGAGCACAAGGTCCACGAGTGCATGACCCCGGTCGCCCTCTTCAGCGAGGTCGACGACGGGCGAATCCGCTTCTACGCGGACGTGCCGCGGAACGCGCCCACGATCCGGGCGCTCCTCTCGATCCTCATGAGCGGACTCAACGACCATCCCGTCGAAGATGTGCTGGCGATCCCACCCGATTTCGTGTCGCGACTCATGCGGAACGTCGGACTATCTACCCGGGAGCGCGGCCTGCAGGCTATACTTGCTCGCATGAAGCGGCACGCGCGCGAGGCGCTGGCCGCCTGAGCCGGTCGCTGTCTTTCCCCCTCGCAGATTCCCCAAGCTGGAGGACCACATGAGGTGCATCCGCATCGCGTCCGCTATGGGCGTTGCCACGATCGTCGGATTCGCGGCGGCGTCCTCGCTCCACGCGCAGGCCCTGGACCAACTCGATCCGGCGACGAGGGCTGTGCTCGAGGAGATCCGTGCGGCCACGGAGAAATACCAGGATCCCGAAGTCGCCCTCGCGGACGGCTACATCCGCGAGCCGATGAACCTCTGCGCGCATGCCGGTGACGAGGACCTGCCGCCCCACGTGGGCGCCATGGGGATCCATTTCTTCCGCCCCGATCTGCTCGGGATCACCGCGGCCGAGCCGCGGGTGAACGGCAACGGCATCCACACGGACTTCCTCAGGCCGTCGATCCTCGTTTACCACACCACGGCGGACGGGACGCTCAAGCTCGGCGCGGTGGAGAACCTGGTCTGGGAACAGGCGTGGAAGGAAGCCGGGAACGAAGGCCCGCCCGAGTTCCACGGCTTCCGGTACTTCCACCGGATCGACAATCCGGTCACGACGTACGCGGACGAGGCACACCTCTTCGAGCCGCATTACGAGCTCCACATGTGGCTCTACGAGGAGAATCCCGCCGGGGTGTTCGCCCAGTTCAACCCTCGTGTGAGCTGCGACCACCACGACGGACCCAAGACGATGGCCGAGGCGATGGCGCTCATGCAGGCCCAATCGTCGGCGGAGAACCCGGGAGGCAGCGCGCCCTGAGGACGACCTCGCTCGCGTGGCCCTTGTGCGACGCGCATCATGGTTGAATCCTATCGGAGGGAAGCCGCCTAACCGGCCCCGGCACGCCGTCCTCCAGGAGGGTCCATGACCGTTCAGCGCGTAGCTCAGATCTTCGGCTGGGTGTTCGTCCTCGTCGCCGTCTGGGGGTTCTTCGTCACGGGCGGAAGCATGGAGGCCGGGATGGACGCCCCGGCGATCCTGGGCCTGTTTCCGGTGAACGTCCTGCACAACCTCGCACACCTGATCCTGGGCCTCTGGGGGATCGTCGCCTCCCGGAGCTTCGGAAGCGCCAAGACCTACGCCCAGATCGCCGGAGTGCTGTACCTCCTGCTCGCGGTGCTCGGATTCGTGGATCCGACCGGGTTCGGGCTGATCCCGCTGGGCGGCGGGGACATCGCGCTCCACGTGGTGCTCGGCCTCATCCTGGCGGGAGTGGGCTTCACGGCGAAGCCGAGCAGGGCGGCGACCGCCTAGACACTGTAGGGGCGGGCGCGGCTACCCGCGCCCGCCTCCGCCGCAGCTAGCGCTCGATCGGAGCGCGCACGGAATTGCCCCACTCGGTCCACGACCCGTCGTAATTGCGGACGTCGTCGAAGCCGAGAAGGTAGGTGAGCGCGAACCAGGTGTGGCTGGAGCGCTCGCCGATCCGGCAGTAGGCGACCGTGCTCGCGTCTTTCGAAAGCCCCTGCTCCTCGCAGTAGATCGCGCGTAACTCGTCGGCGGACTTGAACGTGTGGCTGTCGGGATCGACCGCGCGCGCCCACGGCACGCTCTTCGCGCCGGGGATGTGGCCGCCCCGGAGCGCCCCCTCCTGCGGGTACTCGGGCATGTGCAGGAGCTCGCCCGAGTACTCCTGCGGGCTCCGCACGTCGACCAGCTGGCCGCCTTCTTCCATGTGCTCGAGGACCTCCTCGCGGAAGGCGCGGATCGGCGCGTCGTCGCGCTCGGGCACCGGGTAGTCCCCGGCCGGGTACTTCGGGACGTCGGTCGTCATCGGCCGCCCCTCCGCCTCCCACTTGGCCCGCCCGCCGTCCATGACGCGGCAGTCCTCGTGACCGAACAGCTTGAACACCCATAGAGCGTAGGTCGCCCACCAGTTGTTCTTGTCGCCATAGAAGACCACCGTCGTGTCGCGGGAGATCCCCTTCTCCCGCATCCGGGCGGCGAACCGCTCGCCGTCCAGATAGTCGCGAACGAGCGGATCGTTGAGGTCGGCGTGCCAGTCGATCTTGACCGCGCCCGGGATATGGCCGGTGTCGTAGAGGAGCACGTCCTCGTTCGACTCGACGAGCCGCACGCCGGGATCGTCCAGGTGCTCGGCGACCCAGTCGGTGGAGACGAGCGCCTCGGGCCGGGCGTAGCCGCGCTTCTCGATCGGGTGGACGGTGCCGGATGCCATGGAGTTACCTCCGCGTTGGGGGAAATGGATGTGCGGATGACGAAAGTCTAGTCCCCCGGTGCTCAGACGGGCAGGCCGCGCTCCCGGAAGAAGGCCAGCGTCCGCTCGGTCGCGCCGCGCGCGGCCTCGATCGCCGCCCGTGCGGCGGCCCCGGCGCGCTTCCGCCCCGCCGGATCGTCGAACCACCCGCCCCA
>DASRVB010000260.1:0-13394 GCA_035687725.1 Gemmatimonadota bacterium
GGAGAACAACACCCTGCATCGAGCCATGAATATCGTGGTCGAGACACCGCCCGGATACCGACGGGGACCCATCCGCGTGGTCGGTAACGTCAGCGACCGGTCATTCGGCTCCCCCACGGCCGGGGCGCTCGAATTCCTGCGAATAGACGGACTCGTGGTCCGAAACAACCAGCAACCAATGCAGGACTGGCGGGATCAGCCGTTCGTGTTCGCCTGCGATTCGAGCCTGCTAGACATCCGAAACAATGTTGTCCCTGGAGCCAGTCAAGAAGTGGAGGTGCGGGCGAGATGTCCCATCTTGGGGGATTGAAATTTTCACCACGAGGTAGGCGCCCTCACCCTCGTGCCCGTCGGCGGGGCCTTTCGCGGCCCCACCGTTGACGCCCGCCCGAGCGTGGTCTATGATCGTTGGTCATGCGGTTTACGTGGATCGCACTGCCCGCGCTCCTGGTCGCCTTGACCGGAACGTCGGGCGCCTCCCCCCCGCCCGCCGACGAATCGTCGGACCCCGAGCGCGTGGTGGAGCGCGCCGCGTCGCCCAGGACGGCTCCGGTCGCCGTCCTGCCGTCGCTGGGGGAGGCCGAGTGGAAGCGGCTCGGCCCCACGGAGCAGGAGCGTCGGGATTCGGGCCCGGACGGCGCGTTACCACCCGGATCGCGGCGGGCCAGTCAGGCCCGCGTCCGGATCCGGACGGTGGACCTGGCGGGAACGGCCTTCCTCCCGGAGATCACCCGCGCCACCACCGGTTTTCTCTCGTCCTCCACGACCGCCTGTCCACCGCCAGCCAGCTGTTGAGACGCAACCGATCGCGACGTTCGCGGGTATACCACCTGTATGACTCCCGTCGCGGTGTAAGACGGCGAACGGCGTGGTAACCAGCAGGCTTCTAAGGAGACTCCATGGACCAGGAATCCCATCCCAAGGGCGAACCGGAATCGATGTTCCGGCTCCTCGCCAGCAAGCCGCCCAAGCGTGGCAAGCGGGAGGCGGCTACTCTGGTGACCTCGATCGCCCTGCACGGCGCGGTGGCGGCCGGCCTGATCTGGGCCACGCTGGCGGTCGGCGAGGAGGTCGCCGAGGAAGAAGAAGAGGTGACGATCATCGAGGTGACGGAAGAGGTCCCGCCTCCGCCGCCGCCTCCACCGGAGCCCGAGGCGCCGCCGCCTCCCGAAGTCGAGACCCCCAAGGGCTTCCAGACCTTGGCCACACCGGTCATCGTTCCCCCAGACATCCCGCCGCCCGGCGAGGAAGTCACGGAAGAGGACTTCAGCGGCGAGGGCGTCGAAGGCGGAATCGCGGAAGGCGTCCCCATGCCGGCAGCCCCTGTCGAGGAAACGACGTTCTCCTTCACGCCCTACACGGTGAAGCCGAAGTGCCGCTCGGGTTGCACGGCCGACGACATCCTGCGCCATGTGCCGCCAATGCTCAAGCGCAGCGGGGTCCAGTGTGAGCTGACGGTAGGGATTCGCATCGACACCTCCGGGAACGTGACGGCGACCGACCTGCTCAAGACGAGCGGAAACCAAGCCTGCGATCGCGCGGCCCAGGAGTGGGCGCGCACGACCACTTGGACGACAGCCTACAACCGCGATCAGGCGGTCATCGTCTGGATCGCTCAGCCGGTCAGCATTCAGACCCAGTAGCCAGCAGGGAGGAGAAGCCATGCAGCTGTCGTTACTCGAGCTTTGGGCCACAATGGGATGGTTCGCCAAGGGGATCGTCTTCCTCCTCTTCGGCATGTCCATCTTCGCGGCGGCCATCGCGATCCGGAAAGCCGTAGAGCTGCGCCGCGGGAAGCGGGCGACCGTGAGGTTCTCCCAGCCGTTCTCCCAAGCGCTGGCCGACGAGAACTTCGACTCGGCGGCGGCGCTGGTGGAAAAGCACAAGGCCAGTCACCTCGCGGCCGCCTTTCGCGGCGTGATGGAGAACCTGATGCTCTTCGGGAAGGACCGGCACCTAAGCGCGGTGGAGATTTCGTCAATTCAGCGCACGATCGAGCTCAACTCGCTGGAGCAGCTGGCGAACCTCCGTCGCGGTTTGGGCGTTCTTGCGACGGTCGGAGCCACGGCGCCGTTCGTAGGTCTGTTGGGAACGACGATGGGCGTCGTGAACGCGTTCACGGGCATGGCCACGGCGGGAAGCGGCGGTCTGTCGGCCATCTCGGCCGGTATCGCGGAAGCCCTCATCACAACTGCCTTCGGCCTCCTGGTGGCGATCCCGGCCGTGTGGCTCTACAACTATTTCGTCAACAAGATCGAGTACGTCGGCATGGAGATCCAGTACGCGGCGAAGGAGTTCACGGACTTCATGCTCAAGCATGAGGCGCACGTACAGGGTCGCGCGGATGCCGTGGTTACCCGCACGCCCTCGATTGCGGCGGGAACGTGAACGACGGAAACGACCGCGGCCTCACGCAGGAGGACATCGAGGAGCTGAGCGCGCACGAAGGCGCGGCCATCGCCGAGGCGTTCGATCGCTCGAACGTGATGGGCGACATCAACGTGACGCCGATGGTCGACGTCATGCTCGTGCTGCTGATCATCTTCATGGTGGTCACGCCCGCGCTGGTGGCGGGCTTCCAGGCGCAGCTTCCCGTCGGCATGAACCTGCGAGAGCGGCCGGAGGAGGAAGGGCGCACGACGCTCGGCATCGACGCTTTCGGCGCCTATTACCTCGACACGCGTCCGGTGCCCAATTGCAGCGGGGCGGACAGGCAGACGGACAGCGGGAAGGCGCGTTGCGCGTCCGAGCTGCGCGGCCGGCTCTCGGCGGCCTTCCAGTCGCATCCTCAGGACCGTGTGCTCTTCGTCAAGGCGGATGCAGGCCTCAAGTACCAGGAGATGATCGACGTCATGCGCCTGGCCAAGGAATCCGGCGCCAGGGTGGTGGCGGCGGTCACGGAGCAGACCCCGACCGACGAAGACACCGAGGAATAGGAGGCTCCCATGGCGATGGCAGTGGGCGGCGGCGGCGGCACCAAGAGCTCGATGTCGGACATCAACATGACTCCGATGATCGACGTTCTCCTGGTTCTTCTCGTCATCTTCATGATCGCGCAGCCGCTGCTTCAGCGCAGCATCGACGTGCAGTTGCCGATCGAGCAGGAGGAGGAGGCGACGACGCCGTCGACGCCGATCGTGCTCGAGATCGACGCCAGGGGCAACATGAACATCAACACACGGCCAGTAACCAAGGACGGACTCCAGGACCGTCTGAGCGAGATCTACTCCGGGCGCCCCGACAAGGTGCTGTTCGTGAAAGCGGACGGAGAGGTGCTCTATCAGGACGTCATCCTGGTGATGGACGCAGCGCGCGGGGCCGGGGTGGAGGTTCTGGGGGCCATGCTCCCGGCGGTAGGCGGCGCTCAACCGGCACCGGCGGTTCCCTCTTAGGACCTGACGCGGCGGGCGGACAGCTCCTCGCACGGAGACGCGATGTCCCTGTTCCGCCGCAAGTCCCTGGAGGACCTACAGCGCTCGGAATCCGAAGGCGCGCTCCTGCGGGTGCTCGGCCCCTGGCACCTGGTGCTGCTCGGCATCGGTGGGGTGATCGGGGCCGGCATCTTCTCTCTGACCGGGCTGGCAGCGGCCACGAACGCCGGCCCGGCCATCGTCGTCTCCTTCCTGCTCGCGGGCTTCGCCTGCGCCATGGCCGGTCTCTGCTACTCGGAGATGGCCTCCATGATCCCCATCGCCGGAAGCGCGTACACCTACTCGTACGCGACGATGGGGGAGCTGATCGCCTGGATCATCGGCTGGGACCTGGTGCTCGAGTACGCGGTCGCGGCGGTGACGGTCGCGATCGCGTGGTCGGGGTACATGGTGAGCTTCCTCGCCGATTTCGGCCTGCACGTTCCCGCCAGACTGACGGCCACGCCGGGGACCGAGATCGCCCTCTCCGATGGGTCGACGGTGACGGCGCTGTTCAACCTGCCGGCCATCATCATCGCGCTGGCGGTCACGGCGATCCTGATCATCGGGATCCGCGAGTCGGCCCGGGCGAACGCGGTCATCGTGGCGATCAAGGTGGCGGTCATCGTCGTATTCCTGGTGGCCGGCTGGTCCTTCATCGACGGCGACAACCTGACGCCGCTGGTTCCGCCCAACTCCGGCGAATTCGGGGTCTACGGCTGGAGCGGCGTGCTGCGGGCCGCCGGCGTCGTCTTTTTTGCCTACATCGGCTTCGACGCCGTCTCGACCGCCGCGCAGGAGGCGCGAAATCCACAGCGCGACATGCCGATCGGCATGCTGGGCTCGCTGGCGATCTGTACCCTGCTCTACATCCTCGTGTCGTACGTCCTGGTGGGTCTCGTCGATTACCGGCAGCTGAACGTCGCGGACCCGATCGCGGTCGGAATCGAAGCAACCGGCATCGAATGGCTGCAGCCGCTGGTGAAGCTGGGCGCGCTGATGGGCCTGTCCTCGGTGATCCTGGTCAGCCTGCTCGGACAGTCGCGGATCTTCTTCTCCATGTCCCGCGACGGACTGCTGCCCCCGTTCATGGGCCGCACGCACGCGCGCCGGAGGACTCCCCATCTGACCCTGCTGTTGACGGGCTCGCTCGTCGCGCTGGCCGCCGCAGTGGTGCCGTTGAGGGTCGTGGGGGAGCTGGTGTCGATCGGGACTCTGTTCGCGTTCCTGCTCGTTTCGCTGGGAGTCTGGGTCCTGCGGCGGACCCGCCCCGACGCGCCCCGGCCCTTCCGCACACCGTGGGTCCCGCTGATCCCGATCGTCAGCGTGGCGAGCTGTCTCGGGCTGATGCTCGGGTTGCCGAGCGACACCTGGGTGCGGCTCGCCGTCTGGCTCGCGATCGGCCTGACGATCTACTTCCTGTACGGCCGCCGACATTCGGTGCTCGGCCGAAGGGAAGAGGGACGCGGGACCACGAGAGACACCGGCGTGCGCTGAGCCGGCGGCCGGGTACCGCCTAACGCTCGACGGCCGCCTGTTCCTCCACCGGCGAGAGGTTTCTCACGGCGGGTCCGTGGATCACCGCTCCCGCCGGCGCGAAGCGGGAGCCGTGGCATGGGCAATCCCAGCTCGCCTCGACCGGATTCCAGGACACGATGCACCCCAGATGCGGGCAGACGGCGGAGCGCTCATGGAGGCTTCCGTCCTCCGCCCGGTAGATCGCGACCTTGGACAGGCCCCTGCGAACGACGGCGCCGGCGCCTGGCGGGATCTCCTGGGGCTCCTCTGACTCTCCAGGCGTGACCCATTCGGAGTAGCGGCCTACGACGTCCAGATTCTCGCGGAGGAAGCGCGGCGTGGCCTGGGTCGTGATCCGTTCGGGGTCGTAGAGCTCGGCCCACGGGTTCTCCCGTCCCGCGATCAGGTCGGCGACGATCCCGGCCCCGATCGTGGCGTGGGTCATCCCATGGCCCGAGTCGCCGGTCAGGACGTAGACGTTCCGCTCGCCCGGGCTCCGCCCGAGGAACGCGAGGCCGTCGACCGGCTCCATGACCTGACCCGACCATCGGAAGGCGACCGGGCCCAGCGCGGGGATGCGCGCGCGCGCCCAGGACTCGAGCCGCTCGAAGCGCGCGGCCGGATCGTCGTCCTGGCCCGTCTTGTGGTCCTCGCCGCCCACGATGACGATATCGGCGCCCTCGTCGGTGGGATCGGCCGCAAGCCGCACGTAGTGGTAGGGATCGCCCGTGTCCCAGTAGAGCGCCCGGTGCACCGATCCGCGACCCACCGAGGCGCCCAGCGCGTACGATCGATAGGCGGCCTGCTTCGTGTGGAGCGCGATCCGCGTCGTGATGGGGGCGTTGGTGGCGCAGACAGCCGCGGTGCCGTCGACCTGCCACCCATCGGCCGTGGTCACCCGTACGCCCGCCTCCAGCCCTTCGACGTCGACCACGCGCGTCCCCCCGAAGAGCTCCCCGCCTGCGTGCTCGATCGCCGCCGCGAGCCCCTCCACATAGCGAAGCGGGTGGAACTGGGCCTGACGCGGGAACCGCAGGCAGGGGCCGGTCCGGAACCCCTTTCCTCGGGTTCGCGCGAGCCGCCGGGCGCCCGAAAACCCCAGCCTATGGGCGGCGTCCAGCGCCTCATCGAGCTCGCCCTCGTCGGCGTCGGGCGCGGCGAAGAGGTAGCCGTCCAGCCGCTCGAACCCGCACGCGATGGATTCCTTCTCGACGATCTCCTCGATGCGGGCGATCGCGGCGGTGTGGCTGGAGACTGCGAGGCGCGCGAGTTCTTCGCCGAACGTCCCTTCGAGTTCGGCCAGCCCCTCGTCGAGGACGTCGCTGAGGTGTGCGGTCGTCCGGGATGTCTCCTGGCCTCCGACCCGGTCGAGGTCGAGGACCGTGACGGATCGGCCTTCGCGAGAAAGGAGATATGCCGTGGTGAGCCCGGCGATCCCGGCCCCGATCACGCAGACGTCGGTCGTCCGGTTCGCGGAGAGAGCCGGTCGGTCGCTCGGTTGGCGTTCGCCTTCCATCCAGATCGACCGGGTCGGCCCCCGCGCAGCCATGCGGGCAGCATGTCCCACCGGCCTGGAACCCGCAGTTAGTTGGGTTACAGTCCCGCCGCGCGCAGCCGAACTACTTCTCCAGCTCGCTCAGCTCCTTCGACCGCGCCGTGGCGGTGGCCACCGCGTTGATCAACATCGTGCGCAGGCCGTGGGATTCGAGCTCGGCGACCGCCGCGATGGCGGTGCCGCCCGGAGTCGTGACCTCGTCGCGCAGGATCGCCGGGTGCTTCCCCGATTCCAGGACCAGCTTGGCCGAGCCGTAGATCGTCTGGGCCGCGAGCCGGAACGCGACCGGTCGCGGGATGCCCTGCTTGACGCCCGCGTCGGTCAGTGCCTCGACGAACATGTAGACGTAGGCGGGCCCGCTCCCCGACAGGCCGGTCACCGCGTCCATCAGGTACTCCGGAACCTCCTCGACCTTTCCGACCGCCTCGAAGATCGAGCGCGCGAGATCCATGTGGTGGGGTGTGGCGAAGCGCCCGCCGGCGATCGCCGACGCGCCCTGATCGACGATCATCGGCGTGTTGGGCATCGCCCGGACTACCGCCACGTCCTGGCCGAGCGCCGTATGCAGGAACTCCGTCGTCACGCCCGCCAGCACGGAGATGACCATCGCCGGCGCGGGGACGTGGCCGCGAATCTCCGCCAGGACGGTGCCCGCGTTCTGGGGTTTCACCGCCAGGACGACGATGCTGGCGTCCGATACGGCCGCGGCGTTGTCGCTGCCGATCCTGATGTCGCGGAACTGCTCGCGCAGGGGCTCGACGTTCCGCCGGGTCGCGTGGATCCGCGCGGGATCGACGTCGTGACCGCGCAGGAGACCGCCGATCAGCGCGCGGCCGATGTTGCCCGCGCCGATGATCGCTACCGAGTGGTCGGAGAGCACGTCAGCACGCTGCGAGGCGACCTTCCCCGCGCCGCCGGTGTCAATCATGCCGCGGCAACTTCACGCACTGGAACCAGAAGGTCTCGATCTCGCGAACGACCTTCTCGAACTGGTCGAAGTCGACGGGCTTGGCGATGTAGCAGTTGGCATGGTCCTCGTAGCAGAGGTTGATGTCCGCCTCGGCGGTGGATGTCGTGAGGATGATGACCGGAATCCCTCTGAGCTCGGGATCTTTCTTGATCTCCTTGAGGACCTTGTGGCCGTGCTTGCGGGGGAGGTTCAGATCGAGGAGCACCAGGTCGGGCCGCGGGGCGGACGCGTACGGGCCTTCCTGGCGCAGGAACGCCATGGCCTGGACCCCATCCTCGACGACGTGGATCTGGGTCTCGGCGCTGCTCCGCCGGAACGCCACCTGGGTGAGGTAGACGTCGGACGGATTGTCCTCGACGAGGAGGACGTCACCAGGGCGTGAATTGGTAGTCACGGAATGTGCCAAGATAGGGAATTCGGGGAGATTCGTGTAGTAGGTCTGGATACACATGCGCCCGATGCACCCTTTTTTACGGGATTTCGGCCCTTTTGTTGCATAGTTTCCCTCCACGCTACGAGGACACCGAACCGGGGGGCGACATGCCGGCTGCCGGAAACGGCCACATACGCTGGTTCGAGGACTTCTCGGCCGGGGACATCGCGGCGGTCGGAGGGAAGAATGCCTCATTGGGCGAGATGATCGCCACCCTCCAGGACGCGGGGATCCGCGTGCCGCGCGGCTTCGCGATCACGACCGACGCCTACTGGCGCCTGGTCCGCCACAACGAGATCGACGCCGAGATCCGGGCCCACCTCGAGGAGTACGGCAAGGGAATCGACGCCGCCGGGAAGGCGATCCGGTCCCTGTTCCGCGAGGCCGATTTTCCGACCGACCTGGCTGACGACATCCGCGCCGCCTACCGGACGCTGTCCGCCGACTACGATCGCGAAGCCGTCGACGTCGCCGTGCGCTCGAGCGCCGTGGCCGAGGATCTGCCCGAGGCGAGCTTTGCCGGCCAGCTCGACACCTTCCTCAATATTCAGGGCGATGATGCCCTCCTCGACGCCTGCCGCAACTGCTACGCGTCGCTGTTCACCGACCGCGCGCTGGCGTACCGCGAGAAGCGCGGGTTCGACCAGCTCGAGGTGGCGCTGTCGATTGGCGTCCAGAAGATGGTCCGCTCGGACAAGGCCGGGTCGGGCGTCATGTTCACGCTCGACACCGAGAGCGGGTTTCCGGACTCGGTCCTGATCAACGCCTCCTGGGGGATCGGCGAGCTGGTCGTCGCGGGCGCGGTGATTCCCGACCAGTACACCGTCTTCAAACCCATGCTGAAGCAACCGCGTTGCATGCCGATCATCGAGAAGACCCGCGGCGAGAAGGCGAAGAAGATGGTCTATGCGCGGCTGACCGAAGGGCCGATGGTGACGATCGAGACCACGGTCGCCGAGCGGAACGCCTTCGTCCTGGACGACGACGAGATCCTCCAGCTCGCTCGCTGGGCGTGCGCCATCGAGGAGCACTACGGCCGGCCGATGGACATCGAGTGGGCGAAGGACGGCGAATCGGGGAAGCTCTTCATCGTCCAGGCGCGCCCCGAGACCGTGCATTCGCGCGCTCCGTCCGCCTCGCTCAAGGTCTACAGCCGCACCGAGGATGGCCCCCGGATCCTGACCGGGATAAGCGTCGGCTCCGCGATCGCCGCCGGCCGCGTCGTGCGGCTCTCCAGTCCCGAAGAGGCCGATCGAGTAAGCGCCGGGGACATCCTGGTCACCGAGATGACCGACCCCGCGTGGGGTCCGATCATGGAGATCGTGGCGGGGATCGTCACCGATCAGGGCGGGCGCACGTGCCATGCGGCCATCGTCAGCCGCGAGCTCGGGATTCCAGCCGTCGTCGGAACCGGTGAGGCGACCCGCGTCCTCGAGCCGGGACAGATGATCACCATGTCCTGCGCCGAAGGCGACGAAGGGTACGTCTACGACGGCGAGCTGGCGTACGACGTCTCGGAGATGGACGTCTCCGATGTGCCGGAGACCCACACCCAGATCATGCTCAACATCGCCAGCCCCGATGCGGCCTTCCGCTGGTGGCGCCTGCCGTGCGAAGGGATCGGGCTCGCGCGCATGGAGTTCATCATCAACAACTCGATCAAGATCCATCCGCTCGCGCTCCTCAGGTTTCACGAGCTGGCCGACAACGGGGTGCGCGAGGAGATCCTCCGGTTGACCGCCGGGTACGCCGACCGGCCGGGGTTCTTCGTCGAGCGGCTGGCGCGCGGGATCGCGAAGATCGCGGCCTCCCAGTACCCGGCTCCCGTGATCGTGCGGATGAGCGATTTCAAGACCAACGAGTATGCGGACCTCCTGGGCGGGCGGCAGTTCGAGCCCGACGAGGAGAACCCGATGCTCGGGTTCCGCGGCGCGTCGCGCTACTACAGCGACCACTACCGCGAGGCGTTCGCCCTCGAATGCCGGGCCATCCGCATGGTCCGGGAGGAGATCGGTCTCGACAACGTCCTGATCATGATCCCGTTCTGCCGCACGCTGGACGAGGCGGACAAGGTGCTCCACGTGCTCGCGGACCACGGCCTCGAGCGTGGGAAGAAGGGCCTCGAGGTCTACGTCATGTGCGAGGTTCCGTCCAACGTCATCCTCGCCCGGCAGTTCGCCGAGAAGTTCGACGGATTCTCGATCGGCTCCAACGACCTGACCCAGCTCGTGCTCGGCGTGGACCGCGACTCGGGCTCGCTGGCCGATCTGTTCGACGAGCGGAACGACGCCGTCAAGGCGATGATCCGCGAGGTCATCGCGGCCGCGAAGGAGAGCGGAACGAAGGTCGGCATCTGCGGCCAGGGCCCGAGCGACCATCCCGACTTCGCCGAGTTCCTGGTCGAGTGCGGGATCGACTCCATGTCCCTGAATCCGGACAGCGTCGTGACCGTCAAGCGCCGGGTCGCCGAGGCCGAGGCCCGGCTCGCCCGCCCGCGCGCCGTGTCTTGAGCGAGCTCGCGATCGGCTACGAGGACGTCCTGGCGGCGAGCCGGAGTGTCCGACCGCATGTGCACCGCACTCCCGTCATGACCTCGCGGCTGGTCGACGAAGCGGCGGGGATCCAGCTCTTCTTCAAATGCGAGAACCTCCAGCGCGCGGGTGCGTTCAAGGCGCGCGGGGCCTTCAACAAGCTCCTCTCGCTGAGCGAAAAGGAGCGTGGGCGCGGCGTGGTGGCGTTCTCGAGCGGCAATCACGCGCAGGCCGTGGCGCTCGCCGCGGGCACGCTGGGCGTGGATGCGACGATCGTGATGCCGACGGACGCACCGCGCTCGAAGCTCGAGGCGACGCGGAACTACGGAGCGAAGGTGGTCGAGTACGACCGGATGGCGGAGAACCGCGACCGCATCGCGCAGGAGATCGCCGAGAAGGAAGGCCGCGTGCTCGTCCCGCCGTACGACGACCCGTGGATCATGGCCGGCCAGGGCACGGCGGCGCTGGAGCTCCTGGAGGACGTGCCGGAGCTGGACGCGGTCGTGGCCCCGGTCGGGGGCGGGGGACTGCTGGCGGGAACCGCCACGGCGCTCGAGGGCACGGCGACGCGCGTCCTCGCCTTCGGCGCCGAGCCGGCCCGCGCGGACGATACCGCGCGGTCGCTGGAGGCCGGCGAGCGCGTCCGGATCGAGCCCCCCGACACGATCGCCGACGGCGCGCGGGTGGAGATCCCCGGCGAGAAGACGTTCCCGGTCCTCATGGAGCTCGCCGAAGCCGTGGTCCGGGTTCCGGACGAGGCGCTCGTCCGCGCCATGCGGCTCATCCTCACCCGCATGAAGATCCTCGTCGAGCCGACGGGCGCGCTGGGGGCGGCGGCCGCGCTGGAGGGCCTCCTGCCGGACGACATGGAGCGGGTCGGCGTCATCCTCTCGGGTGGCAACGTCGACCCGGCCATGCTGGCCGAACTTCTCGCGCAGTCCCAGTAAATGGGGGAGTCCCCTCCCCCCGGGGGAAGGTCACCCCGTACGCTTGACCACCTCCCGTTCCAATCGCCTACCCAGCCGGTCCTTCTCTGTCTCGAGCGGGGGCAGCTTCGAACTCGTCATGAGGCTCTCCTTAGTGATAGTCGGCTATCTCGACATCATGCGCATCGCCCTCACGCCAGCGAAAACAGACGCGCCATTGATCCTTGATGCGAACGCTGTGCTCGCCCGCTCGATCCCCCGACAGCTTCTCCAGTCGATTGCCGGGTGGGGTCCGGAGATCGTCGAGGGCGTTATTAACGTCAAGCGTTATCACTTAGCGGGAGACTCCGCTGTCAACGGGCGGGTGTCGCGAAATTCCACGGGTCCCCGGTCCCATCACGCCCGCCAGCAGCAGCGCGTTCCAGTTCGTGAGCCGCACGCAGCCCGAGGAGCTGGCGTAGCCAATCGTGGCGGGATCGCGGGTGCCGTGTATCCCGTAGTGGGGCTCCGACAGCTTGATCCAGACGTTCCCGACGAGGTTGTTCGGACCCGGCGGCAGATGGGTGTCGGGCTGCGTGTCGTCCACCCCGGCCAGGAGCCGCGGCTGGTAGTGGAACCACGGGTCGAGGTGAACGCCGACGACGGAGAGCTCGCCCAGGGGAGAAGGGTCGTACTGGGATCCGAGCGTGGTGGGGAAGTGGTAGACGATGCGGCCGTCGGCGTCGATCGCGTGGACATAGGAGCCGATGCCCGAGACGACGATCCGCTCCACGCGCCCATCACGGGGAGGGTTCCCTTCGACGGCGGGGACCAGGATGGCGGCGCCGGCGCCGACGGCGTCGAGGTCGAGGCCGGGATTCAGCTCTTCGAGGACCTCGACCGAGGCGTGGAAGCGCTCGGCCACCTTCTCGGCCAGGGACTCGTAGCACAGGCACTCGAGCCCCGCCTGCCGGTACACGCTCGCCGGGATCGCCACGAACGGCCCCGCGACGTCGTCCTCGTCCAGGATGTGCCGCACCACGGTCTCGTCCGGCTCGCCCGCGGCGACTCGAAGGCGCTCGAACGTCAGCGAGTCGACTGCGCCTGTCGGCTCGAGTCCCTGAGAGACCTGGAACCACCAGACCGCCTTCTCGGTGTTCTTGCCCCATCGCCCGTCGAGAACGCCGGGGAAGAAGCGCGCGCGGTCCAGGAGCGTCTGGACACGCAGCACCTCGCCGGCGTCCCGCCGACGTCCAATCTCCAGCCACTCGGCGGGAATCACGATCGTGTCGAGCGGGAACACGCGCGGTGCGGGTGGCCGCCCGAGCTTGACCGCATCGCGCCACGAGTCGTCCATGCGGCCCGCGTCGATTTCGGCGTCGGTCAGCGTGTCCGCGGGATCCCATGCGACTTCCGCGCTCTCGGCGTCGGAGGGCGGCTCGCGCGGGCCCTCGGGCGCGCACGCCACGGCGAGCGCGAGGAGCATCGCACCGGTGGATCGATGGAGATGGCCGGGCATGAGGTCCGGAATCTAGCGGCCGGTGCTTACTCCGTCCGCAGTGGACCATTCGGGGTTCGAGGCATCCGCGACCGGTGCCTCCTCGGACCCGACGTCCCGGAAGACGACCCGGACGCCTTCGCGCACGCGCTCGGCGAGGAAGCGCGCATCCCAGTTCGTCAGCCGCACGCAGCCGTGCGAGGTCGAGTATCCGATCGTGGCTGGCTCTCCGGTCCCGTGGATCCCGTAGTTGTCCTTCGAAAGGGCGATCCAGACGACCCCGACCGGGCTGTTGGGCCCCGGCCTCAGGCGCTCGTCCTCCTCCGTGTCGGGCACCTCGTCGAAGAGCGTGGGCTGCCAGTGGAACCACGGGTCGAAGGAGATCGACGCGATGCGGAATTCCCCGGTGGGGGACGGCTGGTACTTCGAGCCGACCGTCGTCGGGAAGTGGTAGAGGAGCCGCCCCTGATCGTCTAGCGCGTGGAGGTAGAAGCCGTCGATCGATATCACGATCCGGGCGACCTCGCCGCCGGGAGACACGCCGCTTCGTGCGACGCTCGCCGTATCGGCGGCC
>DASRVB010000261.1:0-4893 GCA_035687725.1 Gemmatimonadota bacterium
CTATAGCTTGCCACGCTCCCTGAGCATTCTCACGACTTCCTCGAACGCGTAGACCGGCTCATCGGCCCGGTCTTCGAATGCCGCCAGGTCGTCGGCGTCCTCGGCGAGGTCTCGCCGGACGGCCTCGTTGACGATCTCGGAAATCGTCCGGTCAGTCGCGGCAGCTTTGATCTTCAGCGCTCGGTGGAGCTCCTCGTCCAGATAGATGGTGGCTCGCATCTTGCCACTATAACGTCATAACGGTATGACGTCAATGGAGCCATACCGGTCCAGCCGTCGAGGTGGACGTCTCCGCGGAGACGCCGACGAACCAGTGGAGCTTGTGGAAATGCGGTCATTCAACGATAATATGATCGATCAGAGAATCGTTGAACCGAGGAGCGCCATGTCGGTCGTCACCGTCTCATCCAAGTTCCAGATCGTGATCCCGAAGGAGGTCCGCGAGCCCCTCGGGATCCGCCCCGGGCAGAAGCTGCGCGTCTTTCGGTTCGGGGACGTCGTCACGGTCGTCCCCGTGCGGCCGATACGCGCGATCAAGGGGAAGCTTCCGGGGATCGACACCGACGTGCCGCGGGATCGCGACCGGTTCTGAACGTCGTCGACTCCTCGGGCTGGCTGGAATACGTCGCGGGCGGCCGCAACGCGGACGCCTTCGGGCCTGCGATCGAGGACGTCGAGCACCTGATCGTCCCCACTCTCTGCCTGTACGAGGTGTACCGCCGCCTTCGCTCCCAGCAGGACGAGCCGGTCGCGCTCGAGGTGGTCGGCGCGATGATGGAGGGACGAGTCGTCGAGCTCGACGCCTCGCTGGCCCTGATGTCGGCCAGGACGGGCCTGGAGACCGGCCTTCCCCTCGCCGACAGCGTGATCCTCGCCACCGCCCGCGCGCATGAGGCCACCCTTTGGACCCAGGACGCGGACTTCGAAGGGATGGAGGGTGTGCGCTACTTCGAGCGGGGCTGAGCGCGTAGCGGATCGCCGGAGCGGGTGCGTCGAACACCGCGACGAAGCCGTCGATGGCCGTAGTGTCTCAGCCGTGCACGGCCGCTTCGATGGCGGCGACGTCGATCTTCTGCATCGGCATCATCGCCTCGAACGCGCGCTTCGCCGCGTCGCCGCCCCTGGCCATCGCATCGGTCAATACACGCGGGGTGATCTGCCAGCTGACGCCCCATTTGTCCTTGCACCAGCCGCACTGGCTCTCCTGCCCGCCATTGCCGACGATCGCGTTCCAATAGCGGTCGGTCTCCTCCTGATCGTCGGTCGCGATCTGGAAAGAGAAGGCCTCGCTATGCTGGAAATGCGGCCCGCCATTCAGGCCGATGCAGGGTATGCCCGCGACGGTGAATTCGACGGTCAGGACATCGCCCGCTTTGCCGTCCGGATAATCGGCTGGCGCACGGTGCACGGCGCCGAGGCTGCTCTGCGGAAAGGTTTCGACGTAAAAACGCGCGGCCTCCTCGGCATCGTGATCATACCACAGGCAGATCGTGTTCTTGGCCATTTGACGAACTCCTTTTGCCAATCAGCGAGGAATTGACGGGCGTGTCCCGCGCGATGGGGAACGTCCCGGGCCCGGAGAGCCTAAGATGCGCGGTACTGAGCGGGCCACAGTGAGCCGAATGTGTACCGTCGCGGGCTTCAGGTCGGCCCTCGACCCTTGTAGAGCTCCAGGAACTCGGCGAGCTCAGCCGGTGAGAAGACGCCAAGCTCGGCGAAGATCTCGTGAGCGAACTCTACCGGTCCTAATCCGCTGGCGGTGATCATGCCTCGATCGCGCGTGGCGAGTTCTTCCACATAGTCGGCGGCGTCCGTCATCCCGGGTGCGAACCGGGACAGGTAGTCGGCGCCATTGCTCGTGTGACGCCGCCCGCGAAGAAGCCCGGCGCGAGCTACCGCGATCGTGGCGCCACAGATCGCCGCGATCGGTACGTCGGCTGCTTCCAGAGCCTTCAGGACCGGTTCGAGCAAGCTGGATGGAAAGTCGCCCTCCCAGAGGTCACCGCCCGGCAGGAGGAAGAGTCGCACCGCGTCCGCGGCGGTCGGGAAGTCCTCGAGCGTGATGTCCGGCAGGATGCGCAGCCCGCCCATGGTCGTGATCGGGGCACCCGTGAAGCCCACGGTCCGAACCGGGACCTTCGCCCAGTGGCGGAGTCCGGCCACCGCGTAGCCCGGCTCCCAGTCGGCCATGCCGTCCGGGAGGAGGAGATAGACTGCGGCGTCAGACAAGAGTTTCCCGATCCCCCGCTTGCTATCGCTCGTCGAGCTCCCGGACCAGGCGCTTCGTGGCGCGCCGGCGCCAGGACTCCTCCAGGAGGTCGCGCACAATCTCCGGGTCGGCACGAGCGAGATCGACCGCCACGCCCGCGAGCTTCTTCCCCCAGTGGAGCTCCTCGAACGCCTGCGGGTCCATTCCGACCGCCACGCCGACGGCGTGCTCGTCGACGAAGACATGGAGCGGCCCACCGTCCGGCGACGCTGTCGCGAAGATCTTGCCGCCCACGCGAAAGGATGTTCGCTCGAAATGAGGCGCCTCCGTGGCACCGGGAAGGGAAAGGGCGACGGCGCGTGCGTCCTCTAGCGTCACAACTGCCACAACCCGTGATCCACACCCCCCTGGATGTAGATGGCGAAGGTACCCTTCCCGGGAATCTCCAGCGGGGGATGCGCGACGAAGGCGCCTCGTTGGGTGGCCCGATCCAACGCTGCTTCGATGTCGTCGACGAGAAAGTACGGTCGTACGATTGGCGCCTCAGATTCCCGCAAGGGGCCGCGCACGCCGACTATGCTTCCATCCGGCAGTGAGGCCGTCCGCGCGCCTCCAAGAAGCGGATCGGAGGCACCGAACTCCACCTCGTGTGCAGCCTCATAGGCACCACACACAGCATCGATATCCGAAGCGACGATCTCCAGGTAATGAATCTTCATTCAGGGCACGCTATCCGATTCCGGACTGAGGTGCCATCGACCCGCTCCCCCATTGTGCAGCGGGTCGCTACTCTCCTCGATACCCAAACGACAGGAGGCGTCATGGCTGCGCACATTCGAAACTCGCATCGAACTGCCGGCCGCCAAGCGGGAGTACGTCGATCTGATCGCCGAGCGGGCGAGGGCGTTGGGAGGCACGGCGCTCGGCACGGTTCGCATGTCCGCTGGGGCCTCACGTCTCAAGGAGTACCCGCTCGACCCGGGCGGCAGCATGGAGCACGTCGAAGCCCTGGCGGAGCGCTTCGCTTGATTCACCCATGACTCTCTATCTGCTCGATCTTATCGGGGTCGCGGTGTTCGCGGTGAGCGGCGTCATGGTCGCGGCGCGAAAGGAATTCGACCTGCTGGGCATCGCTGTCATCGCCACCGTCACGGCCATCGGCGGGGGCACGATCCGCGACCTTCTGCTCGACCGCCACCCCGTCTTCTGGATCAGAGAGCCGACCTACCTCCTCGTCATCCTCTCGGCGGCCGCGCTGACGCTTCTCTACGCGCGTTTTCGCAAGCCGCCACGGATCTCCTTGCTCATCGCCGACGCCCTCGGGCTGGCGCTGTTCACGATCAGCGGCGCGCAGATTGCGGAGGAGCGGAAACTGTCCGGAATCATCGTGGTCATCATGGGAACGATGACCGGGTGCGCGGGAGGATTGCTGCGCGACGTGCTCAGCGCAGAGGTCCCGCTGGTGTTGCGCCAGGCGGACCTCTACGCGACCGCGGCGATCGTCGGCGCCACGGCCTACCTGCTGTTGCAGGCAGCCGGCTTGGAACACACGTTTGCGGCGCTGGTGGGCATGGCCACGATCGTGGTGCTGCGTTTGGCTGCCATCCTGTGGAAGCTCCGGCTTCCGGTCTTTCGAGTGCCGGAGTAGATGAAGAACCATATAAGCTAGGAGGGATCCGATGAACGACGCGCAGGTGCACGGCGTGCGCTATCAGGTGAAGGATGTCGCCCGGGCGATTTCCTTCTACACGGACCATCTGGGCTTCGAGCTGGGACACCAACATCTGCCTGAATTCGCCGCAGTATCGCTCGGAGGATTGAGGCTGCTGCTCAGTGGACCGGGAGCATCGGGATCTCGTCCGATGCCCGGCGGCGAGACCCAGGAGCCGGGGGGCTGGAATCGAGTGGTCCTGCGCGTGCGCGATCTTCCTTCGCGGATCGACGCGCTCGAGAAAGCCGGGGTGAAGTTCCGCAATCAGATGGAGGTCGGGCCGGGAGGCCGGCAGATCCAGGTGGAAGATCCTGATGGGAATCCGATCGAGCTCTTCGAACCGGCTCGCTAGGCTGCTATCGGTCGGCACGATGCGTCACAGTCCTTCGAATCGCCAGACGCCGGCCGTGTTCTGGTTGTCGTCCGAGTAGCCGCCCGTGACGAGGACGTCGCCCCCTGCGAGGACTGCGACGGCGGCGAAGCGGTAGGCCTCGGGGAATCGACCGGGGACCTCGCGGAACGCCCAGCTCTCCAGATCGAGCAGCTCGGCGACCTCCGCTCCCGAGGTGACGAGCACGTCACCGCTCGGCAGCAGCACGGACGTGCCGACGATCTTGTATCGGCGGTGGGCCATCGAGGGTCCCGGCTCGAAGGTCGCAGTTCGAGGGTCGTAGACCTCGGTCGTCTCGTAATGCAGGCGATCGGTATGGTCCGCCCCCCCGATGATCAGCACGCGGCCGTCCCCCAGCCGGACCGCATCATGCTTGTGACGCGGGATCTCCAGCGTGCCGGCAGACTCGAATCGACGGGTCTCCGGCGAGAACGCCTCCGCGCTCGCGTACACCTCCATGTTCTCGCGCCGTCCGCTGTGGCCGCCGATGACCAGCACGCGGCCGTCCGTGAGCAGCGTCGCCGTGTGGCTCTCCCGTGGCACGCGCATCGAGCCGATCGCCTCGGAGCGGCCGGTCTCGGG
>DASRVB010000262.1:0-4946 GCA_035687725.1 Gemmatimonadota bacterium
GCTCCACGACAGGCAGCATCCTCACGACGTGTTCATGGAATTGACCGCCGTCTACGAGCGCGCTGTCGCCGAGAACCTCGCGGTCCAGCTCTATGCCGGGCCGGTGGGTGAGCCCGCATTGGGGCCGGTGGCGTTCCCGCACCGCATCTCTTCGTTCCCCAACCCGATCGCGCCGATCGGTCATCACTGGCTCGATTCGACCCACATCGCGTTCGGCGTCGCGACAGCAGGTGTCTACGGTCGGATGTGGAAGGCCGAGGCGTCGCTCTTCAACGGCCGCGAGCCCGATGGGGAACGCTTCGATCTGGATGTGGATGCCCTCGACTCCTATTCGGGGCGGCTGTGGCTGCTGCCGCGCGAGGGCTGGGCCCTCCAGGTATCCGCCGGACGCCTCAACGACGCGGAAGTTCACGAAGCCGGCGATCCGCGGATCGACCTGACGCGCGCGACTGCGTCGGCCACGTACCACCGCCGCCTGGCTCGCAGTGGACTCTGGGCAAGCTCGTTGGCATGGGGACGGAACCGCGAAGGCGGTACGTCCACACAGGCTTTCCTGCTGGAGACGGAACTCAATCTCGCCGAGCGAGACCTGTTCTACGGCCGCCTCGAAATCGTCGAAAAGACCGGCCACGACCTGGTGCTCCCCGAAGAGCTCGAGCAGCGGCGGTTCACAGTCGGCAAGCTGGGATTGGGATACGTGCGACACCTGGCGCCGGTAGGCGCGCTGGCGCCCGGGTTGGGCGCCGGCGTGACGCTCTCGCGGGTGCCGGCCGGACTCGAGCCCTTCTACGGGTCGCGCAGCCCGGCCGGCTTCCAGCTCTTCTTTCGGTTGCGCCCGATCCCCATGGCTGAGGAAGCGCACGCGCACTGACGCGGGGCTGGGCCGCGCAGGGGAGCCCCGGCACCCACCGCCCTACACCAGCGTCATCTCCTGGCCGCAGCAGCAACGTGGGTTCTCGTCGCCGCCTTCCATCCGGGGACCGCGGGTGACCTCGATCTCGCAGCCGCATTGGGCGTTCGTGCAGCGGTAATGCTGGCCCTCTTCCATTGCCATTTCGTCCCTCCCCTCTCGAAGAATATCGGCGCCCCGTATCATGAGACTACTCGTGACGGGCTCGGCCGTCCGTAAGGCAGGCGACTGGACTATTGCGGGGTGAACTCGACGCGGACGTCGTCGAGGTAATAGGTGCGCAGGGCCTCGAACGTGCCCCAGACGCCGAGCGAGACCCAGAGCTCGCCGCCCGCGCCCGCCGTGGCGATGAACGAGTGGCTCTTGTCCAGCCACACGACTCCCATCTCCTCGTCCTCCCCAGTCGACGTGCTTCCCTGGAACGTGAGGTCGTCGACCATCTCGGGACTCTCTGGATCGACGCCGGCGATGATCGTCCACGTGTTGATGTCCCCGAAGTCCGACGTGCCGAAGGCGTAGGAGACGGCGACGTCGTACGTAACGCCCGGCTCGAGGTCGAAGGCGCGCTCGATCCAGATCTTCCCCGCGTCGTTCAGGTTGGCGAGCTCCAGCCGGACCGACCGCACGCCGTCGTCGGCCTCTTCCTGGCTGCGCTCGATCGAAAAGTCGACCGGCGGATCGTCCAGGTCGGTGCCGTCGGCCGCGAAGCCATCGAAGCCGGTCTCGAAGGAGGTCTCGAAGACCACGGTCCCGTCGGGACCCGTGGTCGAGTCCTCCGCGCACGCGGCGACGACGATCGAGACCGCGAGGGCCAGGTGTCCGAAGGGGATTCGCATCGAACCGAGGATAGCGCGCCGGAAAGGGGACCGCGGTACGCGGTCTGACGAACTAGCGCGGGTACGGCAGCGGGATCAGCAGGGTGAAGAGGGCCCCGCCCAGGAACACGGCGCCCGCGAGGGCCAGGTAGAGGTCGTGCCAGAGGAAGGCCGGCACCGTGATCGCGACCCCCAGCAGGAAGCTGGCGAGGGCGATCCATGGACGGACCGGGATCAATCGGGCGAGGGCGTGGGCGCGCACGGAGGGCCAGGCTAAATCCGCACCTCCCGCTTGGCAAGACCGCCCGCCCCCGATACCCTCGCGATCATGTCCGGCACGCTCTCGATCGTGGCCCTGGTACTCTCCGCGGCGCTGCTCGCAGGGATGATCGTCGTGCTGGTCCTTCTCAGGAAGGGGGAGGGGCCTCGCTACGGCGCGAGCAGAGCGTACGACGCGAATCGGCGGAAGGCGCTGCGCATACTGACCGGAGAGGAAGTGGAGAGCGTGCCGGGCGACCAGTGGTTCGATCAGAAGCGCAGGCGGCCGGTCCCCGGCGATGCGGTCGACGGGCCCTTCCGGGAAGCGGTGTCCGAGGCGCTGCATGCGATCGTACCGGCCGGGTCCGATCTCTCGTTCGACGATCGCGGGCGAGCGTGGCTGGCGGCGGAGCGGGCGTGGGTCCTGGCCGCGGTGTCGACGGCCGAGCTTCGCGAGGCGGACCTCGACGCGCTCAGCAACGAGGCCGCGCTCGTGGTGGGGCTGGTGCTGTTCAACCCCGAGCCGCCGGGGGGAGACGCGAAGCGGGTGGCGCTTCCGATCCAGGTCCTGTTTCCCGCGCTGAGAAAGGCGGGCCGCGGGGATCTGGTGGGGCGCTTCGAGGAGCTGCGCGACCTGGGGACGAACGACGGCGGGACTAGCGGGGGCTAGCCCTCGGCCACGACCGTCAGGAACTGCGCTGCGAACGCCTCGGGCCCGACCGCGGAGCCGGTCGCGCGCTCGGCGAGCTCGTCGTAGTGCCAGGTGGCGCCGGGCCGGAAGATGCGCTCCAGCAACCAGTCCCCCACTCCCGTCTCGCCACAGTACGTCGGCCGGCCGTCCAGGACGTCCAGCCGCAGCCGCTCGTCGATCTGGGACGCGAAGCACTCGCCGAGCATGTAGTTGTGGTAATAGACCGGCGCGCTGACGACGTGGATCTTGGCGGCGTAGTCCGCCGCGCCCGCGGGCCGCTCGGGAGCGGCGAGTCCCTGGAACCGCCCGACCAGCTTCCACCACAGCCGGTTCAGATCCTGGCCCGGATCGGCGTAGAGCTCTCTCTCGAAGCCGCGCATGACCATCGCCCAGCGCGAGAAGGCGAGCATCTGGCCGCGCGTCTGCCGCGTCGCCGCTTCCCGGAGCTCGTCGCTCCCACCCGCGTCGACGACGCCCATCTCGCGCAGCCAGTCGGCATCCCGGGATAGCCTGCCGAACAGCATCGCGATCGCCTCGGTCGTCAGCGTGTGCGCGGGGCGGCGCAGGTCCCAGGGCAGATCCCGGGAGATCCCTTCGTCGTAGACGGCGTGCCCGAGCTCGTGGAGCATGGTCCCCATCCAGCGCTCGTTGGGTCGCAGATTCAGGAGGATCCGCACGTCGCCTTCCCGATCGATGTCGGTGGCGAACGCGTGCTGGTCCTTGCCCTCCTGCTCGTAGAGGCTCGAGCGCTCGAGGATCCCTTCGACCGGCAGGCCGATGCCGGCGTAGAAGCGGCGGGCGATCTCGACGAGTTCCTGGTCGCGATACACCGCGTCCAGGTCGATGCCGTAGATCGACGGCATCTCCTGAAAGAAGCCGTTCTGGTAATGCCAGGGACGGAGTCCCGCTTCGTCCACCCCGTGGAGCTCGCAGAGCTTTCCGTCGATCTCCTCCTTGAGCTCGCCGAACGACGAGTCCGTCAGCGCCCGCAGCCGGTCGAAGAGGCGATCGATCGCGGCGGGCTCCTGCTCGCCGATGCCGAGCTTCATGTGGTAGTAGTCGGGGTAACCCACCGCCTGCGCGGCCTCGTTGCGGAGGCCGACCAGCTCGTCAAGCCTCCCGGCCACCACGGGCCCGACGGACTTGAGGCCTTCCCAGGAAGCCTCCAGCACTGCTGGATCCCGCTCCGTGGATAGGGCGATCTCCAGATCATTGAACGTGCGTCGCTCGCCGCCCACCACCGGCCGGTAGGTCGAGAAGTCGCGCTCGATCCCCGTGGACAGCCGGTTGATCCGCTCGCCGAGCGACTGGTTCACCTGGCGAGGAAGGGCTTCGAGGTAGAGCAGGGCGACCGACCGGTGCGCGATGCGATCCCCGGAAGGCGCCTCTCGCGCGCGCCGGACCTCCTCGAAGGTACCGGGCTCGCGGTACAGACGATCGATGCGGTTGCGCAGCTCTTCGAGGCGCCGGTAGTCGCTTTCCCGGCCGGTTACGGCTGCGTCCCACCACGCACGGTTGACCTCGATGGTCAGCGGGCGAAGAGCGGCGAGCAGATCACGGATTCGGCCGGTCATGAACCGCAAGATAGAGGTTCGCGGAAGCAGGGGTCAGGCCCGCGATTTGACGGGCCGATACAGCGGGCCGAGAATCCCGGCGTGCGGTGGGCGCCGATCCTCCTGGTTTTCTCGCTTTTCTCTCCTGCATGGGGATGTGACCCGGCTTCCGAGATCGCGGAGACCGGGTCTTCGCCTCGCGATTCCGTCCCGCGCGAGCGGTTCGTCGTCCTCACCGCGGGACCACTCCACCTCGAGCCGGACTCGGCGTCCCCCGGCGTGCTGGAGGTACAGGCCGGTGCGCTCCTCGATCTCGTGCCGGAAGACCCGGCGGAGTCGGGTTGGTTGCGGGTCGCCACCTGGGACGACCGCCGGGGATGGATCCCGGCCTCGCGCCTCATGGAGCCCTCGCAATGGGCGCACTACGGCCATGCGCTGGGAGGGGTCGCGCCGGCGCTGGTCCGTGTCGCGTATCCCGTCGAGGGCGGGGTATGGGCGGTCGAAGCGCCGCTCGGAACGCCGGGCATCACGCCCGCGTCGTCGGCATGGCTCGTGGGAGACTCCGCCCTGGCGACCCGGGTCACCGCAATCGATTCCCTCGAGGACATCTGCAGCGGGGAGCTCCATCGGTTCGGGATTCTGGACACGCGCTTCTCCGGAGGGAACTTCCCGCGCCTCGAGGAGGGCCGGCTGGTGACGCCATCGGGACGCCGACCCAC
>DASRVB010000263.1:0-2223 GCA_035687725.1 Gemmatimonadota bacterium
GGACCTCCTGCCGGCGGGGGCCGTCACCGGCGCACGCGGCGCCGTCTATCTCGCGCCCGGCCGATCTCCCTTCGGCATCTCCGTGACCGCCGACGGCACCGCGGTCTACGACCTGGCGATCGCGGTCGACGGGCTTCCCGATCCGGCCTCCCTCGGCGGCGACCGGTATGTCGCGTGGGCAGCCGCGCCTCCGCTGTCGCCGGTCTTCCGGCTGGGGGAGCTCGGCGAGGGAGAGAGCGCTGCGGAGCCGGTCCCCGTCGGAGCGGTCGCGCTCGACAAGTTCCTCGTCGTCGTGACCGCGGAGAAATCGGTGCCGGCCGGAGCGGAGGATCCGACGAGAGTGGGGTGGCGCGGGCCGATCGTGCTACGCGGGACCTCGCCGAGCATGCGGCTCCAGCCGCACGAGCTGCCCGCGCTGCTGGCCGCGGGCCTCGCATCTCCGCCCGAGCGGAACTCGCCGCCGGCCGCCGACCACGCGCACGGCGCATCTCCGGGAGGCGACGGCTGGATCGCGCCTCCCATGCACCCCGACGTCCCCATGATCGCGGGCCTCGACCGCCTGCGCCCCGACGCCTCGCCCTGGCTTCCGCCCGACGACCCGTCCGCGCCCGAGGCGCGGCCGTCGGAGATCGTCTCGCTCGCCGACGGCGACACGCTCGACCTCGTCGCGGGTCCCGTGCGGCGCACGATCAAGGGACGAAGCGTCATGCTGTACGCCTTCAACGGACAGATCCCCGGCCCGATGATCCGCGTCTCGCGCGGCGCCGAGATCGTCGTTCGGTTCGCGAACCGGCTCGCCATGCCGGCTTCCGTCCACTGGCACGGGATCCGGCTCGAGAACCGGTTCGACGGTGTTCCGGGCGTCACGCAGGAGGCCGTTCCGCCCGGCGGCACATACGAGTACCGGATTCGTTTCCCCGACGGTGGGATCTACTGGTACCATCCGCATCACCGCGAAGACGTGCTCCAGGACCTGGGCCTGTACGGGAACCTGCTCGTCGACGCGCCGGGCGCCTTCCGGCCCGTCGACCGCGAGATCGCCGTCGTTCTCGACGACATCCTCGTCGCGGATGCGGGCCTCGTGCCCTGGGGCGAGGATGCGGCCACCCACGCGCTCATGGGCCGCTTCGGCAACGTCCCCCTCATCAACGGCGAGCCGACGTGGGATCTCGAAGTGGCGCGCGGGGACGTCGTGCGGCTCTACCTGACGAACGTGTCGAACGCCCGCACCTGGAACGTTTCCATCCCGGGCGTCCGGATGAAGCTCGTGGCCACGGACGTCGGCCGCTTCGAGCGCGAGGAGTGGGTCGAGAGCGTGGCGATCGCGCCCGCCGAGCGGTACGTGGTCGAGGCGCGCTTCGAGAGCCCCGGCGCCGTCCCGCTCCTCCACCGCGCGCACGGAATCGACATGATCTACGGGAACTACGTGGTCGAGGAGGACACGCTGGGATTCGTTCGCGTGGCGGACGGTGCGCCGGCGCGCGAGCGGGAGGCGGGGGACGACCTCGACTCCCTGGCGGGGTACGCCGACGTCGTTGCGGAGATCGACGCCGTCCGCGCGCGGCTCGACGACCCCCCGGAGCGGACGCTCCTGCTCACGGTCGAGGTCGACTCGCTACCCTTCCCGCTGGGGCCTATCCTGGCCCAGGACAGGACATACTTCCCGCCGCTCGAGTGGGCGGGAACGATGCCCGAGATGAACTGGGCGACCACCGGGCATCGGGTTCGGTGGTCGCTCGTCGATCCCGAGACGGGGGCGCGGGACGGCGACATCGGATGGAGCTTCCGGCGGGGCGAGCTGGTCCGGCTCCGGCTGGTCAGCGATCGCGACGCGTTCCACGCCATGCATCACCCGATCCACGTCCACGGCCAGAGGTTCCTTGTGACGAGCGTCAACGGCGTGCCCGTCGAGAACCACGCCTGGAAGGACACCGCCATCGTGCCGGCAGGCGGCGCCGTCGATATCCTGGTCGAGTTCTCGAATCCCGGCCGCTGGATGGTCCATTGCCACGTGGCCGAGCATCTGGAATCCGGCATGCAGACCGTCTTCACCGTGGAGTAATCGTCGAAGCGCCGCTCGCTCGCGCGAGGGGCGACCAACCCCAAGGAGGAAACGATGAGGAGAGCGGCGTTCGCGGTCCTGGCCGCCGCGGGGATTCCCGCGCTGGCCGCGACGGCAAGCGCGCAGACAGTCCGGGAACTCCCCGAGGCGGTCGCGCAGTA
>DASRVB010000264.1:0-3801 GCA_035687725.1 Gemmatimonadota bacterium
CCGTTCCACGCCCGCGGCGCATTTCCGAGGGAGACGAAAGACGGGTCCCGCCGTCGCCACCAGGTCCTGGCCGGAACCCCTTCGCAGGATCCTGCGGGAGGAACGCGGAACGCTAAAAGCGGAGGAGCACCCCGCCGGAGAACTCCGGGTTGTGGAGGACCTTGTCGTCGAGCGGGCAGTGGGAGAAGTCATCGGTCACTTCGATCGGCTCCTCCTCGGCGCTGCAGAACTGGATGTCGTCCCGGGCCTCGACGCGCAGGCCCGCGTGCCGGCCCAGATTCACGAGCAGGCCCGCGCCGAGCGAGATCAGGAGCTCGTTGGCCCAGGACTCTCCCTGAAGCAGGATGCCTTGCCGCTCGAACTCGTCGTACGAGTAGTGCATCCCTCCGGCGCCCGCCGAGAGCGCGACCTGCGCCACCGCGGAATCCGGCGCCAGGAATACGAGACCGGCATGATAGAGATGGAGCCGGCCGTCCACCTCGCCGAACCCTTCCGACGTCCCGTCGAGCGAGGCGTGACCGTAGCTGGCCTCGATCGCCCAGCGGGGCGTCAGAAGGTAGGCGAGACGCGCACCCAGGAGAACCGACGCGTCCGTGGTCATGCCGACGCCGTCCAGCTCGTCGTCCGCGATCGCGAAGCTTCCCGCATATCCGGTGACAAACCAGCGCGGATACCCCGGCGCCGTGTCCGAAGGCGCGCTCACCTGGGCCGCAAGCGGCGACCAGAGAGCTCCCAGCAGGGTCAACGTCAGCAAGATCCTCATGTCGCTTCCTCGCTTTGGATTGCCGGCGCGCTTCGCGCCGATCGTTGAATCAGGCAATGGGATTGGATCTCCCGCGCCTCCGCGTAGTCGGGTCGAAGCTCGAGGGTGCGATCGAGATGCTCGAGCGCCCTGGAGCAGCGTCCCACCTCGGCCAGGGCGTATCCCACGTTGAAGTGGACCTGCGCCGCATCGGGGTGCGAGGCGAGGTAGGCCTCGTACGCCTCGATCGACTCCTCGACCCTGCCCAGCATCTGCAGGTCGAATCCCAGCAGGAACAGCGCGTCCTCGTAGTCGTGCCGCATCGCTTCGACCAGGCGCACGAACTCGAGCGACCGGCGATACTCGCCATCGCGGTACGCGGAGAACGCGGCTTCGTAGTGGAGCTCCAGTGCCCGGTCGGCCGCGGCCGCGCCGCCACGCGCTTCGTCATCGCAAAGATCCAGGTACCGCTGTGCCGCGACGTGCTCGGGACGGTTGCCGAGGACGAGACGCAGATCCTCGACGGCCTGACCGCAGCTACCCATGACGACCCGGGTATACGCCAGATCGAAGCGCGCCTCGTTGTCTTCGGGATGAGCGGACAGGTATGCGGAGTACGCGCGGGCGGACTCCTCGGTCCGGCCGAGCATCAGGAGCGCATAGGCTTCCGCGAAGCGGGCATCGGCATGCGCGGGGTCGACTTCCAGCACCGACCGCGCGGCCGCCAGCGCGCCGTCGAAATACCCCGCGCGCGAGCGAGCGAGAGCCAGGCGGTGCCGGTATTCGACGTTTTCCGGATCGAGGGCCGCGGCTTTCTCCGCGGCGACCAGTGCTTCGTCGGGCTCGTTCACCCTGTCGAGCGCCACCGAAAGCCAGTAGTGCGCCTCCGGCCAGTCGGGCGCCATCCGGCTCACGCCGCGCAGCCGCGCCAGGCCGTCCTCCGTCTTCCCCTCGTCGAGCGAGTGGAGCCCGAGATTGATGTGCGCCAGCACGTAGTTCGGGGTCATCTCGACAGCCCTCTCGAGGTGCTCCCGCACTCGCGGATCCGCGCGGTCCGGCAGGCTCATCGCGTAGTTCATATGCGCCAGCGCCTCGCCGCCGTGCTCTACGCTGTGCGACCAGAGACTCGTCTCGGTCCGGTAGATTCGATTCATCGAGAACGACGTGATCGCAAGGGCGAGCACCGCGATCACCGACGCGGACGCCGCGATCCGCGGCCGCAGGAAGCGCACCGCGAGCAGCCCGATCACCACGTACAGGAGCCAGCTCGACGCAAAGGCCCGATAGTGGACGGCGAGGTGGCTGATCGGGATCACCGAGGACTCGGGCATCATGAGCGCCCAGTAACCCAGGATCCCGAAGGCGGCGACCGGCGCAGCGCGCCGGATCCTGACCGCGACGAGGACGCTGGCCAGGATGACGATCACCCCCAGCAATACGCGCGGGTCGACGAGGCTCGTTCGCTCGACTGCGAAGGGCGCCATGCGGATCGCCTCTGGCCAGACGAAGTTCTTCAGGTACTGGCTGAGATGGATGTCCGCCTGGGAGAGTGCGTACGTCCAGGACCATGGCGCGCCGGACTGGACGCGCGCCAGGTCGCCGAAGTCGAGGAAGAGCCGCGCCGCGACCAGATGGCCGACGACGACTGCGGCAAACGGGGCGGCGCGCTTCCAGGGGCGGGCGCTGCGGAGATCTCTCCCGCCGATCGTCCATTCCCAGAGAAGGATCAGCACCGGCGCGACCGCGGCCGTGACCTTGGAGAGGAGCGCGAGCTCCAGGAGCGAGAGCACAGCGATCCAGCGCCATTGGGCAAGGCGATCGCCGCCACCCGCATACAGGAGTAACGACCCGAGGAGGAACGCCTGCATGAGAAGCAGATCGCGCGCGAGGATGTAGTTCACCGGATAGCCGGAAAGCGGATGCACGGCATAGACGAGCGCGATCAGGAGAGCGACCAGGCGCGCGTGGCGGTCGTCGTCGAGTCCCCGCGGGCGCGCGATCGCCAGCATCCGGGCGACGAGCAGGTACACCAGCACGCAGCCCGCGAGATGGATGGCGATGTTGACCACGTGGTAGCCCGGCAGGTCGAGCCCGCCGAGCGCGTAGTTCAGAGACAGCGTGAGCGGCAGGAGCGGCCGGTACTGGCCGATCTGGTTGAGCGCCGACTCCGAAACCCCGCGGCTGCCCGAGATCGTTCCCGGATCCGTGAAGTGGCGCAGGATCGGAGACACCCGCCGGATCTCGGGATTGTCCCTGATCCGATACAGGTCGTCGAGGTGGAATTCGTTGTGCAGGGTATTCGAGTACGTGGCCGCGACAGCGAGCGCGAGCACGAGAACCGGAACCGCGCGCGCCCATCGGTCGCGCGATGCCCCACCCTTCTCGAACCCTTGGCTGGCGCTCATTCTGTCTCTTTCGCGCTTTTGGTCCGCAAGGAGAAGGGGCAGAGGGTGGCCCCTGCCCCTTCCGAGTACCGCATGTCCAACCGTCCGATCGACTAGCTGCTGCAGAGCGCCACGGCCGTCAGCGAGGCGGTGTCGGCGCCCCCCAGGCTCGCAGTGATGTTCAGCGTCACCTGCCACGTGTCACCACTCAGCCGACCCGGAAGTCCGGAGGAAGCCGGCTTCGAGGCCAGCATGATGACCTTGGCGTAGTCGTTGTTGTCGGTCAGGAGCAGGTCCCAGCCACCGCTCAGGGCGACTTCCCCGGCCGGACACGTGACGGTGTCGGTGATCTGCCCGGCGGCGGGACCGCCGATCGCGGGGCTGGTCGACGACGTGACGACTCCCTGCGTGCTCAGCGGACCGACGGGGCCGGACGGACCCGAAGGACCTTGCTGACCCGACGGGCCTTGAGGACCGCTGGGTCCGGTCGCGCCCGCGGGACCGCTCGGACCCTGAGGTCCGCTTGGGCCGGCCACGCCTGGAATGCCAGGGTCGCCCTGTGGGCCGGTCGGGCCGACCGGACCCTGTGCGCCGTCGGCGCCGTCGTTCCCCGCCGGACCTTGCGGACCGGTGGGGCCCTGCGGGCCGCTCGGACCCGCCGGACCAGGAGCGCCG
>DASRVB010000265.1:0-5953 GCA_035687725.1 Gemmatimonadota bacterium
TGCTGACCCCGGTTCCGCACACGCCCCTCGCCGAGCGGCTCCGAGAGGAGGGGCGGCTGCTCGAGGCCGAGTACTCCGGCAACAACTCGGACGACGAGGTCCAGCTCGTCCCGAAGCGGATGACGCCTGACGAGATGCAGAGCAACTACTACCGCATGCTGGAGAGCCTGTTCGGACCGGGCGAGATCTACCACCGCGCGGGCGACCTGATCGACCGCTTGAACCCGCACATCTTCAGGGGCGGCCCGGTACGGCACTCCGACCTGCGGGCGGCACTCCGGTCGCTGTGGCGGCAGGGCTTCGTACGGGAGAAGCGCGCGCGATACTTCGGACTTTTGATGAAGGCCTATCGTCGTGATCTCGCCTGCCGGCGGACGGCCGCGCGCGCCGCTTCCGAGCTCGGCCGGCGCCTGCGCGCCCTGGAGCGGGGCGGACGCCAGGTCCTGGAGGACGGCGGTCGCCGCGTCCTCGAGCTTTCCGAGGATCAACGGGCGGAGTTCTCGGCGCTCGTCGACCGGGCACGGGATACGCTCGTCCGCGCCCGTCCGGACCGCCGGCTCGCCGAGGTCCGCCGGACCGTGGATCGGCTCCGCGAGGACGTCCAGGCCCGGCTTCTGTCCCTCGAGGACGCGCGGCTCCTCTACCGGCTGAGCCAGGAGTTCTACCGCCACAAGCGGCGGGTTCACCGCTTTCCGGGCGCCTACCTCGTCAAGGCGTTCGAGCTCGCCATCAAAGGCCTCCACTACGAGACCGTCATGTACGGGATCGTGAGGGGGAAGTAGGGCCGGTTCGGCCCGTAAGGGAACTCCACGAGAACGCACCCTTCACCCACCAAGGAGGAAGTGTCATGCACGTGCTTCGAGGTCTCTGGGTCGCCGGCCTGATCGCAGGACTGGCCATGGTTGGCTGTGGCGGGGGCGGTGGCGAGGGGGACGACGAAATGGCGCCCGACACGGTCACAATGGAAGGCGCTCTCGAGGAAACGGTCGAGGAGACGGGCGATGTGGTCGGTGAGACCGGCGAGGCGATCGGCGAAGGCGTCGAGGAGACCGGCGAGGCCATCGGCGAAGGCGCCGAGGCGGTGGGCGACAAGGTCGAGGACGCCGCGGACGCGACGAACTAGCCCGCACGTGGCCGTGGATGCTCGCGAGGTCCCGATCGGCATCCTGACCGATCGGGGCCTCGTCGGATGAAGATCCTCGTCCTGGTCCGCCACGCCAAGTCGAGCTGGAAAGATGCCTCTCTGGCCGACCGGGATCGGCCCCTCAACGATCGCGGGAAGCGGGACGCGCCCCGGATGGGGCGCCGGCTGGCGGCCAGGGGTGGTGCCCCCGGTCTGGTCGTATCCAGCCCGGCCGCGCGGGCGCTTGAGACCGCCCGCATCATCGCCGAGGCGGTCGGCTATCCGGTGGACCGGATCCGCGAGGACGAGCGTATCTACCTGGCGGGCCCGGCCGAGCTCCTGGAAGTGATCCACGACCTCGACGACGATGACGACCGCGTATTCCTCTTGGGTCACAATCCGGGCTTGACCGACCTCGTCAACGAGCTGTCGGCACCCGCCGTCGACAACGTGCCGACGTGCGGGGTCGTCGAGTTCCGACTGACGAGGGAGAGGTGGGCGGACCTGTCCCGGGAAACGGTCCGGCGAGCGAGCATCATCACACCGAAGGATGATGAATCCGCTAACGGGAGCGCGACATGAACGAGGACGAGCCGCGAACGCACTCTGCCACGGAAGCCCTCGCGCCGGGCAGCCCGGCGCCGGACTTCACCCTTGCCAGCGCGCCCGACCGGAAGCTCTCGCTGCGGGAGCTCCGGGGGCGGCCCGTCATCCTGGCGTTCTATCCCGCCGACTGGAGTCCCGTCTGCGGGGACCAGATGGTGCTGTACAACGAGCTGCTCCCGGAGTTCGAGCCCTTCCGCGCGGCGCTCCTCGGAATCTCGGTGGATGGGGTATGGTGTCACGCCGCCTTCGCGAGCGACAGGAAGCTCCGCTTCCCCCTCCTGTCGGACTTCGAGCCCAAGGGCGAGGTGGCCCGTGCGTACGGCGTGTACCGGCCGTCGGACGGCATCACCGAGCGCGCCCTCTTCGTCGTCGACGCCGAGGGTGAGGTGGCCTGGAGCTACGTGTCTCCGATCGGCGTCAACCCCGGCGCCGACGGCATCCTCGCGGCCCTCGAGTCTCTCGCCGGAACGGAGGCCCCCACGTGACGTCGGGAACCGCCCTGCTGAGCGCCTCGCCGGGTCGTCACTAGGGGGTGGAGCCCCGCCCGCAAGACCCGAGCTGGCCGCGCTATTCGTCACGACCTTTTCCGTCCTATCGCTTCGTCCCCGGTCTCCACCCTCATCCCCACCGTGATCCGCGGGGCCACTCGTACGCGGCTGAGGCTCCGACACTGGGCGCCTGGTCACCCCAGGAGTGGCGGTCTCTCGAACCCTACCTCTACGGGATCGACCTGTACAACTTCGCGTACTGGTGGGAGGCCCACGAGGTGTTGGAGGGTCTCTGGCACGCCGCCGGGAGGACGAGCCCGCATGCCAGGTTCGTCCAGGGAATCATCCACGTGTCGGCGGCCAACCTGAACCTTCATCGAGGAAACGCAGCCGCGGCCAGCAGGCAGGCGCGCCGCGGCATCGAACGGCTCCGCCGGCACGCGGGCCAGGTGTGGATGGGGATCGACGTCGACGATTTCGTTGGTGACGTGGAAGGATACCTGGCCGATCGATCGCGAGGACCTGCCCTGATCGAGCTGAGGTTGGTCGGGACACCGTAGGGGGCACAGTTCGTGGCGACGTTTGGTTGCGGCGTTTTCTTCGGAGCCGCCCTGTCGGAAACAGAGCCGCTCCTCCGTCAGTGGGCCGCCCGTCATGCGGTGGGACCGTTCTCAGCGGAGTGGCCTTCGCGATCTTTCTCTGGAGGTTGGCGCTAGTCTAGTCTCAGCCCGCACACGTTTTCAACCGCACCTCTCGGAGGTATTCTCTATCCATCCTTCCCCCGGTGGGGGCATAGCTCAGTTGGAAGAGCGTCTGCTTTGCAAGCTGCTACGATACTCTAACCTGTTGGGGGACAATAGGTTCCGCGTGACCGTCCCGACGGGGCCTCTGTCGCATGGACCAGTCGGATTCCTTGGCTCGCATCTGCGAATGGCAACGGTCTTGCTAACGGGCCCAACCTGATCGCTCGCGACGCGATTAGATGCAGCATGGAAAAGAGGGATGTGTCCATCCGTTCGGGCCAGTCAAGTCCTTGTGTGGTAAGGAAATAAGGAGGCTGTGATGATTGCTTGAGGCAAGGCGATGTGGGAAGGAAGTAGCGCCGACCGAACGACATCCGGCCATCCGCTATTATCGTCTCCCGAGTATTCTCTTCAACACCTCCACCAACACCGCCCCACACCCCGACGGAGGAACGATCGTCTCCCGATTCGTGGACCGCAGACACTTGCCGGAGTCGCCGTCGCCGAGCGTCTGGTCGTTCATCGGCGATGGCCTGACGCTCGGTCCGTCGCCGGGGCCGAGGGTCCGGTCGTGAATCGAGAAGTGCAGGTGGTCGATCAAGGAGATCCCGGTGTCGTTCATGAGGCCGAGGCGGCGGCCGGTCGGTGCCACCATCGCGGTCGACACGAGCACCTGCCCGGGACCCGCGAGGTGGAGGTACTTCGTCAGGTAGCGGGGTGTGCCGGTCGCCGGATCGTCGTGGTCGATCCAGACGGTGTTCGTCTCCCAGTCGCCGCCGCTCGGGATGTGTCCCCTCGACCAGCGCACGATGCCGTCGGCCGGCGATAGCACGGGGGTGCCGCCGGAGATGTTCCAGTAAGGCACGTAGCGGCGATAGGAGCTGAAGTCGATCGCGAACGCGTCGTCGCCGACGTGGCTGAAGGTCGAGTTGTAGTAGAAGCCGCGGAGCCCGTAGCCGCATCGCGAGGTGGCGTAGCTGAGGCGGAGGGCCCAGCCCCCGATCCAGAGCGCACTCGCGGCTGCTTCCTGAAGGATGTATCTCGACAAACCGCCGGCCATGAAGTAGCGCCCTTCCGGCCACGGCGCGAGCAGCGGCAGCGTGAGCGCCTGATTTGTGCGCTTCTCCTTCGGCGCCCACCGCTCCACCCACGGCTCGGCGGGACTATTGACGACGAGCCCCTGCCACTCCCAACCGAGGCCAGTTCGCACGAACGTGAAGCCGACGACGTTCTGAAACCAGGCGCTGTGCCATCCACTGGTCAGCAGATAGCGCTTGTCGCCGGTGCCGAGCAGCCCCCTATGGAGACGCTGCGGCCGCGAGCTGTCGAGCGCCTCGCACAGCTTGTCGACGACCTCCTCCGTCTCGTAGTGGTAGTGGCCGCACCCAGGGCCAGCGTTGAAGTGCGTGCGCGACGCGAGTCGCCGCAGCTCAGCCCCGTTGCGCGAGGTGATCGCGCGCTTGACGAGCGACGCGATCTCGGTCTCGGTGCTGGCGTACACGCCATCCCGTCGCGTCAGGCGCTCGGCGGCCCGAAGCGCTCGCTGCGACAGGTCGTGCGGGTTGGGCCCACGCTCGGCGGCGGCGATCTCGCGGTAGAGCTCCGCCGCCTGCTCAAGGCGGCCCGCATGCTCGGCCGCGACGCCGGCGCCGAAGAGCGCGCCGCGCTCTCCGCGTGTCTCGAGCTCGCGGAAGCTCCCCACCGCGCCGTCGACGTCACCGGTTAGCGCGAAAAGATCGGCGCGCTGGCGGAGCGCCTCGCGCGCGAAGTCAATCCGGTCGAAGGGCTCTCCGGACTGCGGCTCGGCGAGCACGCGGTCGTAGCTCGCGATCGCCTCGCGATCGCGCCGCACGCGAGCGAGCGCGTCGGCTGCCCAGAGACGAAAGGCGGGAGCGAGCGCGGATCCGGTGGCGGCGTCCGCGGCGGCGTCGAGCTTTCGCACGGCGGCTCCGGGATTGCCAAGATAGGATGCGCGGTGTGTCTCCTCCGAGAGGATCCACCACTGGCGAGCACCGTCGTTGCCGAGCGTCTTGGCCACTCGCTCGAAGAGCGGCGAATAGCTGTCTGGCGTCATGACTCCTCCGTGAGGCTGAGCGTCCGGGAGATCGGCGCGCGCCCGGCACGTTCATCGCCCGAGGTCGGACCCTATTCCACGAGCCTTCGCCGGACGCAACCGGGGTAATCCCGCCTCCAGCCGCAGTACTCCGCCGTTCCCGGCTGCATTCCTTTGTCGAGGTTCACGTTGTAGGTTCCCGAGACGCCCGGCTCGGGCGCTATGGGCGCAGCATTACCTATTCTGTGGTATATCGTCGCAAGTATCAAGGAGCGATAGTGTGGCGAAAGACCGCAAAGAGAAGGAGTTGACATGGCGCATCAGGGAAAAGTTCAGCTTACCTACGTGATCGTTGCTCCTCCAGGCGAGGTCCCGGAAGGCGATCGCATTTTTCAGAGCCACGGGCCCTGGATGAAAGCAACCCATCACCGCAGCGGCGAAAAAGCTCTGTTGAGCTACAATCTGTCGAAGGCGCCGGAGCTATCCAACCCCTTCGATCCGAGTTCAGCCCCCACGGGCAATACCTGCTTCATCCTGAGCGAGGTCTACGAGAGCGAAGCGGGTGTAACGGACCACTTCGCGCAGGCGATGGAAGGCTGGAATGACTTTCCGGCGCTCAATGAGTGGCTCGAGAAGTGCAAAGTGACAGGTCTGCCTGCAGCTCGCATCGTCAATTCGCTTTGGTGAGCGGACGGCAGACGGCCGATCGATCGCAAGATGCCGGGCTGATCAACGGGTTCAATTTGTCTCGGCCGCCCAAGCGGTAACGCCCGTGGTAACAAGCATTTCCGCAGGCCACGCCCTGCCAGTATCTTCAAACCCGTGATCTCCCCCCGGTGGGGGCATAACTCAGTTGGGAGAGCGTCTGCATTGTAACCGGGCACGACCAGAGCACGGGTGCCGTTACCTGCTCCAGGAGGAGCCCCGTTTAGACCGCCGT
>DASRVB010000266.1:0-6842 GCA_035687725.1 Gemmatimonadota bacterium
GACGGCGACCGGGTCCACGCGCTCGTCGAAGCCCGCGTCCTCGACCGTCGCCCCGACGACGACGCGCCCGTCGTCCCGCGGCACGCAGTACGCGCCGCGCCCGCCGACGACGTGGCGGATCGGCATGGACGCCGGCCTGAGCGCCGCCATCTGTCCCTTGACCGGGCGGACGGCGAGGGGACGCGGAAGCCCGGCGATCCCGGCGCTCCACGCTCCGGCGGCCAGGACGACGAGCTCCGCCTCTGCAGCGCCCCGCTCCACGCCCGAGCCCCCCTCGATGGCCACACCCGTCACCTTGCCGGCCGCCGACTGGATCGCGTCCACCGCCGTTTCCGCTTCGACCCGGACGCCGGGGCGTGCGGCGAGCGCCGCGGCGGCGGCCGCCATCAAGCGCAGCGGGTCGACCTGCCTGTCGTCGGGGATATAGAGGGCTCCGCGCGCGGTCCTGGCGATCCCGGGCTCGAGCTCGCGGAGTCGTCCGGGATCCAGCCACTCGGCGCGGAGCCCGCGGCGCCGCTGGCCGCCTGCGCGCATCTCGAGCTCGGCGGCTTCCTCGTCGGTCAGCGCGACGACGAGCGTCCCCTCGTCGCGGTACTGGAGCCGGTGGCCGGTCTCGGCCTCGAGTGCGGCGGCGAACGCCGGCCACCGCTCGCGCGCGGCGATCCCCAGGTCGAGCATCGCGTCGATCCGACCCGCCGCGTCCGGACCGGCTTCGACTAGCAGGTCCTCCGCCCATTCCATCTGCGGGGAGAGCATGCCGGCGGCGGCGGTCGATGCCTTCCCGCCGAGGACGGCGCCCCGCTCGAAGAGCGTGACGCGCCGCCCGTCGTCGGCGAGCGCGCGCGCCGCGAGGCAGCCGATCAGGCCACCTCCGACGACGATCGCATCCGGCGTGCGGGGCATGCAGCGGAAGCTACGCCGTCGGCGCCCGCGCGAAATCCCCGCCGCGACTCAGGGGGCGACGACCCTCGTCGTCACCGCTTGCGCGAGAATCCCCACAGGCCGGCGCCCGCAAGGCCCAGGACGATCACGCCGACGACCGGCCATGGCCCGGGGCCGTGCCCGGCCTTGGCGAGAACCACGTCCGGAAAGCCGTCCGTGGCCGCGGCCAGCGAACGCAGGCGCGCGTCGATGTCCTGCCCCGTGACCCGCCGGGGAACGGGCGGGTTCTCGCCCTGCAGCGGCACGTCGACCGCGCGCACGGCGCCGTCCGGTCCCAGGTCGACGATCGCGGTGACGGGGTGGTCCTCTTCTCCCGCGCGGATGACCAGCACCCACGCGCCGTCCTCGGGGATCTCGCCCCGGAGCGCGTAGACGCCCGTTGCCGAGGTCGCGACGAGCTCGACCGGCAGGCTCACCCGCTCGCCGTCGACCAGGCCCTCGGCCGTGCCGCGCGCCTGGATCTGCATCGGCACGCCGTGGTGGTAGGTGCGGACGAGCGCGATCGCGCCGCGCGTCAGTCGGTCGTAGGGGTTGGCGGGGAGCTCGATCGAGAGCCAGGGTGGCCCCGCGAGCGCGGTCGTCGCGAGCGTCAGGAGCAGGGCCGCAGCCAGCCCGGTCGTGCGCCGCCGTGTGGTGCGCTTCGTCGCGTTCATCGTCGTCCTCCGGTTCGGGTAGTCGATTCGTTTCCGCGGTCATGGGTTGGATGCCACGCGGGGGTCCCCGGTTTGCGCCGGCCGCTCGCCGGGCCATCTTGGGACCGATGAGCAGAGCCGAGGCCGACACCCGATCGCTCGTCCTCGAGCGTCAGCTGCCGCATCCGCCGGAGAAGATCTGGCGGGCGCTCACAGAGAACTCGCTGCTCGAGCAGTGGTTCATGCAGAACGACTTCCTGCCCGTCGTCGGCCACCGGTTCCAGTTCCGCGCCGAGCCGAGGCCGCACTGGAACGGCGTGACCGACAGCGAGGTCCTGGAGGTCGCGCCCAACGAACGGCTCGCGTACACGTGGGACGCGTCGGGCGAAGAGGCCGCGGGAGGACTGAAGACCGTCGTCACGTGGACGCTGACGCCTACCTCCGAGGGCACGCAGGTGCGCATGGAGCATTCGGGATTCCGTCCGGAAGAGGACACGCGCAACCTCGAAGGCGCGAGGTTCGGATGGCCGCGGTTCCTCGAGGGCCTCGAGCGGGTCGTCGCGGATCTCGACACGGAGCCGCGAGCGCGCTGATGCGGGACGGCGCCTCCCTGGAGCCTGTCGGGGTGATCCGCTCGAACCTGCGGGAGCGGGCCCAGGCGCCCAGGCAGGGCGGCGAAGGGGCGCCCGACGCGTGGCTCGAGGTGCGACCGGAGTTCGCGCCGGCGCTCTCCGGGATCTCGGCCGGCGACGAGGTCCTCGTCATCACGTGGCTCGATCGCGCCGACCGCGGCGTGCTCGAGGTCCACCCGCGCGACGACCCCGAAGCCCCGCTCGCCGGAGTGTTCGCTACCCGCTCGCCGGACCGCCCGAACCCGCTCGGGCTCCATCGCGTGACCGTGCGCGAGCTTTCCGGAACGCGGCTCCGGATCGGGCCGATCGAGGCGATCGACGGCACGCCGGTCGTCGACATCAAGCCCCTGCTGGCGCCCGCAGAGAGCTGAGGCGGGCGGCTAGCCGCCTACGATCCGGAGCACGTCGACGTCGACGCCGTCTGAGAAGTGCGCGAGCGGGGCGGCGTCGGGCCGCTCGACGCCCCCGGCCGCCAGCAAGTCCTCCTCGACCGATACGACTTCTACGTCCCGGAGCGGGTAGGGCCGATGGCGGACACGGACGCTCCGCACCTCGCCTCGCCGCACGACGTGCAGGACGTAGCGCTCGATCAGGAACTCGTCTAGCGATCCGGGAGCGGCGGTGCCTCGCGGCGGACCCACGCGGTAGCGAACCTCGAGGCCCGGCGCTCCCGGTGCCCCGCGCCTGATCGTCCGATAGACATCGACGCCGGGCTCGGCATCCCGCGCCATGCGCGCGAGCCAGTAGGGCAGGCCGTACGCCAGACGCGCAGCGGCCACCGCGGGCGCCGAGGATGCCTCGAGCGAGAAGAACCAGATCGCGGGCTCCCCGCCCGCGAGCCGGACGTAGGTGCGGACGTTGGTCTCGAGGAAGTCGATCCCCAGCCGTGCCGGCACGAACGGCGGGCGGGCGGAACGGATGTCGAAGGCGATGATCGTCACCCAGCCCGCGCCGTCACGCAGATCGAGGGGGAACTCGCGGGGCACGACGCCGCGCAGCGCGTCGGGCGGGACGGGCCAGTGGAGGAACAGGAGCCTCCGCCAGCTCTGCCTGCCCTCGAGTACGCCTCTGGGGTTCAGCCGCCCGTTTCCGCGTGCGGCGCCGCCACCGGCTTCGATTCCGGAGAACCCCGCTGCCGCAGGAAGATGCTGAGGACGACGATGGATCCCACGGCCAGGAACTCGCTCTGCCAGTTCTGGAACGACTCGAACCAGAACCGCGAAGTGCCGAGGTACTCCATCGTGCTGACGGGCGCACCCCCGTGAAGGAGCTGCTCCTGGCTGTAGTCCGCGGCACCTCCCAGGGCATGCCCGACGAAGGAGAGCAGGAAGAGGAGCGCGAATGCGATCCCGAGGGAGTGCTCGTAGAGAGTGAGGACGAGCCCGCCGCGCCGGACCGGCCAGGGCGCTCCCTCCTTGTTTCTGGACAGGCGCGGGTCGGCGTCCACCTTCTCCTTTCCGGTCAGCTTCTTGGACTCGGCGGAACCCTTCTGTCGCAGGCCGATCGTGAAGACGACATACGCCGCCATCTGGAGGAACTCGCTCTCCCAGTTCTCGAATGTGGCCTCGACGAACCCGCCGCTGCCGAGGTATTGCCCGTAGGACGGTGGCGGATCGCCGTGCTCGCGCGACTCCTCTACCTCGACCCGGTGACCCGCCAGGCTCTGTGCAACCAGGAACACGAGGAACAACACCCAGAGCACGATCGACAGCCCGTTCTCCCGCCACACCTTGCTCATCGGTCCATCCTCCCTCTCCCGTTCGCGCGCCGCTCGCGAAACGCCGTCCGAAATGTCGTCCGGCGTACAGTATCGATCCGTGAAATGGAATACGATCCGCCTGTCGGACCGGCGCTCAGGAGAACGCCGGACTCACTGAAATTCGGAGGACGAGATGGCCCAGGATAAAGAACAGGGCGGTCGATCCGGTGGTCAGGGTGGCCGTTCCGGTAGCAAGAGCGGTAGCGGCCAGGGTGGGAGCAAGTCCGGGAAGCAGAGCGGCAGCGGTGGTAGTGGTAGTGGTGGTGGCGGTGGTGGTGGTGGTCGCGGCGGCCGTTCGGGTGGCGGCAGCAAGGGCGGAAACCGCTGACGGCTTCCCACAGGCCGCAACATGGAACGGGGCGCTGCAGCAGCGCCCCGTTCTCGTTTCCGATCCTCTTTTTCCCGTGTCGGGCGAGCAGTATCACTCGACTTCCAATTCCTCCTCGAGCCCTTCCATCGCGGCCTCGTTGATCCCCTCCTCCGCCAGCATCGTCAGCTTCTCGTTGGCGGCGGACTCCTCCTCCAGTGTCTGCTGGAGCAATTCCTCTGCCTTGTCGTACCCGAGCGTGCGGGCCCATTCGACGGCCGTGCCGTAGGCGGCGATCTCGTAGTGCTCCACCCGCTGCGCCGCCGAGACCAGACCTGCGTCCAGGACCATGGGGTCGGGCTCCTCCTCGATCAACTCCGAGCCCTCTTCGAGCAGACCCTCCATCCCCACGCACTTCTTTCGCCCCGGGGACTTGTCGAGCTCCTCGAAGATCGTTTCCAGCCGATCCACGTGTCCCTTCGTCTCTTCCAGGTGGGTTTCCAGCGCCTCCGCGAGGTCGGAATCCTCAACGGCCTTGGCGAGCTTGGGCAGGGCCCGCGTGATCTGCTTCTCCGCGCTGTACAGGTCCTGCAGCAGGTGTCCGAATAGATCGTCCAGGGTTTCCAGCTTCATCGCTCTCCTCCGAAAGCCAGGGGAAATGGGATTGCTTGCGTCGAAAAAACAGGGTAACAGCCCGTTCGAGAGGAGTCTGTCCGCTGGTTGACCGATCCCGGAAGCCGCTCGTCCCAACGCTCGTTCTTCGAGCACGGCGTCCCGCGCCGCCGAGGATCCCGGCGTGTTGCTACCCCATACCGTGTAGCGGAACGGAGTCGGGTTTTTGTCTTCGAGCGGACAGCGACGACGCTCGTTCGCGGCGTAGACTCGAAGAGAATTCCGACGAGGAGTCGGACAAACGAGAAAACTTCAGAGGAGGACTCCATGCCTGATCAGAAGAGCGGTGGCAAGACACCTCAAGGCGGGCAGCCGGGTCGCGAGGGCGGCACCGGGCAGGGTCGTCAGGGCGGACAGGGCGGCCAGGGCGGCGGTCAATCCGGGCGTCAGGGCGGCGGTGGCAGCCAGTCCGGGCGTCAGAGCGGCGGCGGTGGCGGCGGCGTAGAGCGTCAGCGTCAGCCCGGCACCGGCTCCGAAGGCCGCGAGGACATCGGCGAGTAATAGACCGAAGGGCCGGCGGAGGCGCAACGCCTCCGCCGCGACCTTCAGCGCGCCGGACGAACGGTGACCGGCGCCTTGAACGTCCGCACCGTCATCGAAGTTCCCCCGGCTCCCACCAGGATCGACCAGTCGCTTCCCGCCAGGTCGTCGATCCGCCGGTTCACGACCCGTCCCAGGTCAGCGCGCACCTCGCCCCCGAAGGTGTGAACCTCGATCTCGGCGTCCGTATCGGACGCCAGGGCGAGCGTGACGGGGCCGCTGTGGGTCTCGATCTCCCACGCCCCGCCGCGCGTCGGTCTGCCCGAGACCACGATCTCACCCGTCACGCTCTCGATCCGCGCGCGGGCCTGCCGTGCCGCGGCCACGCGGATCGTGCCGCTGACGCTGGCGGCGGCCAGGTCGGAGACCGCGCCCGCCAGGTCGATCGATCCGCTGGCGGTCTTAGCGCGGAGCCACGGCGTCCGGGCGTCGATCGAGATCGAGCCCTCCATCGACTCGGCCCGCACCGTGGCCGGGGCTCCGCGCACGCGGACGCTCCCGCTCACCGAATAGAGGTCGAGGCCGCCCTCGACACCGTCGACCTCGATCGAGGCGTCCGCCGCCTTCACCCATACGACGCCACCCCGCGGCACGCGGATCTCGAGCCGCGCGGACCCAGGAGTCGCCGCGGGGTTCGCCGGCTCCACACCCAGCTTTATCGCGTCGTGCCCCGCCATGTAGAACCTCCCCGCTCCGGGGGCGAGGTCGGCGACGATGGCGACGGAGTCGCGCTCCCAGCCGGTGATCGTCGTGGAGCCGCTGAGGTTGTAGATCCGGATGGTGGCGTCGGGCGATGCGGCGAGGCCGCGCTCGATCCGCTGCTGCGCGGCCAGCGGCGTGGACGCGAGGCCAGCCGAGGCGAGGAACGCGGCGAGCGCTGCGAGCGCTCCTCGCGACGGGCGGCCGGGGAGGCTCATCCTTCCGCCGACCGCGCGGCCTGCTCGAGCAGGTCGATCTTCCGCTGGTAGGTGGCGAGGAGCATGCGCGTGAGCTCGCCGTTGCCGGGATCGCGCTCGAGCGCGGCCTCGAGCTCGGCGATCGCGGCGTCGATGACCTCGAGGTTCCGGCGCACGATCTCCATCGTCTCGGGCGAGAGGTCCTGCGCTTCGAGGCCGGCGAGGAGCTCCTGCGACGCGGCCAGGAAGCGCGCTTCCTCGTCGCCGGGCCGGAGCTTGAGCGCGATCGCCTCGTCGTAGTTCCTGGTCAGGATCGTCGTCACGGCCGCGGTGACGAGGACGAGCGCCAGCGCCGCGGCGACCAGCGCCCAGGCCGGCAGGCTCGTACGCGTCGGACGCGGGCGCGCCGCGAGCGGGATCGGCTGTTCGCGATCGACTCCGGCGGCCGGCTCGTCCGCGAGC
>DASRVB010000267.1:0-2938 GCA_035687725.1 Gemmatimonadota bacterium
GTCGTCCACCGCCAGGATCGCGAAGCGACTCCGCTCCAGGTTCGTGGCCGCGTACGTCCTGATCGTGTGGCCTATCGCGCCGTCCAGCGCGTTGACCGTATACACCCGCGGATCGATCTCCAGGAGCCGCGCGTCGGTGGCGGTCGGGCTGACGAGCGGGACCCCCTCCTCGACCGCCAGCCGCGCGGCCGGCAACGCGGACTCGCTGGTCAGCGGACCCAGGATCGCCGCCACGTGCTCGTTCCGCGCCAGCGTGCGAATCACCGCGGCGGTCGAGTCGGGATCGTTCTCGGCCGACCGCGTCACCAGGGCAACGGGCGTCTGCCCCGTGCGGTTCACGTCCTCGAGCGCGAGTTCGACTCCGCGGCGTATCTGTTCCGCGACCTCCGCGAAGCGTCCCTCGGTGGGGGCGATGAGGCCGAGGCTGGGAGCCGTGGCGGCCGCCTCGCCGCCGGGGCCGATCAGCACGCGAGCCTCGGCCAGCATCGCCGGCGGAAGCTCGGGGAACTCGGTGACGCGCGAAGCGATGTCGCTGGCCCGCGTGGCGTCTCCGGCCGCGTGGGCCCAGCGCGCCGCCTGCACGTAGAACGGGGCGAGGAAGTTGCGCGTCGGCGTGCGGCCCGCGGCGGCTTCGACCTCCGCACGCGGCAGCCTGTTCAGCAGGTCGCGGAAGAGCGCCAGGTAGTCGTCCAGGAGCGCGTCCGAAGCGCTTCGCATCTCGAGCGCGGACTGGAGCGCCGCCTGGTAACGCGTCTGGTTGTAGAGAGAGTTCGCCAGCAGCAGCGTCGCGTGCTCGGCGTGCGGAACGTCGGACGCCAGCCGGAGGTAGCGGTCGAGCGCCGCCGCCGCCTCCTCGTCCCGGCCCAGCTGATACGCGGACCGCCCCTGCCAATAGAGAGCGAGGCCGGCGTAGCGGCTGGACGGGTAGCGGTCCACGACGAGACGGAACTCGGAGAGCGACTGCTCGTACGAGCCCTGCTCGAACAGCGCGAGCCCCTGCTCGTAGGCGGCCAGGGCGATCGCCTGGTCGGCGCGGCTGATGGGCTGGGTTCCGAGCGGCGGTGGAAGCCTCTCGGCGGACGCGCACGCCGCGAGAGACAGCGCCGCCGCCCAGAGGATCGCGGTTAGAAGACTTCGCACCGGGGTGGAACAGGAGGGGAGAGCATCACGCGCCGGCCGGGTCGCGGCGCCTCAGTCTGCGGATTCGCGGTCCGCCGCTTCCTCCGCGGCCTCTCCGGACTTGCCGGCGCCGACCTCGACCTGCGCTTCGGCAAGCGCGTCGGCCATCTGCGTCGACTGCTCTTCCTGCGGCACGTCGCCGTCCATCGACTCCGCGGGCTCGATCGGCTCTTCCTCCCCGCGCTCGCGATGGCTCGGAATGTCGATGACGGAGAGCACGATCCGCCGGCTGTCGGGGTCGGACTCGATGACCTTGAGGACCAGCAGATCACCCTCGCGGAACTTGTCGGCGGGGTTCTCGAGATTGCGGTAGCCGAGCTGCGAGATCGGCACGAACCCCTCGACGTCTCCGCCCAGGTCCACGACCACGCCCTTGTCGAGGAGCCGCACGACCTTGCCATCGGTCTCCACGCCGACGGAGTACTTCTGCCCCAGGTCCTGCCACGGATTCTCCTGGAGATCCTTGATCGACAGCGAGATCCGCTTGTTCTCCGTGTCGATGTTGAGGACCTGCACCTTCACGGTCTCGCCCTTGCGCACGACTTCCGACGGATGGTGGATCCGGCGCGTCCACGACATGTCGCTGATGTGGACCAGACCGTCGATCCCCTCCTCGATCTCCACGAAGGCGCCGAACGAGGTCAGGTTCCGGACCTTGCCGGCGATCACGGTGCCCGGCGGATACTTCTCGGCCAGGCCGTCCCACGGATCCTCCTCGATCTGCTTCATGCCGAGGGAGATCTTCTCTTCCTCCTCGTTCACGTTGAGGACGACCGCTTCGATGATGTCGCCGATCGAGACGACCTTGGACGGGTGCTTGATGTGCCGCGTCCACGACATCTCGGAGATGTGGACCAGGCCCTCGACCCCCTTCTCCAGCTCGACGAACGCGCCGTAGTTCGTGATCGAGACGACCTTGCCCTGGATGCGCGAGCCGACCGGGTACTTCTGCGAGACGTTCTCCCAGGGATAGGGCTGGAGCTGCTTGAGGCCCAGCGAGATGCGGTTGTTCTGGAGGTCGAGGTCCAGGATCTTGATCTCCAGCTCGTCGCCGATCGTGACCAGCTCGGACGGATGGCCGACCCGGCCCCACGACATGTCGGTGATGTGCAGCAGCCCGTCGGCCCCGCCCAGGTCGATGAACGCGCCGAAGTCGGTGATGTTCTTGACGACTCCCTTGCGTACCTGCCCGACGGCGATCTCCTCCAGGAGCTTGCCCCGCTTCTGCTCGCGGATCTGCTCGAGGATCATCCGGCGGCTGACGACGATGTTCCGCCGGCGCTTGTTGAGCTTGATGATCTTGAACTCCATCGTCTGACCGATGAGCGCGTCGATGTCGGGGACGCGCCGGAGCGCGATCTGGGAGCCCGGCAGGAAGGCGTCGACGCCGAACAGGTCGACGATCACGCCGCCCTTGATCTTCCGCGCCAGGCGGCCCTGCACGATCGTGCCGTTGTCGTAGGCGATCCGGATCTTGTCCCACACCTTGAAGAAGTCGGCCTTCTTCTTGGACAGGACGACGCGACCCTCGGCATCCTCGAGGTTCTCGAGGAACACGTCGACCTCGGCGCCGACTTCCAGCGAATCGGTGGGCTTGAACTCGTCGAGCGGGACGGCGCCCTCGCTCTTGAAGCCCACGTCGAGCACGACGACGTTCTCGTCCACGCGCAGGATGTGCCCCGTGACGATCTGGCCTTCCTGGATGTCCTGGATCGACTCCTCGTACATCCCGAGGAGCTCCTCGTATTCGTCGATCGAA
>DASRVB010000268.1:0-2381 GCA_035687725.1 Gemmatimonadota bacterium
CCGCGCAGCGTAGCAGCCGACCAGAGGCTTCGCGAGCGGGGAATGCCGTGTATCCAAGGGTGGCGGATGGGATTCGAACCCACGACCACCGGGACCACAACCCGGGGCTCTACCAGCTGAGCTACCGCCACCGCGCCCGCAGACGAGTGTAGCGGGATGCGGTGCTACGTTGCGTCCGCGCGCCTGTAGCTCAGTGGACAGAGCGGCGGACTTCTAATCCGCGGGTCGGAGGTTCGAATCCTCCCAGGCGCAATGTCGGACCTTCGCCCGGCGTGATATCGAATAAGGGGCTCCTCCCATGGCCGAGCCGACTCGTCGCTACCACGTTTGGTCCGCTCTCCGCTCTTCGTCGCTGCGGTTGGAGGTCTACGCTGCCCGCGAGCTGACGGCCGCGGGCGCGCTTCTGATCGATGTGCGCCGCCAGGAGGACGCGAGCGCTCGCATCGAGGGAGCGCGTCGTATCCCACCGGATGAGATCCCGTCCGTCGTCGCCGAGCTTCCGCGCGGTACGCCGATCGTTCTCGCCTGTACCTGACTCCGTGAGGCGACGAGCGTCCGTGTGGCGCACTGGCTGAGGGACCGAGGGTTCGAGGCATACGCAGTCCGCGGCGGCGTTGCCGCGCTCGAGGGAAAGCCTCCGCCGCTCTCGTCCGAAGACGTAGCGACAGTAGAAGCGGCGGGTCGCGCCCTCGGCGCGCTTCGGGACCCGCGGTTTCGCCTCTACTCGACCGGAGTCCTGATCTCGCTTACGGCCAAGTCCGTCGAGGGAGCTGCGTACGGCTACGTCGTCTTGCTCGTCGGTGGATCGGCGGCGACGCTCGGGGTGATCGGATTCCTGAGCACGATCCCGAACCTCATTTTCGCCCTGCCCGCGGGCGCGCTCGCCGACCGGTACGACCAGCGGAAGCTCCTCCTCGCCTTCCAGGGCATCAGCATGCTCGTCCCGGTGTCGCTCGCCATCCTGTCGGCGGCCGGCTCGCTCACGGTGCCGGTCATGGGTGTTCTCGCGTTCGTCGGAGGCGTGCTCGGCGCACTCAGCTTCCCAGCCTTCCAGGGAATGCTCGCATCCATGGTTCCCAGGAAGGACCTCGAGAGTGCCGTTGCCATCAACAGCATGTCCCTGCACGCCGCCCGGTTCGTCGGCCCGGCGGTTGCCGGTCTCCTCCTGGCGACGGGCGGGCCGACGTGGATCTTCATCGTCAACGCGGCCGGATTCCCCTTCGTATTGGCCACGCTCGTCCTCCTGCCGGCTTCGCGACCTCGCGGACGTGAGGGCATGGCGAAGCTCGGCGGCGCGATCTCGGACGGGGTGCGCTACGTCTTCGGTCAGCGGAGTTTCGCGTCCCTGATGGTGCTCACTCTCTTCGCCGGCGTGTTCGCCACCCCCGCCGTGGCGTTCATGCTCCCGGCCATCGTCCGATTCCAGCTCGACGGCGGCGGCGGCACCCTGGGCGCCCTGACGGCCGCCATGGGGCTCGGATCCCTGCTCGGCTCGCTCGCCCTCCTGATCTTCTCGCGACGGCCGAACAAGGGCGGGCCCATTCTCGTCGGCTACCTCGCCACGGCCCTCTCGATCGCGGCGGTCGGCGCCTCCTCCTCGGTCCCGCTCTCCCTCGCCCTCGCCTTCGTGGGCGGCTTCGCCGCCGTCCTCTTCATCGGTCTCTCCACCGTGGTCGTCCAGTTGATGAGCTCGGACGAGATGCGGGCCCGCGCAATGGCCATCTGGGCCGCGGCCTTCGTCGGCATCCTTCCCATCGGCGGCCTGGTGACGGCCGCCCTGGCCGCCTGGATCGGGCCGGGCAACGCCGTTCTCGTGGACGGCCTCGTGACGCTCCTCGGCGGCCTGATCGTCGTCGCCCTCCGGCCGGAGATCAGGTGGCTCGGATGCGCCGCCCTCCCCGAAGCGTGCATAGCCGCGACCAATCCCATGGCGATCGCGATGAACGCTGACATCGAAACGCCACGGACGTGAACACGCAGCGAGGCGGCCTCCGGCAACATCGACGATGAGGGCTTTTGCGGGGCGCGTCCACCGGGTGAGGAGGGGGCCGGGCGAGCCCGGGCCCTCCGTTTCGTTCGGTCAGCCTCGGATCTAGCCGGGCCCTCCGCCGCACGGCTCGCCGTCGCCGAACGGGATGTCCTCCCACCCGGTGCCCGGGTGGTCGTAGAGGCTCCCGTCGGCGGCCGCGTTCAGCACGGCCATCGTCGGGCGGACGAAGAGCTGCTCGAGCATGCCGTTGCTCTTCTGTCCGACCGAGCGGACCTCGTAGAAGATCGCGCCCGGCGTCTCGAAGCCCGGATCGCTCCCGGGCGCGAAAGCGACGCCTACCGGCCGGGAACGTGGGTCAGCTTGTCCGGGTTCAGGACCGACCTCACCGCGA
>DASRVB010000269.1:0-4228 GCA_035687725.1 Gemmatimonadota bacterium
GCCGACTCGGATGCGCGCGCGTCTTGGTCCCGCGCCAGGCGGGAGTCCTGTCCGCCCTTGGCTGCCTGGCCGCGGACGTCCGACACGACGTGGGGCGTGCCGTGCTCGCGGCGGCGGACGCGACCGGCGCCTCGCCGCTCGCCGAAGCGTTCGAAGGGCTCGAGCGCGAAGCCCGGGCCGCGCTCGACGAGGAAGGCGTGCCGCCGGATCGGCGGACTCTCTCTCGCACGCTGTCGATGCGCTATCGCGGACAGTCGTACGAGATCGACGTTCCGGCCGATGGTTCCGGGAACTTCGTGGTCGAGTTCCACCGGCTTCACCGGGAGCGGTACGGGCATGCGCGGCCCGATGCCCCGATCGAGATCGTGACCGCGCACGTCGCGGCGATCGGGTCCGGCAGCCCGCCCGAACTCCCGCTCCACCGGCCGGTCTCGAGAGGGGCGCCCGCGACGCGGTCGATGTGGCTGGACGGGGAGGAGGTCCCGGCCGAGGCGTGGGCGTGGGAGTCACTGCCGCCCGGGCACCGCGGACCCGGACCGGCGCTCGTCCTCGGCGACCACGCCACGGCGCTCGTGCCTCCGGGCTGGCGCTGGGCGGTCGACCGATTCGGCAACCTGATCCTCGAATCCGGCCATGCGCGCTGATTCCGCGACCGGCGCGGCCGGCGCGAATCCCCACCAGCGGGTGCCCCTCGATCTCGGCGTCTTCCACGCCCTCTTCGTCGCGCTCGTCGAGGAGATGGCGACCGTGCTCCAACGGACCGCCCTTTCGCCCAACATCGTCGAGCGGCGGGACCACTCCTGCGCGCTCTACGACGCGTCCGCCCGGACGATCGCTATGGGCGATCACATGCCGGTCCATCTCGGCTCGATGCCCCTTTCGGTGCGGGCCGTGCGCGACGCGCTCGAGCTGGATCCCGGCGACGTGGCGATCGTCAACGACCCCGCGAGCGGTGGCACGCACCTTCCCGACCTGACGCTCGTCCGCGCGGTGTTCCTCGACGGCGACGCGACACCGGCGTTCTACCTCGCCAATCGGGCCCATCATTCGGACGTCGGCGGCCGGAGCGGAGGATCGATGGGCCTCTGGACGGACCTCTGGCAGGAAGGAGTGGTTCTCCCTCCGGTGCGGCTGCTGGCGCGCGGGGAGAAGGTGTCTCCCACGTGGCGTCACTTGCTGGCCGGCGTCCGTACTCCGGAGGAGCGCGCAGGGGATCTCGCGGCGCAGCTCGCGAGTCTCGAGACCGGCGAGCGCAGGCTGCGCGCGCTGATCGCGCGGTATGGCCGCGCGAAGCTCGCGCAGATGGGGAACGACCTGATCGCCTACACCGCACGCGCCGTCCGAGCCGCGGTCGCCGATCTGCCGGACGGGACGTATGAGTTCGCCGACCGGCTGGACGGGGACGGAACGGGCCAGGGTCCGCTCGGGATCCGCGTGCGGCTGACGGTAGAAGGGGAAGCCGCGGGCTTCGATTTTCGCGGAACGTCCGGCCCGGCGCGCGGTCCGCTCAACGCGAACCCGGCGATCGTCAGGAGCGCGGTCCAGTACGTGGTCCGCGCTCTCTGCGCGGACGACCTTCCGGCGAACGACGGGCTCCTCGAGCCGGTGGCGATCGAGGTGCCGCCGGGCTCGCTTCTCGATCCCGGTCCCGGAAGCGCGGTCTCCGGAGGGAACGTCGAGACGAGCCAGCGGGTCGTAGACGTGGTGCTCGGGGCGCTCGCTCTCGCGGTTCCCGACAGGATTCCCGCGGCCAGCCAGGGGACGATGAACAACCTGGCGCTGTCGGGGGCGCTGGCCGGAGGCAGGCCGTACACCTACTACGAGACCGTGGCGGGTGGCGCGGGAGGCCACCCGGATCGAGCGGGAGCATCCGGGATCCACACCCACATGACCAACAGCCTGAACACTCCCGTCGAGGCGCTCGAGCGCGCGCTGCCCGTGCGCGTCGTCCGCTACGGCTATCGCCGTGGAAGCGGTGGCGCGGGGAAGCGGCCGGGCGGCGACGGAATCGTGCGCGAGCTGGAGGCGCTGGAGCCGATGGAGGGGACCTTCCTCGCCGACCGCAGGCGGAGCGGCCCGTGGGGACTCGCCGGCGGGAAAAACGGCCGTCCCGGGGAGGACCGGATCGTGCGGAACGGAAAGGCGGAGCCGCTCCCCGCAAAGGGAGGCTTCGATCTCGCTCCCGGCGATCGCATAAGTATCGAGACGCCGGGCGGCGGGGGATGGGGCCGGGGGACGGACCGATGAGAGCGGCGACCTTCGCGGTCCTGATCGTCGAGCTGGACGGCATCGATCGCCTGGAGGGACTGGAGCGGATACGGCAGGCCTGCGATCCGGAGCGCTCCGCCCGGATCGTCGCCGCCGCGCGCGATCCTTCGCTCGCCGTGCCCGCGATGCTGGCGGGGGCCGACGACTTCGCGCTCCTCCCCTGGGACTCGCGCTGGCTCGAGGAGATCCGGAAGGAGGAAGCAAGCCGCCGGTCGCGGGCGATGGCAGCCTTCGGGACCGAGGGACACGAGCGGCTCGTGGTCGACGTGCCGGCGGCGGGTCTCGCGTACGATGAGTACGAGCGGCGGATCGTCGTGCACGCGCTCGAGCGAACGGGATGGAACCGCTCGCGCGCGGCGCGCGAGCTGGGGATCAGCCGGCCGCGGCTCCTGCGCAAGATCGCCCGGTTCGGGCTCGGGGAGCCGCCGCGCTCGGCGGGGAGTCCACCCGAGCCGTGAGCGAGATGCCGCGGCCGCTTGCCGGGGCCCCACGGCACCCCTACCATGGCCCCGATGCGGCGCGGGGAGTTTCGCGAGATCGACCATGCCGCCGATCTCGGGCTGGAACTGCGAGGATCTGATCCGGGCGCGATCCTCGAAGCCGCCCAGCGGGGCCTCGTCCAGCTCCTCTTCGGAGAGTCGCCACGCGTCGAGCCCGCGGTGGAGCGCGAGGTGCGGCTGGAAGAGGCGGGCTATCCGGAGCTCCTCAAGGCGTGGTGCGAGCGCCTGTATCGACTCCTCGAGGAGGACTCCTTCCTTCCGGTCGAAACGCGCGTCGTAGCATCCGACCCGTCGAGCTTCCGGGCGCGGCTCAGGGGAGCGGTCCTGCCGCCGGAGGTCCGGACCGCCGCGTCCGAGCTCAAGGCGGTCACCTGGCATCAGCTCGCCTTCGAGCGGGCGCCGGACGGCGGCTGGCGCGCGCGTGTCATCTTCGACGTCTAGGGAGAGGGTGGAGGGCGTGGAGCTCCGCAGAATCGAGCCGTATCTCTGGGAAATCCCGCGCTCGGGCAAGATGCTCGTGCCCGGCCGGGTCTATGCCTCGGGCGCGCTCATGGAGGAGATCCGGGGCGACGAGAGCCTCCAGCAGGTACGAAACGTCGCCACCCTGCCCGGGATCGTCGGCTGGTCGCTGGCGATGCCCGATATCCACTGGGGATATGGTTTCCCGATCGGCGGCGTCGCGGCGACCGAGGCCAGGCACGGCGCCATCTCACCCGGCGGAGTCGGCTACGACATCAACTGCGGCGTGCGGCTGGCCCGCACGGACCTCTCGGCGGAATCGGTGCGCGACCGGCTGCCGCGCCTCATGGACGAGCTCTTCGCGGCCGTTCCCAGCGGCGTCGGAGCGGAGGGCGCGATCTCGAAGCTCTCCCTCACGGAGCTCCGTCGCATGCTCGAGCGCGGAGCGGAGTGGGCGGTCGAGCGTGGGTACGGGGAGGACGAGGACCTCGAGCACACCGAGGAGAGGGGCCGCCTTGAAGGCGCGGACCACTCCGAGATCAGCGAGCGCGCGCAGGAGCGCGGCCTGTCTCAGGTGGGAACGCTGGGGTCGGGGAACCACTTTCTCGAAGTCCAGCGCGTGGCCGAGATCCACGACGCCGATCTGGCCGACGCCTTCGGGCTGTTCGAGGACCAGGTCGTGGTGATGATCCATTCCGGCTCGCGCGGACTCGGGTACCAGATCTGCGACGACTACATCAAACGCATCAAGCCGCGGCTCAAGGCGTACGGCTACGACCTGCCCGACATCCAGCTTGCGGCCGCGCCGCTCGACTCGGAGGAGGGGCGCGCGTACCTCGGCGCCATGCGCGCGGCCGCCAACTACGCCTGGGCGAACCGCCAGGTCATGCTCCACTCCGTGCGCGAGACCTTCGCGCGCGTCCTCGGCGCGGGGCCGCGGGAGATCGGCATGCGCCTGCTGTACGACGTCTGCCACAACATCGCCAAGCTCGAGGAGCACG
>DASRVB010000270.1:0-2849 GCA_035687725.1 Gemmatimonadota bacterium
CGCAAGATCCCCGGCTCCGCCGAGATGGTGGAGGCCGCCACCCGCCGCAATCCGCACGGTCGCCTGACCACGCCCGAGGACGTGGCGAAGGCGCTGGTCGCGCTGGCGCGGCCGGAAACGGCGTGGGTCACGGGGAACGTCATCGGGGTGGACGGAGGCGAAGAGATCGCCGGCTGAGGGCCTGAAGAACCGGGACCGACATTCCAACCAATAGGCGGCCATTGCCATCGAACCCGGTATGCAGCCGCCACGCTCGAGTCGTGCACCGGTCACGCATGGGCTACGAGGACGTTCGCTCCATCTCGACGGATTCGTACTGACCCAGGCGCAATACCCGCCCGACCTCGCCCTCAGGCGTCACGATCACGATCTGCCGAGTTGGACCTACGTCTCATCCGGTGCCCTGACCGAGACGTTCAGCCATCGAGACGAGTCTTGCATCGCGGGCACGCTGTTGTCGAAGCCCGCTTCCGCGGCGCATGCGAATCGATACGGGCCAACGGGCGCCAGCTGCCTGTTGATAGAGATAGTCGAGCCGCAGCGAATCTTGGAAAGAGCGATGGAGCGCATCTTCGACGACGTGACGATTTGTGCCGCCGGGCCGGCGCCGGGGTGGGCGCGCCGCATCATGCACCTGCTATCCGAGCCTGACCCTCCGGTTCTGCTGATCGAGAGTCTTCTCCTGAACATTGCCGCCGAGTGGACGCGATCCAAGATCACTCGCCGCAGTCGGGTCGCCGGAAATCGCCGGTGGCTCGAAACAGTGCGCGACCGACTGAGCGCCGAGTTTCGCGCACCGCCGTCGATTGCCACTCTGGCCGCCTTCGTACAGGTGCATCCGGTCTATCTTTGCCAGGCCTTTCGTTCCGCCTTCGGCTGTAGTCCGGGGGAATTCGTGCGACGCCAGAGAGTCGAGCATGCGCGCGCTCGGCTGATCCGCGGCGACGCCGACATCAGCACGATCGCCCTCTCCACGGGCTTCAGCGATCAGAGTCACTTCACGCGCCAGTTCCGCGCTTCCGTGGGACTCCCGCCCGCAAAGTTTCGGGCCCAGCACTCCGAGGTAAGAGCCGGGCGACCCCGACCACGCTTCGGCCTTTAGATCGTTCAAGACGCGAAAGCATTCCATGAGATACTCTGTAGAAAGCGCCGGCGGCACACCGTCGTCGAGCGCTTCAACCTCGGAGAATCATGGGATCGATCCAACCGCAGACCGCGCAGTGCACGATCTTGGCCCTGCTGTGCTTTCCCGTCCTTCTCAGCGCACAGAACGCTCCCACGACGATGTTCGAGGGAACCTGGTGTGGCGTCGCGGACATCAGTCCGGATGCGGGACTCCCGGTGACGGTGTGGCTCAAGACGCGAGGCGACGCCGACACGCTGCGCGTTGCGCTCTCGCTTCCGGAGTCGCGCCTCATCGATCTGGCGATTCCAAGTCCGTACAGCGCCAGCGCAGCGGCGAGCATCCGCGACGGCGTGCTCACTCTCGACTTCCCCCCAGACATCGGATTGGGCTTCATCGGAAATCTCGGCATACCGCGGGACGCCGAGCACATTCGGTTCGGAGGAACAGTCGCGCGCGGTGAGGAAGGACCAGTGCTGCAGGGTCGGATCGGTATTACGACATATGAATCCCCGATCGTGCTATCGCCGGAACGTTGCGCGAGCCCGTTTCGGGAGCCCCCGGTCGCCTTCCACAGCTCCGGAGACAGCCTCCGCATCGCGGGAAAGCTCGTCCTGCCTGATGGCCCTGGACCGTACCCGGCAGCGGTATTCGTCACCGGTTCGGATCCGGACACGCGCGAGGCCTGGCAGTTCGAAGCACGCGCGCTGGCTGCGCGCGGCGTCGCTTCGCTCCTGTACGATAAACGTGGAGTCGGCGAATCCACCGGGGCGAACCACGACCTCGCATCCTGGGACGATCTGGCGGGCGACGTTGCGGGCGCAGTACGCTACCTGCGCAGCCGCAGCGACCTCATCGATCCCCGCCGCATCGGATTGATCGGTCAGAGCCAGGGGACCTGGATCATCACCAAGGTCGCGGCCAGCGATCCCGAGATTCGTTATCTCGTAGCCATCTCGGGGGGTGGAATCAGCGCCGCAGAGCAGGAGACGTACCGCACGGGCGCACTCATGCGTGTGGACGGGTTCTCGGACAGCGACATCGAGCGCGCCATGGCGCTTCAACGCGAGAAGTTCACGGTGGCGCGGACCGGAGTCGGATGGGAGCGGCTCGATTCGACGATGCAGCACCTTCGTGCCGACTCCGTACCCTGGTTTCCGGGATATGGAACGGGAGCAGCGGCACAATCTCTCGCCGTGTTGCGACTGTACGGCGTTCTGCAGTTCAACTACGATCCGACCCGCGACCTCGAGCAAATCACGGCACCGGTATTCATCCTCATGGGGGAGCGCGACGTGGTCTTTCCTCCGGCCGTCGTCGTCGAGCGAACCCGGGCGGCACTCGCCCGCGGAGGAAACGATGCCGTGACCGCAGTCGTCATACCGGACGAGGGCCATGGCCACACAGTCGTGCAAACTTCCGGGGGCCGTCCGTTTCGCCGCGTCATCAGTGAAGAATTCGTGCGAACGCTGACGGAATGGGTCGTCCGACAGGTCGAGCACTGACGTTGAAAAGCCCGGCATGCAGGCGTCGCCGCGGCCTGATCCCTTTTCCCTGAACCTCCCGTCCCATCTACCTTTGTTCCATGCCGCACGTCGTCCTCGAGACCCACACGCCGCTGTACCGCATCGTCGAGCGGACGGAGCCGTTCGTCGTCGAGGAGGAGGGGACGGTCTGGCGGATGCGGGACGTGTTCCTCAACCGGGACGACACCCACGGGCTGGCC
>DASRVB010000271.1:0-2612 GCA_035687725.1 Gemmatimonadota bacterium
GCGTTCGGTCCGGAGCGCGGCGAGCCGATCGCGCACGGCGGCGAGCTCGCCTTCGAGGCGGTCTCCTTCCCGCTCGCCCGAGGAGATCGCGCGCTCCAGCGCCTCGACCTCGACCCGGCGCCCGACGGCCTCTTCGCCCGCCCGGCGGCGGAGCTCGTCGATCTCCCGTCGATGCTGGTCTGCCTCGCGGAACGCCGTCTCCGCCTCCTCGAGCTCGCGCTCCCGGTCGACGAGCTCCCCCACGGTCCGATCGAGGTCCGTCTCGACGCGCGCGAGCTCGGCCTCGATCGCGTCGATCCGGGCCGCGCTCCCGGCTTGGGAAGCGAGCGCCTGGCGCGCCACGCCTTCGAGATCGACAGCGCCGCGGAACGCGTGCTCCGCTTCGGTCCGGTCCGCCTGCGCATCCCGGAACCGGAGCTCGACGTCGGCGAGCCGGCGAGCGGCGGCGGCTCGGGCATCCGCCCCGGCGAGCACCTCGGCATCCAACGCATCGAGCCGGGCGCGGGCCACCTGCCGCTGTGCGAGGCCTTCGTCCCAGCCGCCCTGCCTCCGTTCGCGCTCGGCCAGCAGACCCCGGAGCCGGGCGGCCGCGAGCTTGCGGGAAAGCTCCTCCGCCTGAGCGGTCAACGTCTCGTGTTTCTTTGCCATCTCCGCTTGCTGTCGGAGCGGCTTGAGCTGGCGTCGCAGCTCGGTCATCACGTCCTGGAGCCGGAGCAGATCGTGGTCGAGTCCCGCGAGCTTGCGCTCCGCGCGTTCCTTGCGGCGGCGATGCTTGGCGATGCCCGCCGCCTCCTCGATGTACTTCCGGCGGTCCTCCGGCCGAGAGAGGAGGACCTCCTCGAGCTGACCCTGGCCGACCACCGTGTGCAGCGCCCTGCCGATCCCGGATTCGCTCAAGAGCTCCTGGACGTCGAGCAGGCGGACGAGCTTCCCGTTGATCCGGTACTCGCTGTCGCCGGAGCGGAAGATCGAGCGGCTCACCTCGATCTCGGACATCGGCACGGGGATCAGGCCGGCCTCGTTGTCGATCACGAGCTTGACCTCGGCCATCCCGAGCGCGGGGCGGCTCGACGTCCCGGCGAAGATCACATCGGCCATCTGACCGCCGCGGAGCGCCCGAGGGCCCTGTTCCCCGAGGGCCCAACTGATCGCGTCGACGAGGTTCGACTTCCCGGAACCGTTGGGACCCACGATCACGCTGACGCCGGGGATGAACTCGAGGACGGTCTTGTCCGCGAAGGACTTGAATCCGCGGATCTGGATCTGTCGCAAGAACATGCGGCGCGATGCTAACAGTGGTCCTGGACGCGAACGGGTAACCGCCCGTGTGCTTTTCCCGGTGCTCGACTAGTCCTCGATGCGGAACCCCGTCTCCCCGGCAGGGGCCTCATCCACCCATTCGACGCGATCCACACGCGCGAGCGGCGGGCCGACCCGACACCAGGCCAGCATCGCTTCCACGCCGCGATCCTCCCCTTCGAACACCGCTTCGACGGCCCCACCGGGGACGTTGCGAACCCACCCGGAAACCTCGAGGGGCCGCGCAGCATCAGCGCAGGACGTACGGAAGAACACCCCCTGAACGTTCCCCGAAATCTTCACTCTCGCGCGACGCATAGACTATGGTCTCATCGTGGGGCGAAGGACCTAGGGTTCGTGGAGGGTGTTTCCCATCAGGTACATGGGTAACGTCGCTCTAGGTCAGGTTTCCTACAGAAGGCCCACGATGAGGAGGATGGGGTGAAGAAGCTACTGGTAGTTCCGATATTGCTCGTGGTCGTGTTCGCGTACCCCGCGTTCGCGGACCCCGGGCCCACCGATGAGGTCGAGATCGTCCTCGGGGACTGCGACGACGGAACGACGATCCTCCGCGCGCACAACACGACGGACATCGAGCTCGGCTGGCTCATCAGGATCGACGGTCGGCTCGAGGACCAGGGTCGGCTCGCTCCCGACGAGCGCGTTGAGCGCGTCTACGACGTAGCACCCGGCGAGTCGCACTTCTTCCGTATCAGGCTCGGCCTGCCCGGCGAAGGCGTCTACTACTCGACCGAGGGCACCACGGATCGAACGAGCTGTCCGAGCCCGAGCGAGAGCCCTCCACCGTCGTCCCCGCCTCCGCCCTCGTCTCCCCCGCCCTCGACCCCGCCTCCAGGGGGCGGCGGCGGCTCGACGACCTCGACGCCCCCCGCGGGAGGCGGTGGCGGTTCCAGCACCGCGTCTCCCACGGTGTTGGCGGGCTCCGGTTCCAGCCCCGGGCCCTTGCCGTTCACGGGCACGGAGGATGTCCCGTGGCTCCTGGCCGGCATGTTCGCGCTCCTGGTCCTGGGCACGCTGGCGATGCGGATCGCATCGAGGCCGACGTCCGCCGAGCGCGGAGACCGCTCGGACTGAGATCCAGGGTATGGCAGACCGGGCCGGCGGCTTCGCCGCCGGCCCGGCGAGGCTGCCCAGCGCCATGTCCGAGAGCGAGATCCGCTACGACGGAACGACCGCGCTGATCGTCGTCGACGTGCAGAACGACTTCGCGGACCCCTCGGGCTCCCTGTCCGTCCGGGAGGGCGAGCTCGTGGTCCCGGTAGCGAACCGGGAGATCTCCGTCGCCCGCTCGG
>DASRVB010000272.1:0-5316 GCA_035687725.1 Gemmatimonadota bacterium
GAGGATGAGGAGGAATTTGCCCTGCTGGAAGAGGTAGGTCTTGCACGTCTCGTAGATCAGGTCGGACATCTCGCGCATCGCCTGGTGCACGGGCATTCTCTTGAGCTGGGCGTAGATGGCCAGGCCGAAGAGCAGTCCCAGGGCGCAGATCACCAGCCCGCTCAGGAGGAGCGTCGCACCGCCCATCCCGAGAAACTCGACCTGATTGAGGTCGGGCAATACGAGGTTGACCTCGCCGCCGTGCGCGGGTGAGGCCTGGTCCTGCGCGGCGGCCGGCGCCGCGATCATGGCGAGGAAGCCGGCCACCCAGAGGGCGACGGGGCTGCGGACGAGCGACGGAAGCTTGTCAGCGACCACGAGGGTTCTCCCATAGGAGGATGAATTGGTCTATTGGCTTGTCGGTGAAGAAGGGATAGGACCCGCGAATCACAACATACCGCGGCGCGGATCGGCCGGGCAAGAGACCCTCGAATCCGGTTGTCGCGCGGTGCCATGATGGCTATCTTTGTGTGTTGTTGGAAATCGCCTCACTCCACCTTCACACAGGATTTCGTTCGATGGCCAAGATCTGCGCGATCTGCGGCAAGACACCCCAGTCGGGGAACACCCGCAGCCACGCCAACAACAAGTCGCGCCGGCGTTTCCTGCCCAATCTGCAGAGCGTGCGCGCCGTCATGGACGGCACGACCCGTCGCGTCCGCGTCTGCGCGTCCTGCATCCGTGCCGGGAAGGTGACCAAGGCGGCTTGAGCCGCCGCGGTCGGCCGCCTTCGCGGTCCGGCCAACCCGCCCGACGGCCCTAGCGGGCCTCCAGCAACAGGTTGTGGCTGAAGAGCGCGATCCCGGCGACGCCTTCCCCTTCGAGGCGCCGTTCCGTCTCCTCCAGCTCCCCGGCGCCGATCCGATCGATCCGCACGCCGACCCAGACCCGGTCGCGGGAGACCCCCTCGGGCCAGTCCCGTACGGCGCTTTGGACGGACCCCGGCGAATCGCGGTAGACCATGGGCGCCACCGCGTCGACGAGGCCGAGCTCCAGCCAGGCAGCCCAGTCCTGCCCGAAGTGGTCCCGCGCGATCCCCGGGACGGGCATGACGGCCGCCGACAACGCCAATCCGGGCCGCACGCTGGCCAGATCGCTCCGGATGAGAGAGACGAGCCGGGTCACGTTCTCGGCACCTCCCGCAGGCGTCCAGCCGCTCGGGTAGCGGATGTAGTCGAGATGGACGCCGTCGACCGCGTAGCGGGTGGCGAACTCGAGCACGAACCGCCGGAGCTCGGTCCGGACCGGAGTCAGCGCGGGATCGAGGAACCACCCCTCGCCCGTGAGTCCCGCCCGGTCGAGCTCGCCCCGGGTCAGCTCGCGCATCGAGCCGCCGGGACGGGTCACGAACCAGTCGGGATGGCCATGCCAGACGTGGTGGGGATCCGGAGGCGGCTCCGCCGCGGACCACGCCAGGAGCGCGTTGACCCAGGCATGGACCTCGATCCCGCGTGCGTGGGCCTGGGCGAGCGCCTCGGCCAGAGGATCCTCCCAGCCGCGGGGCGGCGTCACGGGCGGCACGAACACGTGGCTGGGGTACAGGGCGTCCCAGCGCCCGGAGACCTGCAGGTACATGCGGCCGCAGCCGGCGCGCTCGACCGCGGCCAGGGCGCGCGCCCAGGAGACGGGACTCTCCAGCGCGTTCCGGACGACCCAGACGACGCACGGCAGGGTGACCCCTTCAGGGTCCTCGAGGGCTGCCGATAGCGCCGTGACCACGGCCGGCGGTCGCGCGGTGACCATAACTGGAGTGGATGCGACCGGATCCGGAGTCGCGACTGGCGACCACGCCGCGATCGCAAAGAGGGCCAACGAGATACGGCCGCGGCTCCGGTCCCGGAACTGGACGCTTCGACCTCGTACAGCTATATTCTTGGTCTGCCGCAAAACCTATCCCGGAGTCGAAGACGATGCCGAACTACGATCTGCACAAGCTTCACACGGAGTTCGATACCAAGAACATCCGCGTTCTCCTGAGCCGGCTCATGAAGAAGAACCCGGAATTCCGCGAGCGCACGATCGTCACGTACGAGGTGCGCGACACCGGGGACATGCGCCTCCAGGTCTGCTCCGATCGGGACGAGGTGCGGCAGGTCTTCCTGAGCCCCCACTGCCGGGAGGCACGCACGGTCTATACCGCGCCCGCCAACGGCAACGGCAAGGCCGAAGAGGCTCCCGCTCCGAAGCGAGCGAAGCGGACGGCGCGCCGGTCCTAGTCCGCCCGGGCCCTTAGTCGGCCGGCGCCGTACCGGTGGCCGCGCCCTGCCCGGCCGCGAGCGGCCGGTTCTCCACCAGTCCCGTCCGAAACGCCTCCAGCGCGATCTCGAGCATCCAGAGCGACGGCACGCCTTGCAGGCGGAAACCGTTGAGGAAGAACGTGGGCGTCCCGGTGACGCCGAGCGACCGCCCCAGCTCCATGTCCTCGTGCATCCGCGCCTGGTGGATGCCCTCCCCCAGGGCGCGCTCGAAGGAGCCCGTCTCCATGCCCAGCCGCTCGGCATGCCCCACCAGGTCGGCGTCGCTCAGCGCCGCCTGATTCTCGAACAGCCAATCGTGGTAGGGCCAGAACCGGCCCTGCCGGGCCGCTTCGATGGAAGCCTGTGCGGCTCGCGCGGCGTATTCGTGCATGGGAAGCGGGAAATGGCGGTATACGTGGCGCACGTCGGCGGGATGGGCAGCCAGCAGCGAATCGATCACCGGCCTCGCCTGGGCGCAGTACGGGCACTGGAAGTCGCTGAACTCGACGATCTCGAGGATCGCCCCTTCCGGCCCGCGGGCGGGAGCCGGCTGGGCCTCCAGCGCGGCGGGCGCGAATAGCGCAGCCGAGAGCGCCGCGATGAGGAGCCGCGGGGCGATGGGGTCCCGCCTATTCGGCGGGGGTCGTCTGTCGGGGCCGGGGCGGCGGCGCCGTCCCGCCGTCCGGTCCGATCAGCTCCAGCAGGGCGGTCTCGGCGCCGTCGCCGTGGCGGAAGCCGCCGCGCAGGATCCGCGTGTAGCCGCCCGGACGATCGCCGTACAGGCCGGCCCAGTACTCGAAGAGGTGTTGCACGACCTCGGGGCTCCGCACGTACGCGGCCGCCTGGCGCCGCGCGTGCAAGTCGCCGCGCTTGGCCAGCGTGACCAGCTTCTCCGCCACCGGCCGGGCGGCCTTCGCCTTGGCGCGGGTCGTCTCGACCCGGCCGTGCTCGAACAGGCTGGTCACGAGGTTCCGCAACATGGCGCTGCGATGCGCCGTGTGCCGGCTCAGCTTGTTGCCCTTGTTCGCGTGGCGCATCGGGTCCTACTCCTCCCCGCCACCGTCCGGGTACTCGACGTCCATCTCCTCTTCCTCGTCCGACAGCTGGACGTCGGGCAGGCGCCTCAACTCCTCGCGGTCCTGGACCTCGTAGTCGCCCGAGGCCGGGTTCCGCCGGACGCTCATCCCGAAGGTCAGGCCGTGGCGCTGCAGGATCTCGGAGATCTCGGTCAGCGACTTCTTCCCGAAGTTGCGGAATTGCAGCATCTCCGACTCGCTCTTCTGGACCAGATCGCCCAGCGTGCGGATGTTCGACGCCTTCAGGCAGTTCCCCGAACGCACCGAGAGCTCGAGCTCGTCCACCGGGCGGGCGAACAGCTCCTTGAAGCGGTTGTGCTTCGCCTCCAGCTCGCCCTCCATCTCCTCGCCCGGCATCTCGAACGAGAGGAAGTACTCGAAGTGCGTGCGGAGGATCTCTGCGGCCTGCGCGATCGCCCTCTCGGGATCGATGGCGCCATTGGTCTCCACGTCGACGGTCAGCTTGTCGTAGTCCGTCCGCCGTCCGACGCGCGTGTTCTCGACGCGGAAGTTGGCGCGGGTCACGGGGCTGAAGATCGAGTCGATGGGGATGAAGCTGATCTCCTTGCGCCGCTCGTGCTCGTGCTGGTCCGACGGCACATAGCCGCGGCCACGCTTGACGTACACTTCCATCGACAGCTTCTTGTTCTCGTCCATCGTCAGCAGGTGCAGATTCGGGTTCAGGATCGTCACCTGGCCGTTGTCTTCGAAGTCGGCGGCCGTCACGTCCCCGCGTTCCTTGCGACTCAGCCGCAGGACGGACTCCTCGACGCCGTCGGCTAGCGTGATCACGAGCTTCTTGAGGTTCATGACGACCTCGGCCGTGTCCTCGACGGCGCCCGGGATCGTGGAGAACTCGTGCAGGACGTCGTCGATCCGGACGCCCCAGACCGCCGCGCCCTCCAGGGACGAGAGCAGCACTCGGCGCAGCGCGTTGCCGAGCGTCAGGCCGAAGCCCCGCTCCAACGGCTGCACGTGGAATTCCCCGTGGGTATCGCTCAGCGACTGGGGGTCCTTCTCTACGCGCTTGGGGAGAATGAAGTTCTCCAGAGCCATTCCTTCCTCCGTCATCTCATCGGATTCGCGGCCCGCGAGACCGACCGGTTCCCGCGTTACTTCGAATTGCTTCCTGCCGAACCGCTACTTCGAGTAGAGCTCCACGATCAGCTGCTCCTCGGCCGCGATCGGGATCGTCTCCCGGCTCGGCATCTCCACCATGCTGCCCGACTGGGACTTGAAATCGACTTCCAGCCACGGCAGGGTGGCTTCCTTTCCGCGGCTCTCGATCGAACCGAGGATCAGCGGCATCTCGCGGCTCTTCTCCTTGACCTGGATCTTCTCGCCGGGAGATACCTGGTACGACGGAACGTCCACGACGCGACCATTCACCGTGATGTGCCGGTGCCGCACGAGCTGGCGGGCAGCCTTGCGGGACGGCGCCAGGCCGAGGCGGTAGATCACGTTGTCGAGCCTGCGCTCCAGCATGATCAGCAGGTTCTCGCCCGTGACGCCCGGTGTCTTGGCGCTCTTGCTGAAGTAGTTCTCGAATTGCGATTCGAGCACGCCGTAGATGCGCTTGACCTTCTGCTTCTCGCGCAGCTGCGTGGCGTACTCCGACTGCTTGCGGCGCCGGCTCGCCATGCGCCCATGCACGCCGGGCGGATAGCCCTGGCGCTCGATCGCGCACTTCTCCGTATAGCACCGCGTGCCCTTGAGGAACAGCTTCTGCCCCTCTCGGCGACAGAGCCTGCAAACCGGTCCGGTGTGACGCGCCATTCTCTCTCCTGTTACGCTCTGAGCGAAGACTTCTTACGAATTACACTCGCCGGCGCTTGGGCGGCCGGCAGCCGTTATGGGGTATCGGGGTGACGTCCTTGATCGAGCGGATCGAAAGGCCCGCCGCCTGCAGCGCCTGGATCGCCGACTCGCGCCCGGATCCGGGTCCCTGGACGCGGACGTGAACG
>DASRVB010000273.1:0-2899 GCA_035687725.1 Gemmatimonadota bacterium
CGACGTCGCGCTTGATGCGGTGCGAGTCTCGCCAGCAGTCGAGCCCAAGGACCGAGGCGCTCCCGGCCGACGGACGCAGGAAGCCCAGGAGGAGCCGGATCGCCGTCGTTTTGCCCGCCCCGTTCGGCCCAAGGAAGCCGAACACGGTCCCCTTACCCACCGCGAGGTCGACGTTCTCGAGGCCGACCCGCTCGCCGTAGCGCCGCGTGAGGCCGCGGGTTTGGATCACAGAAGTCCGGGCCACACTGGAGCTCCCTCTCAAGAACCCCGTGCACCACCAGTCACTGGAAGCGAGTCGGACTCGACGCGGCTCAGATCCACGACCTGGCTCGCATTCTGGATGTCGATTCCCACGACCCTGCCCTCGGCATCGAGGTCAACGACTACTCCGGGAGCCACCTCGCGAGAGTCGACACCGGGGCTGTTCGATAGGTCGATGTACAGCGAGTCCGTATCTGCATCGTATAGGAATTTCATCCCGTATCCTCCGAAAAGCCGCGGTCCGGGAAAGCGTTATGGACAGTTTCGCCGTCCGCCAGGGTCACGACACGTAGATACTTACCCAGTTCCGGCACGTAGATCCAGTGACGGATACGATCGTTTGGCTGCACTCGCCGCCGGATCGGCTCCCGGAGGGCTCTCGCGCACCAGCCTCCGTTCGATATACGGTCGCTACCGCAGCACTGCGTACTCGAAGTAGCGGGTGGTCTTCACGCGTGGGAGATTTCCGCATCCCGCATCGTCGGCATTGCATGGGGGCAAGAACCCGGCCGGCTCCGATCCAGGGGGGAGCCGGATGCGAGATGAGCTGGAACGTCAAGATTTTGTCGTTGCCCATGAGACGGCTCCGGGGCTTCAAGTCATGCTTCCGGACACCGGTGGAGGAGGCCGGCGAACCAGGGGACGTGGATCAGGCCGCCCCTCTCATCGAGGTAATGGCCGCAGATCCTCCTGGGGTGAACAACCCGCCCGCAGCGACCGCACAGGCTGGGCTGGCAGCGGCAGTAGACGGTCACCGCGCGATGGCGCCCAGGGTGAAGGCCTCGACCTCGCCAATCTCCACAGGCTGGGCATCGGGTGAGGCCAAGGCCCGAGGGCTCCGGGTTGGCAGCAGCAAGGCAGGCCGGCCTAAGCAGAACAGCGAGAACTCCAACCAGAAACCGTCTTCGATCCAAACCAGGAACCTCTTCCGGGGTGGGGGAGCGGCCATGGCCATCGCGCCATGGCCACCCGGTCAACCGCTGATCTACCCCCGCCTCCGGCTGGGCGGCGGCAGGGGCGGCTCGCTCCCGATCCGCGACGCTCCATACGGCCGCGCCACGGCCTCGCCCTCGAGCGGGAACGCGCTCACGTGGACGGTCCGCCCGTCGTCCTCGAGCTCGCCGCCCACGACCTCGCCCGACAGGACGCGGTACGCCCCGCGGCCCACGGTGGGCGCCTCGGTCCGGGCGGCGTTCCGAACGGAAGCCAGGGACCGTTCGGCCGCGTCCGACTCGAGCGTCGGCGCCTCGCCCCGCGCCCGCAGGGCATCCAGCACGTACCCGCCGATCAGCCGCTCGTGGACGTTCGCGTAGAGGCCGCGGTCGCCGATCCCGTCGAGGGCCAGCGGACGGCCACCCACGAAGGCGGCCATCCCGACCTGGCCGTCTACGGAAGGAAAGCGGCCCGCCCAGGCCCGCAGGTCCTCCTCCCGCCGCTCGATCGACTCGTTGAGGGCGCTCGTGCCGGAGTGGGCGTCCAGGTCGTCCGCGAAGCAGGCGATCTCGTTCCAGACCTCGCCCTGCGCCTCCCGTAGCACGGCCGGCTCCGCGGCCAGCCCCGCTTCGACGTAGCGCCTCTCGGTCCTCCGGTTCCGGCCCCGCACGCGGGTAGGCGAGTAATACTTGGACGGGGCGAACTCAGGGCTCACGTGATGCCGCCGGCCGTGCTCCATGCAATTCACCGCGATCCGGGTCTCCGAGTGCGCTGCCAGGAGGATCGACCGGCTCGCCATCCGGTTCTGCTTGGCGCCGATCAGCTGCTCTCCGTCCAGGATCAGGACGCCCGTGTCGCCCGTGTTGATCGCGACCAGCTCGGGCACCGAGCCCTGTCCGACTTCGGTGATCCGGAGGATCCCCGCGCGGATCGCGTCCGGCAGGAGGACGCAGCCCAGCCCGCCCCGTCCGGGCTCAGGAGCGGATAGACCGTCAGGGATTCGTGCCGCTGGCGAGCGGCGGGGGAGAGCGTGATCATCGGTGGTCCTCCTTCGCGGATGGGATGAATGATGGTACAAGGGGGATGTGACAGCGATTGTCAGCGTCTGCCAGGCGTGGGCCGGCCAAGCTATCTTGGGATGAGCGCAAGATCCTTGGGTTCCGCTTCAAGGGGGATGCCTAACACGCTTCGAGCGAATCACGGTGAGGCCGGAGCAGATGGGCGGGGTTCCGTGCATCCGTGGGTTGAGAATCCCGGTGGCGACGGTCGTCGCTATGAAGCGGGCCGCACAGTAGGACCGGGTTCTTGTATCAGCAGATATCGACTTTTGGACGATCCTCGCGCTGCGAAGAGCCGTGAAGCCCTCGGTGATCCTGTTCCGGAGCGAAACGGAACGTCTGGCCGGAGGAGCAGGCTGCTATCCTTCAAGGGAATATCGTCGAGATCGAGGAGGCGGCGATGGTGGGGAGCGTCGTTGTTCTCGAAGAGGCTCGCATCCGTGTGCGATCCCTGCCCGCCGGAGGTTCCCGAGCGGCGCGAAGCACTCGAACCGGCTCGAGCTCGCAAACACGATCGCTCGCTACTGCCCCGTCCTGTCCCGCCGCGCCATCCCGAGGACATCGCGGCTCCGCAGTATGTTGCTCGCCACCGTGGCATCAGGTGAGGACCCATTTCTGTTCGAGGATACGTTGAGGCGGGAATGAAC
>DASRVB010000274.1:0-6929 GCA_035687725.1 Gemmatimonadota bacterium
CCCGCGGCGCGCCCGCATGGCGGCAACGAAGTCGTCGAAGTGGTGCTGCGCGTCGTGGGGCCCGGGAGCGGCCTCGGGGTGGTACTGGACGGCGAACAGCGGGCGCTCGACGTGCCGAAACCCCTCGACCGTCCCGTCGTAGAGGTTGACGTGCGTGACCTCGAGCTCCGGCGCGCCTGCCACGACGCGCTTCCCCTTCACGTTCGATTCCCGCACGGCGAAGCCGTGATTGTGGCTCGTGATGTCGATGGCGCCCGTTCGGAGGTCCTGCACGGGATGGTTCCCGCCGTGATGGCCGAACTTGAGCTTGTAGGTCGTGCCGCCGTGCGCGAGCGCGAGCAGCTGATGCCCGAGACAGATGCCGAACGTGGGAAGCTCCGGCGCATCGTGCGAGAGTGTCCGCAGGGTGGCGATGGCGGTCTCGGCGACCGCCGGATCGCCGGGGCCGTTCGAGCAGAACAGGCCGTCCGGGCGGAGCGCGAGGATCTCCTCGGGAGAGGCGGTGGCGGGAAGCCGGACGACCCGGCAGCCGAAGCCGGCCAGCTCGCGCACGATATTCTGCTTGAGGCCGAAGTCGAGCGCCGCGACCGTGAGCTCCCCCTCGCCTTCGGTCCGCGCCTCGGAGACCGTCACCTCGCCGGTCAGGTTCCGCCCTTCCATGGGCTCGACCCGGCGCGCCCGCGCCACGGCCTCATCGACGTCCAGCGTATCGGTCGAAATAACTCCCCGGAGAGCGCCGCACTCGCGGAGGTGGAGCGTGAGATCCCGCGTGTCGATCCCCTCGATCGCCACGACGCCGTGCCGCGCCAGCCAGTCCGGCAGCGTGTCGGTGGCCTGCCAGTTCGAGGGATTCCGCACGCATTCGCGCATCACGTAGCCCGCGACCTGCGGTCGCGACGACTCCCCGTCGCCGTCGATGATCCCGTAGTTGCCGATCAGCGGATACGTCATGACGACGATCTGGCCGGCGTAACTGGGGTCGGTGAGCACCTCCTGGTAGCCCGAGAGGCAGGTGTTGAACACGCACTCGCCGCCGGCCGTCCCGGGGGCTCCGCTCGCGCGGCCCAGGGCCGTCCAGCCGTCTTCGAGGGCGATCCGGGCCGGGATCCCGGCGCTCATGGGCAAAAAAAAGTCTCCGCGGAGCGGAGACCGGAAACGAGCGTCGGATCGTACTTCATGGGAACCGTCCTTCCGAGCCTCACAGGACTCGATTTAAAGGAACCGTTTTCCCGAAGATACTCACGCGGCGGCGTTCTCGCACGCCGTGGCGCCGAGGTCGATCATCGCCCGGCGCACCTCCTCCATGAGCCGGTCGCGGCCCCGAGCGCCGCGCCCGGCGGTCTCGATCGGATTTCCGATCCGTACCGTGACGTCCGCCCGTCCGACCCGGAGCGACCCCTTCTCCATGATCGCGTCGGTACCCAGAACCACGACGGGCACGACCGGCACGCCGGCCTCGAGGGCCAGCATGAAGCCCCCCTTCTTGAACGGATGCAGCGTGCCGTCCCGGGAGCGTGTTCCCTCCGGGAACACGAGGACGCTGACGCCGGAGCGGATCTTCCGGGCCGCGCGCTCGAGGCTCCTGATCGCGCTCTCGCGGTTCGACCGATCGATGGGGATGAAGCCGCACATCCACATCGACCAGCCGAGGATCGGGATCCAGAACAGGATACGCTTGGCGACCATCCGGAACGGCCGATCGCACGCCCGGAACAGCGCGAAGATGTCGAACACCGACTGGTGGTTGGACATGAGCACGTAGGTCTGACCGCGCTCCAGCCTCTCACGGCCGGTGACCTCCAGCGGTATGTCCAGGGACTTGAGGATCCAGCCCGACCAGATGCGGGCGTACAGCAAGTAGAGGTCGCCGCGCGGACTCAGCGGCCAGGTGAGGATGCCGAGCGAAGCCCAGAAGACCGTGTAGGCGACACCGACGAGCCAGGCGTACGCCGTGCGCAGCATCGCGACCTAGCGTTCCGCCCCGGGTAGTCGCCCGCGGGGCATTACTGGGACATGTTGTTGACTTCCGCGATCTTCCCGTCGTTGCCGAAGATGATGAGGGTCTTGGCGTTCAGCTGTCCGTTGGCGTCGTAGTTGTAGTACGTCCAGCGCTCGAGACCGCCGTCCATCGTCACGCGCGTCCGCGGCTCACCGAGTGAGTTGCGGACTTCTTCCTGCGTCATGCCTTGCCGCAGGGTCGCAGCAGCGGCGTTCTGGATCGCCGCGCTGTCGACGGCCCCCGGATCTCCGGCGTCGCCCTCGCCGCCGCCGCCACCGCACGCCACCAGGTTCAGGATCAGCGCGGACAGGACCGCGCAGCGCATCGCTCGCATCTTCACCCCTGGGATATAGGGCCCGGAATCGTCCTTCGAAGACCGCAAGGTAACGGCCCGCCGCTCCCCCCGGCTAGCCGCGGAAGCGCCACACCACGCCCAGGTAGCCTTCCGCTCCAGGGAGATCGAACGCCTCGTCGGACCGATAGATTAGGCCCGCCGCGTTCTTCAGCGACACGAAGATCGTGAAGTTGATCACCGTGGCTTGGGCGAGCGCGTCGACCGCGAGATAGGACCTGAGGGTTCCTCCCGCCAGCGTCGAGCGCTCCCCAACGTATCGGCCGCCGAGGCGGCTCTCGATCAGGAGGTCGCGGCTCGGGAAGTAGCGGCGCGCGAAGCGAAGCTGACCCAGCGCCTGGTCCTCGGGAACGTAAGGGAGCTGCTCGTCGATCCGGTCCTCGGTGAGGGACAGCCGGCGATACGCGAGTCGGCCCTCGAGCCCATAGGGCAGCGGAATCGTCAGCTCCGCCTCGGCCCCCGAGGCCGTGACATCGAGGACGTCGAAGGCGTTGAAGCCCGTCCGACCGAGCGGAAACACGCTCCCGTCGGAAGGATCGAAATAGAGCCACGCCGTCGGCGGGAGCCACGTGAAGACCTCCTCACCGCTGCCGCCGAACGCCGCCACCGACGCCCTCCAGTCCGGGTTCGACCAGGACGCGGTGGCCTTCCATCCCTGCCAGCGGGTCAACGCGCCGGGATCGGCGGCCCGGCCGGGATGGATCTCGAAGGCGTCGTCCGCGAATCGGATCAGGATCGCCTCGCCCACGGGGTCCGCGGGCCGCAGCGCGCGCCCGGCGGAAGCGCGGAGCTCGAGGCCGTGGCCGGGTCTGCCCACCGCTTCGGCGTGCCACGCCGTGCCCGACTCGAACGCCTCCCCGAACTCCATCCGCCGTGCCGTCACGTGCGCGCCCCAGCGGTCGCCGGGCTCGCCGTATCCCACGCCCCCGCCGATCTCGCGGCGAGTGCGCGGGCTCTCGATCGAGGTCCCCGTGAAGTCTTCCGGCGGGTCGAGGAGGCTGACGCCTCCCACCGACTGGAACGCGTCGTGCGCCGAGGTCAGCTCGCGCTCCTCGCTCGACGCCGAGCCCCAGACGGCGACGCCTCCGAGCCGGACGTCCACGTCCGCGCTCCACCCCTCCCGCTTCCCTTCCCCGAACAGACCCGGTTTCCCGCGCAGCAGGAACGCCTGATCGATCACCTGCGTCTCGCGCCATCCATGCGCGCGGAGTCCCACCGGCCCGAAGCCGCCGCGGTAGAACGCGTGCCAGGTCTTGGCCTCGCCGTCTTCCTCCCCGGTCAGGTTGTTGCGCGTCGTCTCCCCCGAGACTTCGTCCCCCCGTCGGGTGAGCTCGAGCAGGTGCCGGTCCCAGAGTCGCCAGCCGAGCTTGAAGACCGTCTGGTTGCGCGTGAAGCTGCCCGCGTTCTGGAAGCCCTCGGTGGCGTCGAAGTTCGCCGCCACGAAGACCGATCCATTCGTGCCGATCCCACGCCCGAAGTTTCCGGAGAACGACTCCACGTCGAAGGAGCCCACGGAGAAGGAGAGGAGCGAGCGCGCGCTGCGCGCCACCGCGCGTCGGGTCGTGATCGCCAGCACTCCTCCCGTTCCGGTCCCTCCCCAGGCGGCCGCCTGTGGGCCGGGGTAGAACGCCACCCGCGCGATCCCCTCGAGCGGGATCTGCCGGAGGTCCCACTGCGCCGCCAGTGGGTTCCCGGACGGCACGCCGTCCACGACGACCTGGACACCGCCCGGGTCGCCCGCGGGCCAGGAGAGGAATGTCGGCGCCCCGCCGCCGCCCAGGTCCTGGCCCAGGAGCAGCGACTCGCTCTCGAGCACGTCCAGCAGGCTGAACGACCCGCGCCCGAGGAGCGCGTCCCCCGAGATCTCGAAGGCGGGCCGCGCGCCCGGCCGGGAAACGGTGTAGGGATCGAGCAGGCTGTCGGGCAGGACTTCGACCGACTCGGTGAACGCCAGCGTGTCGGCCGCGTCCAGCGTATCGCCGAGCCACGTCAGCCGCGGGTCCTCGCGGATGAGCGGCGCGTCCGGGATCGTGTCCGCGACCGCCAGGGTGTCGCCGAGAGCCAGTGTGTCCGCCGGGACCACCTCCTGCGCCGCGGCCGGGGCGGCGACAAGGAGCAGGGTGCAGGCGATCCGTGAGCATCGCGAGAGGAGGCGGGCGGACATCGGCGGCGAAGTTAGGCCGCGCCGATCAGGGCCGGTAGGCGACCCCCACGTACGCCGCACGACCAGCCGTGCCGAAATCGAGCACCTCCTCGTACTCGGCGTCGAACAGGTTCTCGATCCTTCCGGTCAGGCGGATGCGGTCGGTCGCGTCCCACGCGGCCGCGATCCGCGCGATCGTGTACGCGTCGAGCGTCACTCGCTCGCTCGGGAACGTGGTGAAGTCGACATCCTCCCGATCGCCGACCCGGCGCAATCCGAGCGACACCTGTGGACCCCGCTCGGGCGCCCAGTCGATCGTCAGCGACCCCTGGTGGCGCGGACGCCGGATGAGATCGCGACCGGCGTCGGCTCCCGTTTCCGCCTCCGCCCGCGTGTACGTATAGCTCGCGAGGACTCGCAGCGCGGGACCGAGAACCGCGCTCGCCGTCGTCTCGAGACCGCGGGTCGTCGCCTCGTCCTCGTTCCGGAAGCCCTCCGCGCCGAACACGATGAGGCCCTCGTAGTTGGTGCGAAACCAGGTCGCGGAGAGTCGCACGCGGTCCGAAGCCACCCGTTGATCGATCCCCACGTCCCAGCCGCGCGAGTGTTCCGGATCCAGGCCGGGATCGCCGAAGGCGGGATCGTGGAGCTGGAACAGGCTCGGCGCCTTGAAGCCCGTTCCCGCCGTCGCCCGCAGCCGTGTGCCGGTCGACTCGAGGAGAATGACCGGCGCCACCCGGCCCGTGACCGTCGCCCCGAATCGCTCGTGGTCATCGACCCGCGCGCCTGCAGCCAGAACGAACGCGTCCGTCGGCCGCGCCCGCGCCTCGGCGAACGCTCCCGTGGTGCGGGCCGAGTGCTCGGGGAACTCGCTCTCGAACGGTCCGAACGGGCCGTCGCTCTCGAAGGAAGTCACCGCGCGCTCTTGCTCGGTCTCGGCGCCGACCACCAGATCGCTCACGCCCAGGTCGAGGTCGTTCACCCACGAGAGCTTCCACGACGTCCCCTCGAAGTCTCCACGCTCCATCGTCTGGGGGTGGTCGGGATCGGGATCGTCGAGGCTCGCGCGGTCGTGCTCCGTCCAGCTGAGCGAAAGCTCGGGACGCCAGCGGTCTCCTGTTTCGCCGACGCGCAGCTCCGCGCGGACCGCCGTTTCCCGGTCCTCCAGCCGGCGGTTCGGGTCGTCCCCATCAGGGCCCGACTGGTCGATGTCGGTCGCGCTGTCGTCGTAATGCCCGACGACTGAGAGGGCCGCCGGGCCCGCGCGACCATCGAGCCGGACGTCGACGCCCGTCGTCCGGCTCGCGTCGTCCTCGACGTTCCCGAGCCGCTCCGGCGCGGCGCTGATGCCATCGGTCGCACGTCGGGTCGCGGCGGCGAACCACGACCATCCGCCCCTCGACCCCAGGACGGCGGCCGTTCCCGCGAGGGTCCCGAAGCTCCCGCCCTCGATCGCGGCCTCGACGCGCGGCTCCCCATCACCGCGGCGCGTGATGATATTCACGACTCCGCCGAGCGCGTTCGATCCGTGGACCGTGCTCTGGGGACCGCGCAGGATCTCGATCCGCTCGACCCCGGCGGTTCCCAGCGTGGCGAAGTCGTACCCGCCCGATGGGAGCGAGACGTCGTTGAGCTCGATTCCGTCGAGGAGGACGAGCGCATGCTCCGAGCTCGCCCCCCGAATGAAAACGGTCGTCGTCCCGCCGGGCCCGCCGCTCCGGACGAGCGAGACGCCCGGGACGGCCCGGAGCGCCTCCTCCACGGTCCGCAGCTGACGGCGCTCGATCTCCTCGCGGGTCACGACCGTGATCGCGTTCGCTACCTCCTCGGTCGGGGTCTCGACCCGCGAGACCGTGACGACGATCGCCGGGACGTGGACGACCCCGAGCGAGTCGGCCTCCTGTGCGGCGGCGGGAAGGGCGAGCGCGAACAGGGGGACCGCCAGGGCGGCGATCGGAAGCGGATGGACCAGGCTCATCGGACCTCCTCGGGATCGGGTGCGTCTCCGGTGAAAGCGATCGTTGGCGTCATGCGGGCCGCTGCGGGATGACCTGCGGCGCCCGTCCCTGCGGATCCTCCAGCGCCTCGACTCGGACGGGCCAACCGTAGACACGGGACACGGTTTCCGCGCGCAGCACCTCCGCGGGCGTGCCGGAAGCGGCGACACGGCCGCGATCGATCAGGACGAGTCGATCGGCGTAGCGTGCGGCGAGGTTCAGGTGGTGGGTAGTGAGGAGCACCGCGAACCCGCGCGCCGCCTCCTCGCGGAGGATCTCCCAGATCTCCATCTCGTGAGCGACGTCGAGCGAGGCCGTGGGCTCGTCGAGCGCGAGCGCTTCGGGCTCCTGAGAGAGCGCCCGGGCGAGCCGCGCGCGCTGCCGCTCGCCGCCCGACAGGGTCGCGAACGGCCGCGCGACGAGATCAGCGACCCGGCA
>DASRVB010000275.1:0-4442 GCA_035687725.1 Gemmatimonadota bacterium
GAGCGCGGCCGCCACCTGCGGCGCGCCGGTGTGCTCGGCGAGGAGACCCGCTGTCAGGACGGCCGCCATGGGGTTCGCCGTCCCCGTGCCCGCGATGTCCGACGCCGAGCCGTGCACGGGCTCGAACATCCCGGGACGCCCCGGGTGCAGGTTCGCGCTCGCGGCCAGCCCCAGCCCGCCGATCAGCGCGGAGGCCTCGTCGGACAGGATGTCCCCGAACAGGTTGCTGGTCACGATCACCGCGTAGTGCTCAGGATGTCGCACGAGCTTCATGGCCAGCGCGTCGACGTACTCGACCTCGGTCTTCAGGAACGGGAACTCGGCCGCGACCTCGGCGAACACCCGGCGCCACAGCCCATGCGCGTGGGTCAGTGCGTTCGCCTTGTCGCACATCGTCACCCGATGCCGGCCGCGCTCGACGGCGTATTCGAACGCGGCGCGCACGATGCGCTTGACGCCCTTGTAGGTGTTCAGGTCCTCGTTGATCGCCACCTCGTCGGGCGTCCCCTTCTTGAAGCTTCCGCCCACGTTGACGTAGGCGCCCTCGGTGTTCTCGCGGAAGACGACGATATCGATCGCGCGCTCGATGCCGTCCGGTCGGGGCTTGAGCGGGCACAGGCCGGGATGGAGCAGCTTGATCGGGCGCAGGTTGATGTACAGGTCGAGGCCGAACCGAATGCCGAAGAGGATCTCCCGCGCGTGCTCGTTGCCGGGGACGCGCGGGTCGCCGAGCGCGCCGAGGAGGATCGCGTCCGCCTCGCCGCGGAGCCGCCGCAGCTCGCCGTCGGGCAGCGTCTCGCCGGTGGCCAGGTAGCGGTCCGCGCCCCACGGCAGCTCTTCGAACGCGTATCTCACACCGTGGGCCGCGCCTGCGATCTCGAGCGCCCGGCGCGCGACGGGAAGGACCTCCGGGCCCACCCCGTCGCCGGGAAGGAGCGCGACCCGTGTCACGCGATCGCGTCCGCCAGCGCCGCGACTAGCCGCTCGTTCCCCTCACGATCCCCGACCGAGATCCGCGCCCAGGACTCGATGCCCGGGGCGCTCATCGGGCGGATCACGACACCGCGCGAGAGGAGCACTTCGTTCACCTCCGCTGCTCGGGCTCCCAGGTTCGTGAACAGGAAGTTCGTCACCGAGGGAACGTGCTCGAGCCGCAGTTCGTCGAAACGCTCGGAGAGCCATGCGCGCTCGGTCTCCACGACGGCGCGCGTTCGCTCGACGTGCGCGTCGTCGTCCAGCGCAGCAAGTGCGGCGATCTGCGCAAGCGAGCTCGCGTTGAAGGCCTCGCGCACGTGATCGAGCGCTCGGGCGTGCTCGGGCCGTGCCATCGCGTAGCCGATCCTGAGGCCCGCCAGTCCGTGGGCCTTCGAGAACGTCCTCAGGACGATCAGATTCGCGCCGTCCCGGATCCGATCGAGATCCTCGCCGAAGCGGGTGGCGTCGGCCTCGAACTCGTAGTACGCGCGATCGAGCACCACGAGCGTCTCGGAAGGCAGGTCATCGAGAAATCCCCCCAGCTCGTGGGGGACGATGCAGGTGCCGGTGGGGTTGCAGGGATTGTCCAGAAAGAGCACCCGCGTCCTCTCGGTGACGGCCTCGCGCAGCCCGTCGAGGTCGAAGCGCCAGTCCACGTGTGGCACGACCCGCGGCTTGACGCCCACGACCTGGCACGCGATCTGGAAACGGGGGAACGTGGGGAACCCGACCACCGCCTCGTCGCCCGGACGCAGGAACGCCCGCGCGACCAGGTCGATGCACTCCACCGAGCCGCTGCCGATCACGAGCTGGCTCGGGTCGAGCCCCTGGCGATCGGCCAGGGCGAGCTTCAACGCCCGCGCCTGGCTATCTGGATAGTAGTGGATTTCGGAAAGCCGTCTGGCAAGCGCCTCGACCGCGCGCGGCGAAGGACCGAGCGGGTTCTCGTTCGATGCGAGCTTGAGGACGTCGCCGACGCCGTACTCGGCGGCAATCTCGTCGCGGTGTCTTCCGGGGATGTACGGCCAGATCCGCTCGAGATCGGCGCGCGGCGGCGTGGGGGACGCGTCCGCGCGCGGGCGGCCTATGCCTCCCACTCTTTCATGAAGTGGTGGACGAGCTCGATGTACTCCGTGATCGCGTCCACGCCTTCGCTCACATGCTCGAACGCATCCGCCGCTTCGGCGCTCGCCTCCCACCCCTCCTCCTCTCCGTGCTCGGCGGCGTACTCCGCGAGGCCGATGAGGGTCGATCCGAGGCGCCCGGAGATCACATCCTCCTCCGCGAGGATCTCGATGGCGTCGAGGTTGTCTTCGGGCTCGTCCCAATCCGCCTCGTCGATCAGAGACCAGGCGGATTCCACCAGGTGGCGCATCGCGTGGTCGAGGTGGCGGAGGGCGGCCTGCCGCGCGGCCGGGGCGGCGGCGAACGTCTCCTCCCCCTCGTCGACCACCACGCGCATCGCTTCGACCTCGGATTCCAGCGCGTCCAGCTCGTGTGTGACATCTTCGAAGGACTCGTCGCTCATGACCCGTAGGATAGGCGCGCCTCACGTTTAGTCAACCGGGGACGGAGGGGTGGTGACCCGGCGCGGCGGTACCCTTACCTTGTTTCCCCGCATGCGGGCAATCGCCCCACATCCCCGCGCACTGCTGGCGGCCGCTCTCGTGCTGGCCCTTCCCGGGCCGGCCCTTCCTCAGGCCGGGGCGACCGCCTCGGCTCGCGACGACTATACCGCCGTCCTCTCCCGCTACGTCGAGGGCGGCGACGTGCGTTACGGCCTGCTGTTCACCGAGAACCCGCCCGAGTGGAGGCGCTATCTCGAGTGGCTGGACGGCGCCCGACCGGAGAGGATGACGGTCGACGAGCAGCGCGCCTTCTGGATCAACGCCTACAACGCACGGGTCATCGCCGGGGTCCTCGAACGGTACCCCATCGATTCGGTGCGCGACGTGGGGTTCATCGGCGGCCGGTTCCGCGGGTTCTTCAGCCGGCGCGAGCACCCGGTCGCCGGGAAGGTCCGGACGCTGGACGAGATCGAGCAGGAGATCCTCTTCGAGGCGGAGCTGTGGGACCCGCGGATCCACTTCGCCCTCAACTGCGCGACGCGTTCCTGCCCCAAGCTTCGCGCGGAGCCGTACGATGCCTCGCGTCTCGATACCCAGCTCGACTTCCAGACGCGGACGTTCCTGAACGGGCCTCAGGGGCACCGCATCGATCCTGCCGGCCGGGTCCTGTTTGTCAGCCGCATCCTGAAGTGGTACCGCAAGGACTTCGAGCGGGCGGCGGGCTCGCTGCGCGAGTACCTGATCCACAACCTGACCGGCGACGCGGCGGCGGCGGCGCGGGATCGGGAATGGAAGATCGACTATCTCGACTACGACTGGACCTTGAACGACGTCATGTAGGCCGTCGCTCTCCCCCGAGTTCTTACTATTATTTTGTTTCTTCCCCTAGTCGCTTTCTATGGTCGCGCTCCAACGCGATCCTGGGCGCTAGTGGCCTTAGCCTGGGTTCGATGAGAGGCCGTCCGTCGTGAAGTCACAGCGTTACCTCGTGACGGTGCTGTTCACCGACATCGTCGGGTCGGCCTCCTCGTCGGCCTCGACCCCGATATGTTCGGCGACCGCGGCAGCTGGGGGAGGGCGAGCGCGCCATCGCCTCCCGCCGATCACGAAGGATGCGTACTCCGGCCCCTATAACCAGCACCAGCTCGCGCGCATCTACATTCTGGTAGGCGAGCACGAGAAGGCGCTGGACCAGCTCGACCCGTTGCGGACAAACCCCCGCTTCCAACGCCTCATCGCGGGCGGCTGATCGCCGGGTCGTGGACGAGGTCGGTCTGGTCCATCTCCTGGACATACCAGCGAAGTCGGCCGGCAGAATCGAAGCCGACCTCGGTGGCGATCGAGGGCGCGCGGCATCCGGGACTCGAGTCGCGCGGGATCGGACGGCTCGCGCCGCGTCGCGTGTACACCCAGCGCTCGGCAGTCGCCTCGCGCAGGGCGTCCCGCAGCGCGGCGGTGTCCGGTCCCGTGAGCGCGATGTGATCGACGGTCCCGCTGGCGCAGGTCCGGTTCGGCTCGCCGAGGATCGCGACGACCGAATCGGCGGGAAGGCCCCAGGCGAGCTCCTCCAGCCCCTCGCGGAACGAGCCCACCGGAACGCACACCATCCGCAGGATCGCGATCCCGGCGGCCAGCGCCACGACTGCGAGCGCCAGGGCGGAGCCGCTGGTGATCTTCAGCGGCCCGTGGCCCGGTGAACGGTCTCGAGCGCCGACTCGCGGAGCTCGGGCGCGGGCACGAGGCTGCCGTCGGCGCGCGCGCGGTAGGGCGCCACCGTCCACTCGATGCCGGGCTCCAGCGTGGGGGTCGCGCGGCCGACCGCGCTGACCACCTCCAGCGAGCCGTCCCCGTCGAGATCGACGAGGCCGAGCTGCGAGGTGACGTCCCCGAAGACGCCGT
>DASRVB010000276.1:0-20111 GCA_035687725.1 Gemmatimonadota bacterium
CTCGCGGCCTTCCTGGGCGCGGAGCTCGCATCCGGCTCCGAGTGGTGCGGCGCGCTCGCGGGCCTCGGCGAGGCGCTCCAAGGAGCGACCGGGGTCGTGACTGCCGAGGGGCGTTTCGACCGGCAGAGCCTCAACGGCAAGGCCACCGGGCACGTGCTGGCGCTCGCGCGCGCGGCCGGCGTCCCGGCGGCGGTCCTCTGCGCGGTCCGGGGTCCGGGAGACGACGCGGCGGGCGTCACCGTGGTCGACGCGTCGGCGATCGGGATCGACCCCGAGCGCCGCCTCACGCCCGAGGATCTGGGACGCATGATGGAGCTCGTCCTCGCGCGGTGGGAATCGGACAGGCCGCCCGATATATTGGCGTCCCGATGAGACCTCGCGCCCTCCTGCTGACCGCGGCACTGGTTGCCCCCGGATGCAGCGGGGGCTCGAGTCCCGTCGATCCCACGAACCCCCGGGAGATCCTGGTGGTCGCGATCGCGCGGAGCGACCGCTCGCTGCCTTCCGAGGACACGATCGAGGGATACCTGGCGTTCTTCTTCGACCGCGACCGCGAGGTCCTGCTCGACGCCGTGGCGGTCATCGACCGGTTCGAACCCGACGGGCGCGTGTTCTCGCGCGAGCTGCGGAACGAGATCACTCCCGGAATCGTCCGCGGGGTCGTCTACTCCGAGGGCATCAACGTGGATCCAGGCTGGCGGTTCGTGCTCGATGCGGCGGTAACCGCCTCGGACGGGAGCACGATCCAGGTGACCTCCGACACCACCGCCGTGCCCACCGATTTCGAGATCCAGATTCCGGAGGAGGTGGTCGCGGGCGAGGGGCTCGCCGTGACGTGGAGCGTGTCGGGCGCCGAGCGCGTCAACGTCGCGGTCGACGGAGGCGTGTTCTCGGAGCACGTGGCGGCCTCGCTGGGAGCGTTCGTGATTCCGGCTTCGGCGTTCGCGGGACGGCCCGCGGGCGATCTCGTGGACGTCGAGATCACCGCCTACAACACGTTCTACGAGCCGCTCGGCGAGGCGATCAGCACGCTCTCCGAAGCCGAGACCGCAGCCCAGAAGTTCCAAGATGTCGACAACGTGAGCGGCGGCCTGGGGGTGTTCGGGGCCGCATTCACGCTCGGCCACATGGTCACCGTCCGCTGAGCGGCGATCGGATGCGCCGCGAACCAACCCCGGCAAGGAGCGACCGCATGCGTTCAGTTCTGCAAGCCTTGATCCTCTTCTCGTTCGTGCTGACGGCGGTGTTCTGCGGAGGCGGCGAGCAGGACGGGCTGCAGCCGGCCGGGGAGGACGGGCCCGGGGGATCCGACACGACCGCGGTCTCCGAGCCCTCCGATGCGCCGCCTCGCGATTCCGGGGGGGTGAGCGGCCAGGCAGTCTTCGCCGCCAACTGCGCAACCTGCCACGGCGAGGGTGGCCGGGGCGACGGGCCCGCCGCCACCGGCCTCGAGCCGCCGCCGGCCGACCTGACGGACGGGACGTGGACGACGGGGGACGGGTCGCTGCAGGCCATCACCAACACCATCGAGCATGGGAGCCCGGGGACCGCGATGATCGGCTGGAAGGGCACGCTGACGGACGCCGAGATCGCCGCCGTTGCGGCCTGGGTGCAGGAGCTCGGGCGCTGAGCGTGGTGCGTCACTGTACCACGCCAGCCCGCGGGAGCTGACGCCCGCCCCATACCGCCGGGGCGGCATCCCATGAAGATCACCTGTCGGAACGTCGAGAAGCTCTACGCGCTCGACGGGCGCACGATCCGGGCGCTCGGCGGTGTCTCCTGCGAGATGCAATCGGGCGAGCTGGTCGTGGTCATGGGCCGCTCCGGATCCGGGAAGACCACGCTCCTAAACGCCATCGGCGGCCTCGACCGCCCCACAGCGGGCAGCGTGCTGGTCGACGGCGAGGATCTCTACGGCAGTGGCGACAGGGCTCTCAGCCGGTACCGCAACGAGCGAATCGGCTTCGTCTTCCAGTCCTTCCATCTCTCCCACGACGAGACCGCGCTCGAGAACGTCCTCGTCCCGTTCCTGTTCGCGCGCCGGCCGCCGCACGACGCTGCCGAGCGTGGCCGGAGCGCGCTGTCGCGTGTGGGTCTCGGCGATCAGGTCGACCAGCCGGCCGGCACCCTGTCCGCGGGGCAGAAGCAGCGCGTGGCGATCGCCCGGGCGATCGTCAACGAGCCCGAGTTCGTGCTGGCGGACGAGCCAACCGGGAACCTCGACGAGCGGACCGGCGCCGACATCGTGGCGCTCCTGAGCGGGCTCGCACGCCAGGGTCTGGGCGTGGTGATCGTGACGCACGATCCGGCGATCAGCGAGGTGGCCGACCGCGTTCTCCGCATCGCCGACGGCCGCATAGCCGACGGCCGCGTCACCGACGACGGAACGGCAAGGTGACGCCGTGATCGGGCCGGTCCGCGCGATCCGCAGGTCGATCCACAACCTGGGGCGTCACCGCGCCCGCGCGCTCCTGCTCGCGGGCGGTGTGGCGATCGGCGTGGCGATGCTCGTCTTCCTGCTGGCTTTCGTGGCGGGGACGAGGCGGGCGCTCCTTGATCGCGTCGTCAGCTCGCTGCCGATCACGCATCTCACCGTCGTCCCGCGTTCCTTCTCCCTCTCGGTGATCAAATTCGACAGTCCGTTCTCGAGTCTCGATCCCGATGCCGTCGAGCGGATCGAGGCGCTGGAGGGGGTCGAGCGCGTCATGCCGATGGCGGCCTTGAAGCTCCCGGCCCAGCTTCGCGCCCGATTCTTCGGCCAGGGATTCGTGACCGATACCGGCGTATTCGGGATCGAGACCGAGCTGGTCGCCGACCAGATCCCCGCGGGGTCGGGGTTCGGCACGGGCGATGGGACAGGCGCCATCCCCGCGGTCATCTCCGAAGACCTGATCGACATGTACAACACGGGCTTCGCCAAGAACAACGACCTCCCGCAGCTGACGCCCGAGATCCTGGGCGGGCAGCAGGCGACCCTCTTCCTGGGGACCTCCTCCTTCCGGCCCGGGGCGGAAGAGCGCGTGCGGACCGCGTCGATCCGCCTGATCGGAGTGAGCGACCGGGTCCCCCTGGTCGGGGTCAGCCTGCCGCGGGACGTTGTCGAACGGTGGAACCGGGACCTGGCGGGAGAGACGACGCCGGAGTACTTCCAGCTCACGGTGGTCGCCGGCCGGGCGCAGGACGTCGAGGACGTCGCGGCGCGGATCGAGGCCATGGGCTACGACGTCACTTCCGGGCGCGAGATCGCCCAGCGGATCCGCACGCTGACCCGCGTCCTCCAGGCCGCGTTCGGCCTGATCGGCCTCGTCGTCCTGGCGGTGGCCGGCGTGGGGATCGGAAACGCGCTCCTCTTGTCGGTCATGGAGCGGCGGCACGAGATCGGGATCTTCCGCTCGGTGGGCGCGAGCCGCGGGGACATCCGGCTCCTGTTCCTCTGCGAGGCGGCGCTGATCGGGACAGGGGGCGCGCTGGCCGGTCTCGGCCTGGCGGCCGCCGCCGCCTACGGGGCCGACCTGGCCCTCGATCGCGTGCTGCCGGATCTCCTCCTGCTCCCCGAAAGCTTCTTCTCCCTGTCTTGGCCGATCCTTGCACTGGGGCTTAGCTTGGGGCTCCTGGTCAGCATCCTCGCCGCGGTCCCTCCTGCGCACCGGGCTGCGCGGATGGACCCTGCGCGCATCCTCACATCCGGCTAACCCCTTCGCGTGGCGAGGCCCGGGGCCTCGTCGGAGGAATGGACGTGGTCCAGAAGACGCGAAAGAAGGTCTCGGCCAGGACGCTGGCCACGCGCTACGAGAAGGTCGGCATGCGGACCGAGCGCGTCGATCGCCTTTGCGACATTCTGCTCGGCACCCCGGACCCGCTGGAGGCCGCCTCCCGTGAGGAGCTGATCTCCCGCTCCGAATGGGCGGCCCTCGACACGCGGCGCCGCAACCGCGCCCTCGGGTTCGTCCGGCGGAGCTATCTGCTGGGGCGCCACATGCTCCGCCCGCCGGCAACCTACCTGCGCGGCGTGAAGGACGAGCCGTTCGACAAGCTGCACCTGAGGGCGATCAAGGTCCCCAAGGTTCCGTTCCGGTACAAGGACGTGCCGATGGCCGCGCTGGCTCCCAAAGGCGTGCTGGTGGTAGCGCCGCTCGTGTCGCTGGCTCCACGTCTCAAGGCGACGCCCATCGAAGACCTGGCCGTGATCCTCAACTCCCGGCTCTTCCACTTCTACTGGCAGCACTACTTCCCCAAGCGGTCGGGGTCTCCGGCGGTTCCCGCGGAGGAGCGTCTGGCGGGTTTCGAGGTTCCCATGCTGACCTCGAAGGCGGGCAAGTCGTTCCGCGCCGTGCGCGACCAGCTGCTCGAGCTGGCCGACGAGAACAGCGAGCGACTGGCGGCGATGGACGAAGTCCATCGGATCGCGCAGGAAGCCAAGGTCCCGCTGGTACCGATCGCGCAGACCGAGGGGATCATCCGGGAGATAAACGTTCCGCGCCCCCTCGCCGAGGTGGCGGACGTGAAGCGCCGCGGTCCGGTGGTGATCTTCCGTCGCGGATCGACGATCGTGACCACGACGGAGGAGGCCGCGACCTACCTGGAGCTGTGGCTCAAAGGCCGATTCAACGAGCTGCGCGGCATGTCGAAGGAGGAGCTCGAGATATTCATCAAGCTGCCGGTGACGACTGCTCATGTGGTCGTCGTCCTGCAGCATCGGGCGCGAATCGAGGCCGAGATCGAGCGCGCCCAGGCGAAAATAGAGGAGCTCCAGGCCGAGGCCGAGAGCCATCTCTACGACCTGTACGGAATGACGGACGCCGAACGCGAGTACCTCCGCGCCGCCCATGCCTGAGTCGCTTACGACCCATTCGCTGCCGCTGGGGGTCGAGGAGGAGTTCCAGCTCTGCGACCCGCAGACGGGCGACCTCACACCGGTCGTCGACAAGATCCTGCGCGCCGCCCCACCCGAGCTCGCCGAGCGACTGGGGTACGAGCTCCTCCACACGGTGATCGAGGGGAACATCGTGAAGTCCGCCGACCTGGGCGAGGCGATGGTCAACGTGCGCGCGCTGCGCTGCGATCTGCTCGAGATCGCGTCCTCGCTCGGGGTGGCGATCGGCATCGGCGGCGTGCATCCGTTCGCGCGCTGGCAGGATCAGGACTTCGTGGGCACCGACGCCTATCAATGGGTGGGGCGGCAGCTGCAGTATCTCGCGCGGCGAAATCTGTCCTTCGGCTTGCACGTGCACATCGAGGTAGAGGATCCCGATGCGCGCGTCTACGTCGCGAACCAGCTGCGCCGGTGGTGCGCGCCGCTCCTGGCGCTGTCGGCGAACGCTCCGTTCTTCGAGGGCTCCGACACCGGATTCCAGACGATCCGCATGCACGTCTTCGGCTCCTTCCCCCGAACGGGATTCGCGCCGCGCTTCGAGAGCTGGTCGCACTACATGCGCGTGATCGACGCATTGATCGCGTCCGGAGCGATCACCGCGCCGCGTCAGGTGTGGTGGAACGTGCGTCCGCACGTCACGTACCCGACCGTCGAGTTTCGCATGCTCGACATGCAGATCGGCCTCGATCGGACGCGCGCGCTGGTCGGACTCGCGCAGGCGCTCGGCGCGGAGCTCGTGTCGCGCTGGGAGGCGCGCGAGCCCGAGTGGCAGCTCGAGCCCGCCTTCCTGGCGGACGGATGGTTCAAGGCGCAGCGCTTCGGCTGGCGGGAGCCGATCGCCCACCCGATCAGCGGCGAGACCGTCACGCTCCTGGACGAGATCGAGGAGATGCTGCGGCTCGCGCGCCCGTGGGCTGCGGCCCTAGGTATCGCGGCAGACGCCATCGACGGGACGCGGAGGATCCTCGACGAGGGCCCGGAGTGCGAATGGCAGCGCCGCGAATGGGAGGAGTGCGGTCGCGATCTGTCCGCGCTGCAGCGCCGGATCTTCGCGCGGGTTAGAGACGAAGCCCGCTGCGAAGCCCTGGTAGGATAAAAATCGCCCATCTCTTCGTTGCGCTCCCTCGGCGACCCTGCGGCGTACCGAACAGTACGCCTCGGGATCGCCTCGGTCGCGCGCCTCGACATGGCCGATTTTTGCGCCCTTCAGCGCGTTGGCTGGATCGCGGGTCGCGCCCATCGTCTGACCCTGTGAGTCCCGCCAAGAAGAGCCCCGCACGGCGGGCGGAGGAGCTGCGCGCCGAGATCCGCCGCCACGAGCGGCTGTACTACGTCGATGACGCGCCCGAGATCAGCGACGCCGCCTTCGACGCGCTCGTGCGCGAGCTCCTGGAGATCGAGGCCGCGCACCCCCAGATCGCCACGCCGGACTCGCCGACTCAGAGGGTCGGAGGGACACCCCAGGACGCCTTCCCCCGGGCGGCGCACGAGATTCCGATGCTCTCGCTCGAGAACGCCAACGGCGCGGAGGAGCTCGAGTCGTGGCTCGAGCGCGCGCGCCGCGCGGTGGACGACCCGAGCGCGCTCGCGTGGGTCGCCGAGCACAAGATCGACGGGCTGTCGATCTCGCTCCGATACGAGGACGGGGTGCTGGTTCGGGGCGCCACGCGCGGCGACGGGTCGATCGGCGAGGACGTCACCGTGAACCTGCGCACGGTTCGCGAGATCCCGCTACGCCTCTCCGGCAAGCGGCTTCCCGCCGTGATGATCGTTCGCGGCGAAGTGTACATGACGCGCAGCGGGTTCCAGCGGTTGAACGAGGCCCGCGAAGAGGCGGGCGAGTCGACCTTCGCAAACCCGCGGAACGCGGCCGCGGGCTCGGTGCGGCAGCTCGACGCCCGGGTCACCGCCTCGCGCCCCCTCCACTTCTTCGCCTACACGCTGCTACAGTCCGACGTCGCGCGGCAGTCCGAGGGCCTCGAGCGGATGGCGCAGTGGGGGTTTCCGATCAACCCCGAGTGGCGCCGCTTCGACGAGGGGGAGCCGCTGCTCGCGTACTGCCTCGACTGGCAGGAGCGCCGACACGAGCTCGATTACGAGATCGACGGGGTGGTCGTCAAGATCGACGACCTCGACCAGCAGGCGGCCCTCGGCGCGACCGCGAAGCACCCGCGCTGGGCAGTGGCGTACAAGTTCCCCGCCGAGGAGGCGATCTCCATCGTCCGGGACATCATGGTCACCGTCGGCCGGACCGGGAAGCTGACTCCCACCGCGGTGCTGGACCCAGTGGAGGTCAGCGGGGTGACGGTCCAGATGGCGGGGCTCCACAACGAGGACGAGGTGGCCCGCAAGGACGTGCGGGTCGGCGACACGGTCGTGGTGGCGCGGGGCGGGGAGGTGATCCCCCAGATCGTCCGGGTGCTGCCGGAGAAGCGGCGGCGCGGAGCGCGTCGCTTCCGGATGCCGAAGCGCTGTCCGGCGTGCGGGGCGGAGATCGTCCGGCTCGAGGGCGAGGTCGCCCACCGCTGTCCGAACGCCTCCTGTCCCTCCCAGCTGCGGGAGCGGATCCTCCATTGGGCCTCTCGCGGCGCGATGGACGTGGACGGTCTCGGCGACATGCTGGCCCGGCAGCTGGTCGACAAAGAGGTCGTCGCGGACCTCGCGGACCTCTACGACCTGGACGCCGACACGCTCGCCGGGCTCGAGCGGATGGGGAAGCTCTCTGCCCGAAACCTCGTGACGGCCCTCGAGCGCTCGAAGTCGCGCGGGCTCAGACACGTGTTGTACGGTCTCGGCATCCGGCACGTGGGGGCATCGGCCGCGGGCGCGCTGGCCGAAGCCTTCGGCTCGATGGACGCGCTCGTCGCCGCCGACCGGGAGCAACTCGAGGCGGTCGAGGGGATCGGGCCCACGCTCGCCGAATCGGTGCGCGAGTTCTTCGACGCGCCGGAGAACCGGGCGGTCGTCGAGAGGCTGGCCGAGCACGGCGTCGACATGACCGAGAAGCGGCAGGCGCGGGCCTCCGGGCCGCTGTCGGGGAAGACGTTCGTGGTCACGGGCACGCTGTCCGAGCTGAGCCGCGCGGCCGCCACCTCGGCGATCGAGGCGCGCGGCGGGAAGGTCGCGGGATCGGTATCGAAGAAGACCGATTACGTGGTGGCCGGCGAGAGCCCCGGCTCCAAGCTCGACCGCGCGCGCGAGCTCAAGGTGCGGGTGCTCGACGAGGCCGCGTTCCTGACCCTCCTCGAAGAGAACTGAACCGACGCCGGGGCGGCCCTCGCGCGGCTTGGGAGGCCGCGACGCGCCGGTATATATTCCCCGTCGACATGACACCGCACGAAGAACCGCGCGAGATCCCGATAGAGGATCCTGAAGCCGGACCCGGCGCCGCCGACGAGCGTCAGCTGGCGGAGGAATCGGCCTCCGAGGCGGGAGCGATCGCCACCGAGGACCTCGAGGTGGAGATCGAGGCCGAGCTGGCGGGTCTCCAGGACAGGTTTTTGCGTCTCCAGGCCGAGTTCGACAACTACAAGAAGCGCGAAGCGCGCGAGCGGTCGGCGGCCTGGGCGCGCGCGAAGGGCGACCTCGTTCAGAAGCTCCTGGGAACGCTCGACGACCTCGAGCGCGTCACGCGCCTCGACCCCGAGAAGACCCCGGCGTCCGCCGTCATCGACGGCGTCTCGCTCCTCGAGCGGAAGCTCGTCGACACACTCGAGCGCGAGGGGCTGACCAGGATCGGCGAGGTCGGCGAGCCGTTCGACCCGCACCGGCACGAGGCGATCTCCACCCTTCCCGCTCCCTCCACCGAGCAGGACGGCACCGTCGCCAACGTGGCGATTCCGGGATACGCCTTCGGAAGCCAGTTGCTGCGACCCGCGCAGGTGCAGGTGTACGAGCATCGATCCGACCGGTCCTGATCGCCGGCAGGGCGATGAAAATGGCCAATCTCACTGAACGTCCTGCGATCCCTGCGAACCGCCGCTAGTGGCCGCGAAGGACTACTACCAGGTCCTCGGCGTCCCTCCGGACGCCGACGCCGACACGATCAAGAAGGCCTACCGCAAGCTCGCCCGGAAGTATCATCCCGACGTGAATGCCGGCGATTCGTCGGCGGAAGAGCGCTTCAAGTCGATCTCGGAAGCGTACCGCGTCATCTCCGATCCCGAGCAGCGCAAGCGATACGACGCGATGCGGACCGCCGGGGCGGGCACTGGCTTCGGCGGAGGTGGCGGCGGGTTCGAGGGCTTCGGGTTCGGCCAGCCCGGCGCGGGGGGCGAGTGGCAGACGATCGACCTGGAGGACCTGGGTGGGGCAGGGGGGTTCAACCTCGGAGACCTGTTCTCCTCGATCTTCGGCGGTCGCCAGGCGCGCGGCGCCGCGCGCGCGTCGCGCAAGGGGGCGGATCGGCGGGTCGACGTGCGGGTCTCGTTCCAGGTCGCGGCCAAGGGGGGCCAGGTGGAGATCCGCGTGCCGCTCGAGGTCGAATGCCCGCGGTGCGAGGGGAAGGGCGCCGAGCCCGGGACGAAGGTCGAAACGTGCCCGCAGTGCGGAGGGAGCGGGAGCGTGTCGCTCGTGCAGGGCGGATTCGCCGTCCAGCGCCCCTGCCCGCGCTGCTATGGCCGCGGCACGCTGATCGAGGAGCCCTGCACGCGCTGCCGCGGCGAAGGCAGCGTGACCGAGCCGCGGCGGGTCAAAGTCCGGATCCCGCCCTTGACCGAGGATGGCGATCGCATCCGGCTGCGCGGGCAGGGCGAGCCCGGGCCCGCCGGGGGGCCGCCGGGAGACCTGGTTCTGACGGTGCGGGTCAGGCCCGATCGCTTCTTCCGGCGCGAGGGGATCGACATCCACTGCACGGTTCCGATCACGATCGTGCAGGCGATGCTGGGCGCCAGGATTCGGGTGCGCACGATCCATGGGACGAAGGTCGAAGTCCGCGTCCCGTCCGGCACGCAGAGCGGAACCCGGCTGAGGCTGAGGGACCAGGGCCTCGTCCGCGAGGGTGAGAAGGGAGACCAGTTCGTGGAGATACAGGTCAAGGTGCCGGAGAAGCTGACCGACGAGGAGCGCGAGCTCGTCGAGCAGCTCGGGCAGAAGCTGAGCGAATGAGATGAGGCCCGAGCTCGGCATCATCGGATACGGCCGCTGCGGGCAGCTGGCGGCGGAGGTGCTGGAGAAGGATTTCCATGTCATGGCCACCGACGTGCGCGACCTGGCGGGCCAGGCGGCGGCGCGGGGTGTGGCGTGGGGCGATCTCGCCGACTGCGCGTCCCGGCCCACCGTGCTCCTCGCGGTCCCTGTCCGCACGATGCCGGAGGTGCTCCAGGCGATGGTACCCCATCTCAAGCCGGGAGCCATCGTCGTCGACATGGCCTCGGTCAAGGTCGAGCCGATGCGCTGGATGGAGGATCTCCTCCCGGTCGGCGTATCGTGGGTCGGAACCCACCCCTTGTTCGGTCCGGAGAGCGCGCCGGAGCGAAGCGTCAGAGATCAGCGGATCGTCGTCTGCGAGGCCGAAGGTCACGCGGCCGCGGCGCGTTCGATCGAGGTCATCGCCCGGCGGCTCGGGCTCGAGACGATCCGCCTCGACCCGGAGACGCACGACCGCGAGATGGCCCGGTCGCAGGCCCTGGTCTTTCTGCTCGCCCGCGCTCTCGCAGCGGCAGGCCTCGGCGGATCCCAGTACGGCACGCCGTCGGAGCGCCGCGTCTGGTCGGCTCTCAACATGACCGCCGCCGACACCGACGAGCTCTACGAGGACATTCTCAAGCTCAATCCCTTCGCGCCCGAATCCACCCGCGCACTGGTCGAGGCCGTCGAGGCCGAGGCCGCTCGCTTGACAAACGGCTGAGCGCGTTCAGAAATACCTGTAGAAACGTCGCTTCCCGCCCCACTTCGGAGAGGAGACCTGCCATGCTCGCGGCTCCCCGCAGACTCGCCGGTGCGCTCGCCTTCCTCGTTCTCGCCGCGGTTCCGGCATGGGGTCAGACCGGCACCCTCGCCGGCCGCGTCATGGACGCCGAAACGGGGGAGACGATCGCCAACGCGGTGGTGCGCGTTCTCGAGCCGGGCGGCCGGGAGGTCGCGGGCGACCTGACCGACGCGGACGGCAGGTTCGAGCTGCAGGTCCCACCGGGATCCTACGAGGTCGAGGTCACCTCTCTCGGCTTCGCCACCCGCACGATCGAGACCACGGTGGCGGCCGGCGCGGGCGAGCCGCTGTCGATTGCGCTCGTGGTGGAGGCCGTCCAGCTCAACCCCATCATCGTCTCCGCGTCGCGGCGTCCACAGAAGCGGCTGGAGGCGCCGGCGGCGGTAGAAACGGTCGAGAAGGAGGAGATCCGGGAGCGCGCCGCGCCCACCGTGATCGACCACGTCAAGGGGGAAGCGGGGGTCGACGTCGCGCAGACGGGACTCTCGCAATCCAACGTCGTGGCGCGGGGCTTCAACAACATCTTCTCGGGCGCGCTGCTCGTGATGTCCGACTACCGCTACGCGCAGGTCCCGTCGCTGCGCGTCAACGCGTACAACTTCATTCCCGCCACGAACCTGGATCTCGAGCGGGTGGAGATCGTGCTCGGTCCGGGTGCGGCGCTCTATGGACCCAACAGCGCGAACGGCGTGATGCACATGATCACCTCGTCGCCGATCGATGATCCGGGGACGGTAGTGAGCATGGCGGCGGGCGAGCGCGCGGTATTCCAGACCGAGGCTCGCCATTCGCAGCGGATCGGCGAGAACATGGGGATCCGGGTCTCGGGGCAGTACTTCCAGGGCAACGACTGGCGCTTTATCGACCCGGCCGAGGCAGCCGCGCGCGAGATCGCGCTCCAGACCGACCCGGACACGAAGATCGGGCTCCGCGATTTCGACCAGGGACGCTGGTCGGCGGAGGGCCGGTTCGACGTTCGGCCGTGGGACGATGGCGAGGTCGTGCTCTCGGCGGGGGTGAACACCCAACTGTCGTCGGTCGAGCTCACCGGTGGCGGTGCAGCGCAGGTCGAGGACTGGCGGTATACATACGGTCAAGCGCGCCTTCGGAAGGGCAACCTCTTCGCCCAGACGTTCGTCAATCTCAGTGACTCGGGAGAGTCCTATCTTCTGCCGACAGGGGCGGGGGTCGTCGACGAATCCTACGTGTGGGCAGCGCAGGGTCAGCACGCCACCGAGTTCGGTACCCGCGAGCGGCTAACCTACGGGGTCGACTGGCAGCACACCGTTCCCCGGACGGACGGGACGATCACCGGACGAAACGAGGACGACGATACGATCAACGAGCTGGGCGGGTACCTCCACTCCGAGACGGCGCTGACCGACGCGCTGGAGCTCGTGGCCGCGGCACGGCTCGACTGGCACAATCGGCTCGAGGACCTGGTCTTCTCGCCGCGCGCGGGGATCGTCTATCGGCCCCGGGAGACGCATAATCTGCGTCTCACCTACAACCGCGCGTTCTCGACCCCCACGACGAACAACCTGTTTCTGGATCTGGTATTCGGCAGGATTCCGGTCGGGCCCGTGGGGTACGATATTCGCCTCCTAGGGACGCCGGAGACCGGCTTCACGTTCTCGCGCGACTGCCCCGGCGGGTTCGACGGCGGCTTTTGCATGCGGTCGCCGTTCGCTCCGGGCATGGAGCTGCCGGCGAACGCATCGGTGGCATGGAACACGCTCGTGCAGACACTGGCTCCGCCCGAGTTCGAGCCGCTCCTCCCCCTGGTTCAGGACCCGGGCGGGGCGGTGGGAACGGTGCTCCGTCGGTTCGACTCCACCGCGCGGACGTTCGTTCCGGACCCCGTCGGGCCGGTCGACATCGACCGGATCACCCCCACGATCACGTCGACTGCGGAGGTCGGCTACAAGGGGCTGATCGGGAACCGGCTCCTCCTGGCGGGGGACATCTACTACAGCGAGGTCGAGGACTTCGTCACGCCGCTGCGTGTGGAGACGCCGACCGTGTTCCTGGATCCGGCGACGACGGCCGCGTTCCTGCAGGAGCGTTTGACGCCGCTCGTCGTGGGCGGGCAGATGACGCCGGAAGAGCTGGCCGCGACGGTGACGCAGCTGACCACCGCACTCGCGCAGGTGCCGATCGGGACGATCGTGCCCGACCAGGTCGATCTCCCGGACGTGCTACTCGCCTACCGGAACTTCGGGAACGTCGACTTCTGGGGGGCGGACATCTCGGCGGAGCTCCTCGTGAGCGATGCCTGGATGCTCAAGGGCGCCGCCTCGTGGGTGAGCAGCGAGTGCTTCGAATTCGACGACGTGCCGGGCTGCGCCGGGCTCCTCGACGTGTCACTCAACGCCCCCAAGCGGAAGGGCTCGCTGGGGGTGCGCTACCGTGACGCCGCGCACGACTTCACGGCCGAGGTCTCGGGCCGGTTCATCGAGTCGTTCCCGATGAACACGGGCGTGTTCATCGGCCGGGTGCCGGGGTACGGGCTCGTCGACGCGAACGTCGAGGTGGCCGTCCCGTGGATCGCGGGCGCGTCCGTCTCGCTGACAGCCTACAACCTGCTCGACAAGGAGCACTTCGAGTTCGTGGGCGCGCCGGAGATCGGGCGGCTGGTACTCGCGCGGCTGACGTACCAGATCCGCTGAGCGGGCGGCAGTCGGGCTCGAGGGAACGGCTCCCGTCGCGACTATCCCTGCGCCTTCGCGAAGCGCCGACCGACCTCTTCCCAGTTCACCACGTTCCACCATGCGGCGACGTAATCGGGGCGCTTGTTCTGGTACTTGAGGTAGTAGGCGTGCTCCCAGACGTCGAGGCCGAGGATCGGCGTCCGGCCCTCCATGAGCGGGCTGTCCTGGTTTGGCGTGCTGTGGACCTTCAGGCCGTCCTTCCCGACCGAGAGCCAGCTCCAGCCGCTGCCGAAGCGCTTGACCGCGGCATCCGACAGCTGCTCCTTGAACGCGCTGAAGCTCTCGAACGAATCGGCGATCGCGTCGGCGAGGTCCCCCTCCGGCTCGCCGCCTCCGTCCGCCGACATGATCGTCCAGAACAGCGTGTGGTTCGCGTGGCCGCCACCGTTGTTCTGAACCGCCGTCCGGATGTCCTCGGGCACCTTCTTGATGTCCCGCAGCAGCTCCTCGACGCCCTTCTTCTGCAGGTCGGCGTGGCCCTCGAGGGCCTTGTTCAGATTGGTGACGTACGCCGCGTGGTGCTTGTCGTGGTGGATCTCCATCGTGCGCGTGTCGATATGCGGCTCGAGCGCGTCGAAGGAATAAGGAAGAGCGGGAACTTCATGCGCCATGGGATACCTCCTTTGGGATCCGAGTAGCGTTCCGGGGGGCGCGAGGTGCGGCGAAGGGATTCCGGATCCGGTCGAACCCGCCGTCATGCCCCTGAGCGCCCACCGACCGGGGAGGAACAACGTCGTGGGTCAACGTAGCCATGCCGAGGAAGCGGCGCCAACCCACCGCGCCTCCCGAACGCGCGAGTCGGAACCGTCGCGTTTTTGACCTCGTACGCGGAAGCCTCTAGCTTCTCACGCCTGCCTCGCCTGCGACCCCATCGTCTAGAGGCCTAGGACTCCACCCTTTCAAGGTGGCGACACGGGTTCGAATCCCGTTGGGGTCACCACACCGGAATCGCCTCGCTCGACCGGAGCTGCTGCTCGTCCAGGTCTGAAACCAGGGATCCGGGACGTCCGTAGGGAATTCCGTGAAGATGCTCGTTCGTCTGCGGCACCCGTTCTGGAAGATCGCGGAAACTGCTCGTGGCCTACAACGTGGCCCAGAATGAGCTCGGTCGTGGCGGGTGGAAGTTCGACGCTGCGCTCGCGGAGCGGGTACAAACATTGGGAAACTAGCCAGCGCGGCGTCAGAGCGTGAAGTAGACCGTTGCCCCGCGGTTCTCGGCCCCCTCGGCCCAGACCCGGCCCCCGTGGCGCGTGACGATGCGATGCACGGATGCGAGGCCCACGCCGGTCCCCTCGAACTCCGCGGCCGAGTGCAGTCGCTGGAACGGCTGGAACAGCTTGTCCACGTAGGCCATGTCGAAGCCGACCCCGTTGTCGCGAACGTAGTAGATCGGAGCGGATCCCTCGTGTGAGACCCCGAACTCGATGTGTGCCTCGGGCTTGGTGCGGGTGTACTTCCACGCATTCCCGAGGATGTTGTCCAGCACCACCTTGAGCAGGCGTGGGTCTCCGGTCGCGACGGCGCCCGGCATGACGCTCACCCGCACCGAACGGTCCGGATCGCCCTCGATCAGCTCGGCGAGAATGGTCTCGGCGAGGCCGCTCAGATCGACGTGCTCGCTCCGCAGGGAAGCCCGGGTCACTCGGGACAGCTCGAGCAGGTCGTCGATCAGCGCGGCCATCCGCTGAGCACCTTTCTGGATGCGCTGCAGGTGCTCGCGCCCGAGCTCGTCGAGTCGGTCCCCGCAGTCCTCGAGAAGTGCCTGGCCGAAACCCTGGATGGTGCGCAGAGGAGCGCGTAGGTCATGAGAGACGGAGTAGGCGAACGCGTCCAGTTCGGCGTTCGCGGCTTCGAGCTGGCCGGCGTAGTGCCTGAGCATCTCCTCGGACCGCTTGCGGTCGGAGATATCGCGGATGATGCCGGTGAATTCGTTCCTGGATCCGCGCGACCAGGCGGCGAGCGAGAGCTCCATGGGGAATTCCGAGCCGTCCTTCCGGCGCCCCACGAGCTCGATTGTCGTGCCGACCACCCGAGCCTCGCCGGTACGGTTGTAGCGCTCCAGGCCCATGGAGTGGGCCTCCTGAAAGCGTTCCGGCATCAGGATCGTGAGCGGCTCGCCGACCGCCTCGGCCGACGGGTACCCGAACAGTCGCTCGGCGGCGGAGTTCAAGTACGTGATGCGGCCGCGCGAATCGGCCGACACGATCGCGTCGTTCGCGGTCGTGGCCAGCGTGCGGAACCGCTCCTCGCTGGCGCGCAACGCCGCCTCGACCCGGTTGCGCTCGGTCACGTCCTGGGCCAGGACGAGCTCGGCGGACCGGCCGTCGAACGCGAGCGGGTGCGAGGTGATCTGGACCTGGATCAGCCTCCCGTCATGGGTGCGATGCCGCCAGAGCCCGTCGCTGTGCTCGGCGCCGTCCACCCGCGAGATCGTATCGAGAAGCGCGGGAACGTCCTCGGGGGGTCGGATGTCCTTGATGGTCATGGTGAGGAACTCGTCGCGCTGGTATCCGTAGGTCTCCACGGCGGCGTCGTTGACCCCGAGGAACGCCAGCGTTTCCAGGTCGTAGACCCAGGCCGGGATCGGGATGTTCTCGAAGATGAGGCGGCTGCGCTCCTCGGACTCCCGGAGGGTCGCCTCGGTCGTGGAGCGCCGGGCCTCGGCGCTCTCGAGAGCCACCGCGCCCCACCACGCGAGCCCGGCGAGCGCGACGATCGTGCTGACGGTGACGAGCGCGGTCCCCATCTCGAAGCCGAACAGTCCCGCGCGCTGGCCGAAGATCCGAAGCCAGCCGAGCAGCAGCGGAACGACCACGACGGCCGGCAGCAGGCGCCGCAGGAGTGTCCCCGCCGGCCCCGCGCTCCGCAGCGCGCCTGCGAGCCCGCGATCGGGGAACAGGAGCAGGACCGCTGCAGACAAGGCGAGCTGCCCCGCCGCGGTGTGCAGGGCAATCGAGCCGTGCAGCGATCCCGCGCCGAACAGGTATCCGATCAGATTCAGGAACGCGAGGACTCCGGCCGCCAGGGCGGCGCCCTGGATCAACCCCCCGAGTCGCGCCCCCGCGCGCCCGTATGCGAGAGTGATCGCCATCCCCAGCGCCAAAAAGCCGAGCGCCGTCCACGCGCCGACCTGGGAATCGCCGGCCGCCACCAGGCCGGGAAAGAGCATCGAATCGATGCCCAGGGTCAGCGGGAAGACGTACTCGGCGAGCCGGCCGAACGCGAGCAGCGTCATCAGCCCGGCGCAGCCGGCTCCGAGAACGCGAAGCGGCTTCGAGTCACGCGCCAGAAGGAGCATGACGAGGGACATTCCGGCGAGGACGAACGACCCCGCTGCCACGGGGTTCATGGCGGGGAGACCAGGGGCCGCGCGAATGATCCTCTCCGCCGCGAGCTGCCATCCCGCCAGCACGACGACGCCGAGTGCCGCGGCCCCGGCGGCGAGGACGAAAGAAGCTGTCGGCGCTCTCCGGGTCACGCGGACAGAATCAAGCATAAGCCATGCCGCAGCCGCCATCTCGGGGGCATCGCGGCGTGAGCCCGGCGAAATACCGAGGAACTACTCGCGGGAAGCGCCTCCGCCTCTCTCTTGATGCCGGAACACGACCGCGGCAAGGAACCCGCCCACCAGCGGCCCGACGATGTACAGCAGTATTTGGCCGTATCCGCCGTCGCCTGCCACGGCATGCACGAGGATCGGACCGACCCCGACCGCCGGGTTGAACGCGCCCCCCGAGATCGAACCGCCCGCGATGGCGCCGACGAGCACGGTGAAGCCGATCGCCAGCCCGTAATAGGAATTGCCCTGCGTCTTCGGGTTCATGGCGGTGTTCAGCACGACGAGACAGAGGGCGAACGTGAAGAGCACTTCGACGAGCAGCGCAGCCGTCGCCGAAGCATCGGGCCCGGGCGCCGGCGCGAACGTCCGCCCGAGAATGATGCGCACCGCGAGCGCAGCCGCGACCGCTCCCGCCAGCTGGGAGAGCCAGTACGGCAGAAGGTCCCGCTTTCCGAGCTTGCCCGCGAACCCCGCGGCCAGCGAGACGGCGGGGTTGTAGTGCCCCCCCGAGATGTGGCCGCCCATGTAGACCATCACCATGAGCGCGGACCCGATCGCGACCGCTCCCAGCGGGGGCTCCAGCAGGATGACGAGGCCCACGGTAAGGACGAGGAAGAAGGTGCCGATGAACTCCGTCAGGTAGCGGATCATGATCGTTCCTCCTGCGCCGAGGTACCCGCTGCCGGATCAGCCGATGCCGTTGCATCCTCCCGGCTCGGTCTCGCGGGTGCCGTGCTGCTGATAGCTCGTCCCGTCCCAGCGCCACACGGCTTCGCAGAACCCCGCGCCGCCGATCGCCAGGTCGGGATACCCCATGTTCGAGGTCTCGAGCACGGTCCAGCCCCCGGCCGGAAAGCCCAGATTCATGGCATAGCTGCCGTCGGCGTTCTTGGTCCAGAGCGTGATCGTGCTGCCATCCATGCCCGATGTGCAGGTGTTCCCGCCCAGCACGAAGACCTCCGCGACTCCATCGCCGTCGAGATCCGCTTCGGTCGCGCGCGCGTAAATCGGGCCGCAATCCACGACTTCCAGCGAGGCGCCGTCCGCGGAGACCGAGTATTCCAGCGCGTCGAAGATCGCGCGCTGATCGGCTTCGGAGATCGTCGTGGAGTCGGGATGGAAGAGCAGCGTCAAGCCTTCGGACTGGGCGAACGCGGAATGCGCGCAGGCGACCGTGATGGTGAGGCAGAGCGCGGCGGCCTTCATAGTGCTCCTTCGATGTCGGTGATGGGGTGATTCCCCGCTGCCGAGGGGGACCCGAATCGCAGCCTAGAAGCGCCCTGCTACGCGGTCAAGAGCCGGGGGGCCGAGGGTCACGATCCGGTGTTACGGAACTGGGACTCGAATCGGCGGTCCGGAATCAGCCACAACAGCGCGACGAAGACGTAGAGTCCGGCCGCGATCCAGGGCTCCAGTACGGCGAGGGGGATCGCGGCCGCGTAGGCGCCCACCGAGACCCACCCCTTGGCATCCCGTCCACCCAGGGCGGCGGCCAGCCGCGACCGCGGCCCCTGGAGCGCGACGAGCCGGCGCTGGAGGATCGTCCAGGCGATCGCGGACATGAGAAGGACGACGCCATAGACGGAGGTGGGCAAGGGGGCCAGGTCGCTCGCCCCCATCCAGCCCGTGGCGAACGTGATCAGCGACAGCCAGAACAGCAGGTGCAGGTTCGCCCACAGCACCTTCCCGTCGATCCGATCGCAGAGCTGGAGCATGTGGTGATGGTTGTTCCAGTAGATGCCGAGGTAGATGAAGCTGAGCACGTACGTCAGCAGCACGGGCAGGAGCGGCCGCAGGGCGTCCAGGTCGATTCCCTCGGGCGTGTGCAGCTCGAGCACCATGATCGTGATCAGGATCGCCATCACGCCGTCGGTGAAGGCTTCCAGGCGCCCCTTGCTCATGGCGCCGAATATGGCGAAATCTCCCGCCATGACGAGCCGGCTGCGGGGGCTGTACGTGTGCATCGACGTGGACGACGTCGAGCGTGGGATCGAGTTCTACACCCGCGGGCTCGGCCTCGAGCTGGGCAGGCGCTTCGACGAAAACTGGGTCGAGCTCGAAGGGGGGCCGGTGCCGATCGACCTCCTCGGTAGACCGAAGGACACGCCCACCAATCCCACCCGCGGTGCTCCCTCCAGGGACTACCGCCGGCACTGGACACCGGTGCACCTCGACTTCGTCGTGGAGGACCTGGACGCCGCGCTCAGGCGCGCGCGGAATGCCGGAGCCACGGTCGAGGGCGACATGGGATCGTACTCCTGGGGCCGGATCGCGCGCCTCGCCGACCCGTTCGGTCACGGCTTCTGCCTGCTCGAGTTCCGCGGCCGCGGCTACGGCGAGCTGCCCACGCTCGACGGCTAGAGCCGCGACCGTGACTGGTCAGCCCGCCGGCTCCGGCGCCGCCTCTCCCTCCGTGCATTCGGTCCTGAGACCCAGCTCGCCTGCGATATCCGCCCACGAGAAGGCGGCGATGTTGCCGTCGTTGTGGACGGCGTAGAACGCACCCGCGGGGAAGGGACCGAATGCCGTCTGGGTGAGCGCGACTCCGTCGGTGTTGCGCGTGGTCGCGCCGGTGAACGATCCCAGGTGCTCCAGGGTCACCCGGTCGAAGACGTGAAACGTGTTCGTCTCCTCGTCCTGGTCGGTCGCGATCCAGTATCCGCCGTCCGGGCAGGCGTAGAGCGCGAGCCCCTCGGCCTCGTGCGGGAAATAGCCGCGACCGAACACCTCACCGGAGAACTGGCCGTCCAGGCGATAGATCTTCCAGTAGGAGTCGGGCTCGAGCTCTTCGGCGATCACCACCCGATCATTGGCTGGATCGACCGCGATCGTCTCCACCTTCCGAAGAACGCCCGGCCCCGTGGTGTCGCCGAACGTCCGCACGTGCTCGTGCATGAGCTCACCTCCCTCGACCCACGCGCGGAAGTGCTCGACCCGCTCGCCCAACGCGCTGTCCGGCGGGATCACGTCCTCCTCGAGCTCGTAGTTGTCGGTGATGTAGAGCTCGACCCGCCCCTGCCCGTCCTGGTAGGCGGCGAT
>DASRVB010000277.1:0-8382 GCA_035687725.1 Gemmatimonadota bacterium
CGCCGTACTCCGCGAATCCCATTGCGCTGCCCCCCGCCGGGGCGGTGACCGCCGGGTCGCTGTTCGTCGCCGGGGAGGTGCGGGACGCGGCGGGCGCGTCGTCGCCGGTCCTCGTCACACGCGCGGCGGCCGGGGCGGAGAGCCGCCACGGATTCCTGCTCCTCTTCCTGCCGGGGCTCACCGCGATGGTCGGCTTCTGGGCGACGCTCTCGCTCAACATCCCGGATTTCACGCGCTACGCACGAGACCAGGGCGACCAGTTCTGGGGCCAGGTCCTGGGGCTCCCGACGACGATGACGCTCTTCGCCTTCATCGGGATCGCCGCGACCTGTGCCGGCGCACTGCGATTCCGCGACGTGCTCGTGGTGGAGGGCGCGCCGTGGGATCCCGTCGATCTCCTGGCGCGCTTCGACAATCCCGTGATCGTGATCGTATCGATGGTCGCGCTCTCGATCGCCACGCTGACGACGAACATCGCCGCCAACGTCGTCGCGCCGGCGATCGGATTCAGCAACATCGCGCCGCGCTGGATCTCGTTTCGCGCGGGGGCGCTCCTCACGGGCCTGATCGGAGTCCTCATCATGCCGTGGAACCTGATCGCCTCGACGCAGGGATACATCTTCACGTGGCTGATCGGATACAGCGCCCTCCTGGGACCGGTGGCGGGCATCATGATCGCCGACTACTGGATCGTCCGCCGGACATCGCTGGACACCGCATCGTTCTACCGGCGCGGCGGGTCCTACTGGTACGGTGGCGGATGGCGGTGGGGCACGATCGCGATCCTGGCCCTTGCCGTCCTGCCCAACGTCCCGGGATTCCTCGCGGCCGCCGGGTTCGTCGCGCCCGAGGCGGTACCGGCGGTTTTCCACTCGCTCTACACCTACGCCTGGTTCGTGGGATTCGGGATCGCGCTCGTGGCGTACAGCCTGTGGGCGGGCCGGGCCCGCGACACGATCGGGGCGGCGGAGCTCCATGCCGCTTAGCGGGATCCGCGTCGTCGATCTGACGCGCATATTGGCGGGACCGTACGCGACCATGATCCTCGGCGATCTCGGCGCGGACGTGATCAAGATCGAACACCCGGAAGGCGGCGACGACTCGCGCGCCTGGGGGCCGCCGTGGGTTCCGCAGGCGGGCGGTTCCAGTGCGTACTACGCCGCCGTCAACCGGAACAAGCGGAGCGTCGCGCTGGATCTCAAGTCCGAGACCGGCCGCGAGATCCTCTGGCGGCTGATCGAGGCATCCGACGTCGTGGTCTCGAACTTCCGCCCCGGCGTCATCGAGCGGCTGGGCTTCTCGTGGGAGGCGGTCCAGGCGCGGTCGCCGCGGGTCGTCTACGCGATCGTCAACGGGTACGGCGCGACGGGCCCGGGTGCGGCGAAGCCGTCGTTCGACGTCATCGTGCAGGGGGAGTCCGGCGTCATGGACGTCACCGGCTGGCCCGACGGCCCGCCGACCCGGGTCGGGATCTCGCTCGGCGACGAGACCGCCGGGCTTCTCGTCGTTCAGGGGATCCTGGCCGCGCTCCTCGCGCGCGGGCGGACCGGGGTGGGCCAGCGCGTCGAGGTGGCGCTCCACGACGGCTTGCTGTCGCTCCTGACCTACCACGCACAGAACTGGTGGTCCGGCGGCCCCACGCCGACGCGGCTCGGCAACGCCCATCCGTCGATCGTCCCCTATCAAACATTCCAGGCAGCGGACGCGTGGATCAACGTGGGCGTCGGGAACGAGCGGCAGTGGCGCGCGCTCTGCGAGGTGGTGCGCAGGACGGAGTGGCTGTCCGACCCACGCTTCGCATCCAACGCCGCCCGCGTCGAGCACCGCAGCGAGCTGGTTCCGCTGCTGGAGGCGATCTTCGCGGAGCGCCCGGCGGCGGACTGGCTCGACGCGTTTTCGGCAGCCGGGATCCCGAGCGGGCGGATCCGTCCGGTCGCCGAAGCGCTGGAAGCGCCCGAGACGCGCCACAGGGAGATGGTGGTCGAACTCGAGGTCGAGGACAAAGACCCGCTGCGGCTCCTCGGCATCCCGATTAAGCTTTCGGCCACGCCGGGCCGCATCCGCCGAGGGCCGCCGGCCCTCGGCGAGCACACGGCGGAGGTCCTGGCCGAGCTCGGCTTCCCTCTACGGCCCTGACCGTGACGTATATTCAGGAGTATGATATACTCATAGCATGAGTAAACGGCTGCAGGTCGTTCTCGACGACGCCGAATACGGTGAGATCCGGCGGATTGCGCGCAGGCATCGAATGAATGTTTCCGAATGGGTACGCCAAGCTCTTCGACGTGCGCGCAGATCGGAACCCGCAGTGGATTCGGGCCGGAAGCTCCAGGCGATTCGAAGCGCTTTCCAATACGAGTTTCCGACCGCCGACATCGACCAGATGCTGGAGGAGATCGAGCGCGGATACCTGGGCGAGAACGATCCCGGCGCGCGGTGATCTTCATCGACTCCAACGTGCCCATGTATCTCGTGGGGGCGCAGCACCCGCACAAGGTGGATGCTCGACGTTTGCTGGAGAGCGCCGTCGCGTCCAACGAGCGGCTGGTGAGCAGCGCGGAGGTGCTCCAGGAAATCATGCACCGATATGTTGCGATTCGCCGCCGAGACGTCATTCAACCCGCCTTCGATGCACTCCTGGCGGTTGCGGACGAGATCTATCCGGTCGAACGGGAGGATGTCGAAAACGCGAAGAAGACGCTCGACGGCATGCCGAAGCTCTCTGCGCGAGATGCTCTTCATGTGGCTGTGATGAAACGGCGCGAGGTGAATCGGATCATGAGCTTCGACAAGGCATTCGACGCGGTCGCCGGAATCGAGCGGATCTCGCACTAGGTACTCGGGAGCGAAGCGGCAGGACACAAACGACGAGGAGCGATACGACATGGCGAGAATCGTGAGGGCCGCGCTGGTCCAGGCGGGCATTCCCGACGGCGACGCGAGCCGCCCGATCGAGGATATCAAGCGCGACATGATCGAGGTGCACGAGACGCTCCTGCGGCAAGCGGCGGGGCAGGACGCCGAGGTGGTGTGCTTCCAGGAGATCTTCTACGGCCCCTACTTTCCCGCCGATCAGGACCGGAAGTGGTACGCGCTGACCGAGCAGGTTCCGGAGGGGCCGACGACGGCCCGCTTCGCGGACTTGGCGGCCGAGCTGGGGGTGGTTCTCGTGCTGCCGGTCTACGAGGAGGAGACGACCGGGGTCTACTACAACACCGCCGCGGTCATCGACTCGGACGGCACGTATTTGGGCAAGTACCGGAAGCACCACATCCCCCACTGCGCGCCCGGGTTCTGGGAGAAGTTCTTCTTCAAGCCGGGGAACCTGGGGTATCCGGTGTTCGAGACCGCGGCGGGGAAGGTCGGCGTCTACATCTGCTACGATCGGCACTTCCCGGAGGGCGCTCGGATCCTGGGCCTGAACGGCGCCGAGATCGTCTTCAACCCCTCCGCCACCGTAGCCGGTCTGTCGGAGTACCTGTGGAAGCTGGAGCAGCCGGCGCACGCGGTCGCCAACGGGTACTTCGTCGGCGCCATCAACCGCGTCGGCCACGAACGGCCCTGGGACATCGGCGAGTTCTACGGGACCTCGTATTTCTGCGACCCGCGCGGGCAGATCGTGGCCGAGGCGCCGCGCGACCGCGACGCGGTGGTCGTGGCCGAACTCGATCTCGACAAGATCGAAGAGGTTCGACAGACCTGGCAGTTCTACCGCGACCGGCGGCCCGAGACGTACGACGAGCTGGTCGAGCTCTAGCCTGGCCTGATCAGAGCGGCGGATCAGGTCGGTTCTATGCGTCGCGCGCCCCGAGCTCGCGCAGCAGCGCGACCATCCGCACGTCCCAGGGGTCCGCGCTGGCGTCGTCCTTCGCCACGTCGGTGATCTGCTGGGGAGTCTCGAGGACGAGCGGGATCCCCTGACTCCGCTCGTCCTCGAGCAGCCAGCGGAAGGGTTCGGCGCCGATGTAGCCCTCGCCGATCAGCACGTGCCGATCGCGGTTGGACCCCAGGCCGGTCGCGCTGTCGTTCAGGTGGAAGAACGCCGGCGACTCGCCGGTGGCGTCCTGGAACCGGTCGATCGCGTCGCGGAAGGCCGCACGCGAGGCCGCAATGTCGTAGCCCGAGCAGTACAGGTGGCAGGTGTCGAGGCCATAGCCGGCGCGGGCCCGAACGGACGCGGGGAGAGCCGCCAGGATGGCCCCGACCTCCTCGGCCGTCCGCCCCACGGTACGCCCGGCGCCGGCCGTGTTCTCGACGAGGAGCCGGGGCGATCCCGGAACGGCCTCGAGCGCGGCCGTCATGGCGTCGGCCACGCGCGCCAGCGAGGAGCGCACGTCGCCGTCCACCGCGCTGCCTGGGTGGAAGCAGACGCGACCGATCCCGAGCGCGGTCGACCGCTCGAGCTCCTTCCGGAGGCCCGCCGCCGCACGCGCGTACTTGGCGGGATCCGGCGTGGCGACGGACAGGACGTACGCGGCGTGGACGAGGACGTGTTCGGGAGATATCCCGGTATCGCCGAGCGCGGCGCGGAATCGCGCGACGCGGTCGGCGCCGATGCCCGACCGGTCGCCGTAGTACTGGGGGATCGTCGTGAAGATCTGGACCGCGCGGAGTCCGGCATTCGCGGCCCGCCGGACGGCCATATCGATCCCACCGGTGAAGATCGTATGGGACCCCAGAACGTGGCGTTTCGCCCTAGGCATGCGCGGAAGGTAGCGTCCAGGGCGCGACGGATGGATTCGACTGGTACTTCCATTGGCCGGTCGAGCGATCCATCCGCTATTCTGTCGCTTCATCCCTATCGAGGAGGCTGCGTGGTCGATCGCATCGAGGCTGTGGCGCCCGCCGAGGCGGGGGAGGCAGCGCGGCTGAACGCCCGCCACGACCGCTACCTGTGGGACGCCGTCATCCGCTACTACGAGACGCCGCTGCCGCTGGCGCGCGGACGCGGGCAGTACCTGTACGACTACGACGGCCGCGAGTACCTCGACTTCTTCGGCGGGATCCTGACGGTTTCGGTAGGGCACTGCCATCCGACCGTCACGAGGGCGATCCAGGACCAGGCCGAGACCCTCGTCCACACGTCGACCCTCTATCCGACCGCGCCGATCGTCGACCTGGCCGAGAAGATCGCCTCGCTCACTCCTCGCGGGCTGACGAAGACCTTCTTCACCAACAGCGGCACCGAAGCCGACGAGACCGCGGTCATGCTGGCGCGGGCCGCGACCGGAAGCCAGGCCGTGATCGCGCTCCGCCATTCCTATTCCGGCCGCTCGATGATGGCCACGACGTTGACCGCGCACGCCCCGTGGCGGAGTCAGGAGTGGGTCCCGGGGATCAAGCACGCGCTAGCGCCTTACTGCTACCGCTGCCCCTTGAACCTCGAGCCCTCCTCGTGTGGAGCCGCCTGTGCGCGTGACATCGAGGAGCTGATCCGGACGACGACATCCGGAAGCGTCGCGGCGTTCATCGCCGAGCCGATCATGGGCGTCGGCGGATTCATCACGCCGCCCCCCGAGTACTTCGAGATCGCGGTCGAGATCGTCCGTCGCTACGGCGGGCTCTTCATCGCCGACGAAGTGCAGACCGGGTGGGGTCGGACGGGCGGCACGTGGTGGGGGATCGAGCAGTACGGCGTCGTGCCGGACATCATGACGATGGCCAAGGGCGTGGCCAACGGGATGCCGATGGGCGTGACGACGACGACGCCCGAGCTGGCGGCGACATGGAAGGGCCTCACGATCTCGACGTTCGGCGGAAACCCGGTCTCGTGCCGGGCGGCCAGCGCCACGATCCAGGTGATCGAGGAGGAAGGGCTGCTCGAGAACGCGACCGCGATGGGCGCCCGGCTCCGCGCGGGCCTCGAGGCGATCCAGGAGCGCCAGCCGCTCGTCGGGGATGTCCGCGGGATGGGCCTCATGCAGGGGGTCGAGCTCGTCACCGATCGTGCCACGAAGGAGCCGGCCGCGGCCGCCACCACGCGACTGATCGAAGAGGCAAAACGGCGCGGGGTCCTGATCGGCAAAGGCGGTCTCTATGGGAATGTGCTCCGGATCGCGCCCTGCCTGAACATCGGCGCCGGCGACGTCGACGCGTTCCTGGAGATCCTCGAGGAGAGCCTGGCCGCCGTCGCCGGTTCGCGGTGACGCGGATGGGCAGCGTCCGGCCGCGCGGATGAGCCCCGACCAGGAGGCCCGACTCACGATGTTCGCCCTCGTCGCCCTCTACTTCTTCCTCGTATTCGACGCGCTGAAGACGGTGGTCGTGGCCGACCGCGTCGTCGCCTATATGCTCATGGCGATCGTAGCCGTGCTCCTGATCGGGGCGCTCGTCGTGAAATGGGATCCGCGCGCGATGTCGCTCATCGTCATGATCGCCGCGGTGCTGCAGGGGTTCGGCCTGGGCGTCATGCTGACGCTGCACTGGCGGGACATGGCAACGGCGGTGTGGCTCTCTTCGTTCCTCGTGGTCGCGCTGCTCTACGTTTCGCGGCGGTTCCGAGTGGCGGTCGACGCCGGAGGGGAAGGCTGAAGCGCTATCGCAACTACGTGAACGGCGAATGGCGGGACACCGCGACCGGCCGGCACGCACCGAACGTGAACCCGGCGAACACCGGGAACGTCCTGGGCGAGCTGCCGCTCTCCTCCCGCGACGAGGCGGAGGAGGCGATCGCCGCGGCGCAGGTCGCGCAGCCGGGTTGGGCCGACACGCCGGCGCCCGAGCGCGGCCGGCTGATCGCGCGCGTCCAGCGGCTCATGGCCGAGCGGGCCGACGATCTCGCTCGCGCGCTGACGCGCGAAGAGGGCAAGATCCTGCGCGAGGCGCGCGGCGAAGTCCAGAAGACGCTCAATATCCTCGAGTTCGTGGCCGGCGAGGGGCTCCGGCTCTCGGGCGACACGATGCCCTCGGAGATCGGCCACACGTTCGCCTATACCGTGCGCGAGCCGATCGGCGTCGTGGGAGCGATCACGCCCTGGAATTTCCCGGTCGCGATCCCGTGCTGGAAGATTGCGCCCGCGCTGGTCGCCGGGAACGCCGTGGTCTTCAAACCCGCCTCGCTCACTCCCGAGACGGCGGAGATGGTGGTCTCGATGTTCGCCGAGGCGGGGCTGCCTCCGGGTGTGCTGAACCTCGTCTACGGATCGGGCGCCGAGGTGGGAAACGCAATCGTGGAGGATCCGCGCGTCAGGGCGCTCTCGTTCACGGGCTCGAACGACGTGGGGGTAGCGCTCTATGTGAGCGCGGCGTCGAGGGGCAAGAAGGTCCAGTGCGAGATGGGCGGGAAGAACCCGATCCTCGTTCTCGAGGACGCCGACCTGGGGATGGCGGTCGAGGCCACGGCTCAGGGGGCATTCGGATCCACCGGGCAGCGCTGCACCGCGACGTCGCGCGCCGTCCTGGTGGACGCGATCGCCGACGAGTTCGTCGAGCGTCTCGCGGACAGGGCGCGCGCGCTCGTCGTGGGCGATGGGCTCGACGAGTCGGTCGACATGGGGCCATCGGTGGACGAGGCGCAGTTCGAAACCGTCCTCGAGTACATCGGCGCAGGAAGGGAGGATGGCGCCGAGGTGGTAATCGGCGGGGAGCCATTGACCGGCGAGAGCCATCGCAACGGCTATTTCGTCGCCCCCACGATCTTCGACCGCGTCGAGCGGAAATCGCGGATCGCGCAGGAGGAGATCTTCGGGCCGGTGCTGTCGGTGATCAGAGTCGGCGACTTCGAGGAAGGCCTGGAAGTCTGCAACGACACACGGTTCGGACTCACTTCCTCGATCTACACCCAGGACGCGAGCCGGATCTTCCGCTTCGTCCGCGGCATCGAAACCGGGATCACTCACGTGAATTCGCCCACCATGGGCGGTGAGGCGCAGCTCCCCTTCGGCGGGACGAAGGCAACCGGAGTCGGAATGCGCGAGATGGGCAAGACGGCGATCGACTTCTATAGCGAGTGGAAGACCGTGTACATCGACTACACGGGCAAGAAGCGCGAAGGCCTATTCTATTGAGACAGGAAGCCAGAGGCGGGAGATGGCAGGATCGATGAATCGTAGAGAGCCGACGGTACGGCATTCGGAAGACGTGAAGCGGGAGCCGGTGAATGCCGGAAAAGGCACGGTACGCCAGGTCCTGATCGGACCCGACGAGGGGCCGAACTTCGCGCTCCGACGCTTCATCATGGAGCCCGGAGGCGGCATGCCGCCGCACACGAACACGGTCGAGCACGAGCAGTACGTGCTGCGCGGCCGGGCGCGGATCGGGATCGGCGACGACGTCCACGACGTGCGCGCGGGCGACGTGGTCTTCATCCCGGCGGGGACGCCGCACTGGTACGAAGCCGCGGAGGGAGAGCCGTTCGAGTTCCTCTGCGTGGTGCCCAACAAG
>DASRVB010000278.1:0-8833 GCA_035687725.1 Gemmatimonadota bacterium
GCCGCCGGGATCAAGTTCGTGTTCTCGCTGCCGGGCATGTTCCTCGCGACCGCGTTCGTCTCCCTTCCGTTCACGATCCGCGAGGTGATGCCCGTTCTCGAGCAGCACGGGCACGACCAGGAAGACGCCGCCCTGACGATGGGCGCCGGCCCCTGGCAGGCCTTCCGGCGCGTCACCGTGCCGGGCATCCGATGGGGGATCCTCTACGGGATCTCGCTGACGTTCGCGCGCGCGATCGGAGAATTCGGCGCCGTCCTGGTCGTGAGCGGGAGCGTGGCCGGCCTAACCGAGACGTCCACGCTCTTCATCTTCCGCGCGCTCGACGAGCGCGACGCGGTCGGCGCCCATGGCATGGCCCTCGTCCTGGCTGCGGTGTCGTTCACCCTGCTGATGGCCATGGAGATCGTCCGCAGAAGGGGCGCCCGGCAGATGACCAAAGGAGAAGACGCATGAGCATCGTGCTCCACGATCTGGTGAAGCGATTCGGGGGGCACGCGGTCGTCGACAACGTGTCCACCGAGATTCGGGACGGCGAGCTGTTCGTGCTGCTCGGTCCAAGCGGCAGCGGCAAGAGCACGATTCTGCGCATCATCGCGGGCCTCGTGCCCGCCGACGACGGTCGCGTCGTCCTCCACGGCCGCGACGTCACGTTCCTGCCGCCGCAGGACCGAAACATCGGTCTCGTGTTCCAGGACTACGCCCTGTTTCCGCACATGACTGTCGCCGAGAACGTCGAGTTCGGGCTGGTGATCCGGAAGGTGCCGAAGGAAGAGCGCGTCGCGAAGCGCGACGAGCTGCTCGCAATGGTGGACTTGGCCGGCTACGCTCGCCGCGACGTGCGGCAGCTGTCCGGCGGCCAGCGCCAGCGCGTGGCGGTGGCACGCGCGCTCGCGTTCGAGCCCAGCGTGCTCCTCCTCGACGAACCGTTCGGGGCGCTCGACGTCAAGGTGCGGGAACAGCTCCGGCGCGCGCTCAAGGGTGTCCAGCGGCGTCTCGGCGTAACGACGATCCTCGTCACGCACGATCAGGAGGAGGCGTTCGAGCTCGCCGACCGGATCGGGGTCGTCGAGGATGGACGCCTGCTCGAGCTGGGCGAGCCGAGCGAGCTCTACCGCCGCCCGAAGCACCAGTTCGTCGCGCAGTTCCTCGGCGATGCGGCGCTGATCGGAACCCGCCGGGTCGGCGACAGGGTCCGGATCGGCGAGGTCGAGCTGCCGATCCCGGCGACGCCGCCGGGAACCGGCGACGCGGAATGGGCGCTCCTGTTCCGGCCCGAGGACCTCTCGCTCGCCGATCCCTCCTCGCCGGATGGGGAAGGAAAGCCGCTCGGGATCGGACGCGTGGAGGAGGTGCTCGATCTGGGTCCCGTACGCCGCGTGGGCGTGCGGATCGATTCGCTCCCGCACGCATGGCACATCGGGGCCGGCTTCGGCGAGAAGGGGATCCCGCTCCGAACCTTCCTGCCGGCCCTCAGGAATGGTGAGCCCGCCCTCCGCGCGGGTCAGGAGGTGCGGGTCGAGATGCGGGGCTATCACATGTTGCCGCGACTCTCGCTGCGGGTACTGGGGTGGGTGGGAGATGACGAGGGGCTCGACGAAGTGTTCCCAACCGCGCGCGCTCTGGCGACCACGGTTGGCGGCGAGATCACGTTTCTCGTAACGGCGCGGGACGAATCGGACGGTCAGCGGAAGCAACCTAGCCTCGCCTCGGCGCTCTCGGCGCGCGGGATGTCATCGCCCATCGAGATCCAGTACGGTCCTCCCGTGGAAGCAATTCTGCGCACGGCTGTGGCCCGGCGGGCGGATCTGATCCTGGTTCCGAACTGCACCACCGATACGAAGCTGACGCGGGAGCGGCGGTTCGTTGCCGAGGAGCTGGCGCGGAGGGGAATCACGCCCGTGCTGTTCGCGAGCGGCCAAGGCACCGGGATCGAGCGCGTGCTCCTCTGTACCGGAGCGGGCGAGCCGGGGAAGGCGGACGTGGCGTTCGGCGGCCGCTTCGCGCGTTCGGTGGGCGCGCACGCGACCCTGCTCTACGTGGACGATCGGCGAGTTTCCGCCTGGGAACAGGAGTGGATCCATGTCGAGCCGCCGTGGGTGCGCGAGCACCTGAAGGAGGGTGTGGAAGCGCTACGCGCGCGTGGAGTAAGCGCGGACGTGGAGGTGAGGCGGGGGCCGGTGCTCGACGAGATTCTGGCCGAAGCGGAGCATCGGAACCACGACGTGATCGTGGTGGGAGCCCACGTCCCGGGCTCTCGCGGAAGGAGTCGTGCGACCCCGGACCTGGCGAGCCAGCTGGTCCGGCGCGCGACACGCAGCGTGCTGGTCGTGCACGATGCGTCTGTTCCGTTCGCGGCCGTGCGCGCATGAGCCGCCTGTTGCTGCTCGCCAGCCTGCTCTTCGCGGTCGCGGGACCCCGAGCTGCCACCGCGCAGGAGGAGAAGCCCGCTGTCTCGGTCGCAGAAGGGGCCACACTGAATCTGGAAGTCCTCGCGCAGCCTCAGTCGTCGTCCACGTCCGTCGATTCGGTAGTCGAAACGGATTTCGAGCTTCGTCGCGCACGGCTGACCGCGGAGGGCCAGGCGGGGGAACGGTGGTCGGGCCGGATCCAGATGGACTTCGAGACCGAGCGCGCGCGCTTCCGTGACGCGTTCCTCGAAGGCAAGATCAGCGACGCCATGTCCGTAAGGCTCGGGCAGTTCAAGGTCCCGTTCAACGGGATCGAGCTCGAGTCCGCCAAGCGACTCATCGCGATCGAGCGGGCCGCGCGCGTACGGGGGACGTCCGGCACGTCGACTTCGACTTCCGGGATGCTCGCCGCGACCGCGATGAGCGCGCGCAATCGAGGTATCATGGCCAGCCTGCGCTGGGCCGATGGACGGGCACGCCTGCAGGCGGGCGGCTGGGTGGGAGCCGGTGAGCGAGGCGAAACCAACGATGGCAAGCAGCTCGCCGCCCGGCTCGAGTTCGAGCCCTGGGCGGAGAGCGAGGACGGTGTGCCGCTTGTACCGCTTGTGCTCGCCCTGGCGGTCGTGACGAATGGCTACTTCGGCTCGCCGCGGGACACGCTCGTCGTGGCTCGAGGCGATACTACGGTGAGCGATGACGCGCACTACGCCACCGCGTTCGAGGGCTGGATCGAGCTCGGCAGGTACGCCGCACCGGGCATTCACGTCGCGGGTAACGTGGTCGCGGGGGACAATCCGCTTGTGCCGCGCCTCAAAGGGAACGAGGTCGGGTTCGCGAGCTTCCTGGGTATGCAGATTTGGGGCGAGTACGTGTTCAAGGGCGCCGGAGCGCTGACCGGAATCGGGCTCGGCGGCAGAGTCGATCGCTTCGATCCCGACACGGACGCCGACGACAACGCGTTCTTGCTCTGGACCCCGCTCGTCAACCTCTACTTCGACAAGGCGTTCAAGCTGCAGGCGAACCTGGACGTGCTCAGGCCTGAGAGCGACGAGCGGGACGGGGAGTCGGCGGTGCGGGTCCAGGCCCAGGTCGTGCTGTAGGGCCGGGCGCGGCTGTGGGTCTTCTCCCCCGCACCGCGCCGGGAGCAGAAGCGGGCGCGGGGGGTACGAGGGGCGATGTACTTCTCCCGCCTCCTCGCGCTCGCGACGCTCCCTGCCATTACCGCGGCATCCGTCGCCGCCGCGACACTCCTCGCATTTTCGGCGTCACCCGCCGCAGCCCAGGACGCGGCCGATCCGCCGAGCCTCCTCGCCTGGATGGGGCTCGAGACCGGCGACTCGATGGTGTTCGAGGCCGCCGACGGCGGCCGGATGTGCGTGACGGTGGGATCGCCGCGGAGGATCGGCGGGCGCCCGGTGGCTCCGCTCGAGGGGCTGGCGTGGCCCGGGCTGGCTTCGGACAGCCGCATCTTCCTCCCCCTCGACGGCACGCTCGACTTCCTCGTCGATCGGACGCCGGGACCGAGGCCATCCGTGGATACCGTGCTGCCGGGGGACGGAGGCTGGACCGTGGAGGGCTCCGACTGGCGGGAGGCGGAGACCCTCGTCTATCGCTGGTGCGGGGTGTGCATGGACGCGGGGCTCCGGATCGTCCTCGAGCGAGGAGGCGGAATCCACTCGATCTGGAGCCAGTCGATCGCCGGTCCGACCACGCTGACCCGCCTCGAGGGCGGCTGCGCGGAGCGGGAGGGGACGGAGTTCGAGGTCTACGTCGAGCCGGCTCCGGAGCGCGACCCGTAGGCGTACGCGGTCGGGTCGTCGACGCCGGCCTCGGCGAATCCGCGCCGGCGCTCCTCGCACTTGTTGCACTCCCCGCAGTGCCCGTGATCCGGGGTGGGGTTCAGGCAGCTGAACGTGAGCTCGAGCGGAAGTCCCACGGCGCGTCGCACGACCTCGGTCTTCGATAGCCCCGCCAGCGGCGTCTCGACGGGCAGCGCGCCATCCAGCCCCATCGCGAGGCCGATCGCCTCGCCCATCGCGTCGAAGAACGCGCGCGTGCCGTCGGGGAACGGATTGGCGGCGAGCGGCCCCATGACGATCGAGGCGCAGCCCTCGCCGACGGCCCAGACGCCCGCCTTCGACAGCAGCAGGAGATTCCGCCCCGGCAGGTAGACGGCCTCGTCGGGACTGTCGGCGCCGGGAGGATCGTCTCCGGTCAGGCTCCAGTGTCGGCCGTACAGATCGGCCACCGGCAAGTCGAGCACGACCAGCGCCGGCGCGCCGATCGTTTGCAGGAACTTCTCCAGCCAATACATTTCCGCCGGTTCCCAGACCAGGCCCGAGCGGACATACACAGGCGCCACCGGGCCTGCGCGCGCGGCATCGGCGAGCGCCACCGCGCTGTCCAGCCCGCCCGATACGAGCACGCAGCGTTTCCGTTTTTCGTTCACGACGCCAACCTAACGCGAGCCGCCATGGAGACAAACGGAAAGGTCGCGCTGGTCACGGGATCCGGCGTGCGCGTCGGGAAGCGGATCGCCGTGGCGCTGGCCGGGAGGGGGATGCACGTCGCGGTCCACTACCACGCCAGCGTTGGGCCGGCAGAGGAGACCGTCGCCGAGATCCGCGCGCTGGGCGTCGAGGCCGAGCCCTTCCAGGCAGACCTGTCGAAGCTCTCCGAGGTGCACGGCCTCTTCGAGGCGATAGACGCGCGCTGGCGAAGGCTCGACGTGCTGGTCAACTCCGCGGCGATCTTCCCGCGGACGCCGTGGGAGGAGATCGACGAGGCGACGTGGGACTACACGCTCGACGTGAACCTCAAGGCGCCCTTCTTCACCGCCTGGCACGCCGTGCCCCTCATGCGGCGGAGCGGTGGCGGCAAGATCGTCAACATCGCCGACTGGGCGGGGCTACGACCCTACAAGAACTACCTGCCGTACGTGATCTCCAAGGGCGGGATCATCACGATGACGAAGGCGCTGGCGCTCGAGCTCGCGCCGTCGATCGCCGTCAACGCGGTCGCGCCGGGGCCGGTGATGTTGCCGGAGGATTTCAGCGACGCGGCGGCGGATCGGATCCGCAAGGCCACGCTCCTGGACCGGCTGGGCAGCCCCGACGACGTCGCGCAGAGCGTCATCTACCTGGTGGCGATGACGGACTTCATCACGGGACACGTCCTGGTCGTCGACGGCGGCCGCCTGATCGCATGACGGCACGTCGGAGCGAACGGCCGGAGATCGAGACAGGCCGATGACGTATCGCGTGACGGTCCAGATTCACTTCTGCTACGGGCACCGCCTGCTCGATTACGCCGGCGCGTGCGCGCACCCTCACGGCCACAATGGTCTGGTCGAAATCGCGCTCGAGTCCGATGCGCTCGATCATCGCGGAATGGTCTTCGACTTCGGCGACGTGAAGCGCGACGTCAAGGCGTGGATCGACGCCACCATGGACCATCAGATGATCCTCAGGATAGATGACCCGCTCGTTCCGTGGCTCGAGGAACAGGGCGAGCCGTTCTTGACGATGGAGGACAATCCCACCGCGGAGAACATCGCCCGCGCGATCTACGGCCACGTCCGGGAGGCCGGGTATCCGGTGACGTCGGTCAGGCTCTGGGAAACTCCCACCTCGCACGCGACGTACACAGGCTAGGCCGTTCTGCCGGTGCCTGGCACCGATCCCTGCCGATCGGGCGGCCGTCCCTCGACCGTCTTCTCTGGTCCCGTGCTCGTTGACCGCGGCACGGGGACGGACAGGTTGGGATCGTCCCGATTGCTCATCCTGTTCCCTGAGGTGCCAAGCCTGCTTCGCATCGTTCTCACGACTCTGTTCGGGCTCCTCTCCCTCGCACCGGTCCTCGCGTGCGCGCAGTCGCAACCCGAGCAGCCCGAGCGCGAGTCTTCGCAGATCGATTCCGCGGGCCTCGCTGCCCTGCTGGACGCCGAATTCGAGGCCGCAATGGCGCGGGAGAAGATCCCCGGCGCAGCGTTCATTCTCGTCCAGGACGGGCGCGTCGCCTTGTCGCGAGGATATGGACAGGGCCGTGTCAACGGCCCGCGCGTGAGCCCGGACAGGACGATCTTTCCGATCGCCTCGATCAGCAAGGTCTTCACGGCGACGGCGGTCATGCAGCTCGTCGACCGTGAACAGATCGACCTCGATGCGGACGTCAATCGATACCTCACGTCGACCCGCGTCCCGCCGACCTATCCACAGCCCGTCACAGCCAGGCACCTGCTCTCGCACACGGCCGGCTTCGACGAGCTCCCTGGACGGCGGGTCGGCACGGCCGCCGAGCTCATGCCCCTCGGTCGGTTTCTCGCCGACCGGCTGGTTCGCGTACATGCTCCCGGGGAGGTGACGAGCTATTCGAGTTATGGCATGGCCTTAGCCGGGCTGTTGGTCGAAGACATCTCCGGCCTCCCGTTCGAAGAGTACCTGGAGCGCCAGATCTGGCAGCCGCTGGGGATGACCAGGACGTCGATCACGCTGCCGACCGGAAACGGCTTCGACCTAGCGACGGCCTACGAGCTGGATGAAGACGAGTTAGTGGCCATTCCCTACGAGATCTACCAGACGCCTCCCAGCGCCTCGATCGTCAGCACCGTAGAGGACATGGGTCGCTTCATGATCGCGCACCTCCGAGGCGGACGGGACGCCGAGGCTCGCATCCTGAGCGACAGCGTCATGGAGGAAATGCACCGCCAGCAGTCGACCATGCACCCGTTGCTGCCGGGCTGGACCCTGGGGTTCCAGGAGGACGACTTCAACGGACGCCGCATCCTCGAGCACGGCGGCGACATCGGGGGCTTCAGCGCGCTCATGACGTTGCTGCCGGACGAGGGCGTGGGCTTCTTCGTCGTTCATCATCTCGAAGGGAGCAACCTCCGCTTCGATGTCAGGCGCGCCATCCTCGACCGCTACTTCCCGGATTCGCGGCCGATCCAGTCTCCGAGCCCGAACCCGGAGGCGGCCGACCGGAACCTGCGTCTTGCTGGCACCTACAGGGCCAGCATCTTCTGTCACTCCTGCCCGGATGGCGGACCCAACGTCCAGGATTTCGAGGTCGAAGCGAACGACGATGGGACGATCACCGTCTGGGATGAGCGGTGGGTCGAGGTGGGTCCGCTCTATTTCGCGAGCATGGATGGGCGATCACACATCGGTTTCGCGGAAGACGAGGCGGGAAAGATCATTGCTTTGACGGCAGGTTCCTGGCGCGTTCTCGAGCGGATCGATCCGTAGGCTCGAGCCCGTCAAGCGAGCCCGAAACTCCGCTTGATGGCGGGGGGAATCACTCGGAGAAGTGGGTGCGGATCGCCTCTTCGGCGTCGGGCACGATGGCGTCCCAGTCGCCGGCGGGGCTCTTCGACACCGTGATCGAGTTCGGCATGAAGAAGACCGAGGCGACGCCCTCGATCGCGAACAGAGCCTGCGCCAGAGGAGAGCCGGCCGCGTCGTCGGCGGAGTTGAACTGCTTCATCCGCTCTTCGATGACCGTGCGGTCGACGTGAAACAGCACGCTGTTCGGATTGGGGGTCGGCTGAACCCTGATTTCGACGCTCATCGATCCCTCCTCACGACAGCCCTAGCTTCGGCGCCGCGCGCCCTGCCAGGCGATTGCGGACGCACAACCTAGCTGCAGAGCCGCAGGAACGCCCGGCCGTCCAGCACCTGATCGTGATCGACGTCCCAGAGGCGCGGCTGATCGGGTGGCAGGACGACAGACGTCGCGCGGGTGAGCGAGCCGGGAGCAGAGGCCGCGGTCGCGGCTCGGGCCTCGACCCTCAGCGTTCCGGTCGGGGTCTCACGGAAGCATGCGACGGCCGCCGAGTCGACGACGCCGAGGAGCTCGCCGTCCAGCCAGATCTCCTGCGAAGCGGGCTCGTGGTGCCGGATGAGCAGCGTGCCGTCGCCGCCGAACCCCAGGAACCGCTTGGCAGCGCAGCCCGTGGCGATCCCCGTCACGGCGATCGCCAGCGCAAGAGGTCCGACCGGACGGAACGCCGTGCGGAAGCTCAACGAACCGTGAGCATCCGATCGAGCGCGAGCTTCGCCCAGCGGGCTGTCTCGGGATCGACCGCGATGCGGTTGACGACATGTCCGGCGACCAGGTTCTCGAGCGCCCACGCGAGGTGCGGCTGATCGGGCGGCAGGACGACCGAGGCGGCGCGAGTGAGGGAAGCGGGAGCGGAGGCCGCGCTCGCGGCGCGGGCCTCGACCCGCACGGTGCCGGTCCGGGTCGCACGGAAGCAGGCCACCGCGGCCGAGTCGACCACACCGAGGAGCTCGCCCTCGAGCCAGATCTCCTGCGGGGCGGATTCGTGGTGCCGGACGAGCAGCGTGCCGTCGCCGCCGAACCCCAGGAACCGCTTCGCGGCGCAGCCGGCGCCGAGCCCCGTGGCAGCGATCGCGAGCGCGATC
>DASRVB010000279.1:0-3828 GCA_035687725.1 Gemmatimonadota bacterium
CTCCTGGGCGAGGTCCTCGGCGCGATCGCGATCGCCGATCGACCTCTGGATGAAGTTCACCATGCGGCCTTCGTATCGCTCGACGAGCTCCTGGAACCGGCGCGACTCCCCGGCCAGGTAGCGCTCGACCAGCTCGTTGTCTCCGAGCCTCTCGGTTGCGACCCGCTCGGTCTGGGGCTTGCGGACGGCGTTGGCGCTCATCGGGCTCCTCTCCTCACGAGTTCAAATGCCATGCTCGCGTCGGGTGGTTAAAGCACGGGCCGTGCCGCTGGATCAGGGGGTCGGGGAAGCTTATCCCGGAGGATCGGATGTGGTCATTTCATAGGGGAAGACGGATCGATCCGTAACCGGAATAGGTCGGGGGCGTCCCCGTCAGGGGACAGGGCTCACCGCGCTCCGGCCGGCGTCGCCTCTTCGTACATCGTGTCGATCAGGTCGGAGTGCCTGGCCTCGATCGTTGCGCGCTTGACCTTGAGGGTCGGGGTCAGCTCCCCGGCGTCGATCGTGAAGTCCCGCTCCAGGAGCCGGAACTTCTTGATCGTCTCGTAGGAGGGCCGGTCGGCGTTGACCTTCTGGAGGACTTCCTCGTAGAGAACCTGGACCCGGGGATCGCCGATCACGGCCCGGGGATCGTTCGCCGGCAGCCCCTGCTGGCGGGCCCACGCGTTGAGGTTTTCGAAGTTGGGGACGATCAGCACCGAGGCGTACTTCCGCTTGTTTCCGACGACCACGGCCTGGGTCACGTAGCGCGAGGTCTTGAGCTCGTTCTCGATAGGCTGGGGGGCGATGTACTTGCCGCCCGACGTCTTGATCAGATCCTTCTTGCGGTCGGTGATGGCGAGGAACCCTTCGCTGTCGATGATCCCGATGTCTCCGGTCCGGAACCAGCCATCGGGTGTCATGACCTCGGCGGTCTTCTCGGGCAGGCGATAGTAGCCCTGCATGACGTTCGGCCCCCGGATCAGGATCTCCCCGTCGCCGTCCGGCCGCTCGGGGTCGGGATCGATCCGCGCCTCGACGTTGCGGATCGTCTTGCCCACCGTGCCGAATTTCATGTGCTCGAACGTGTTCACGGATACGACCGGGCTCGTCTCGGTGAGGCCGTAGCCCTCGAGGATCGGCATGCCGGCGGCGTAGAAGAATTTCATGATCACCGGCGCGAGCGGCGCGCTGCCCGAGACGAAGAAGCGGATGCTGCCGCCGACGCGGTCGCGGATCTTCGAGAACACGAGCCGGTCGGCGAGCCCGCGCTTGAACCGGAGCCAGGGGCCCGCGCCATCCCCGCCTGCCTCGGCCTCGGAGTACTCGATCGCCACCCGACGCGCCCAGAACGCGATCGCCTTCTTGAGGCCGCCCGCCTCGCTCGCCGACTGGAGCACGGCCGCATACATCTTCTCGTAGAGCCGCGGGGCCCCGAGCGTCACGGTGGCTCGCACCTCACGCATGTTGTCGACCACCTTCTCGATCGACTCCGCATAGGCGATCGAGACCCCGGCGTGGAGCATGATGTAGTAGCCGGCGGTCCGCTCGAAGCTGTGCGACAGCGGCAGCCACGACAGGTGCAGGTCGCTCGGGCTGACGGCCAGCGACTCGAGCGCGTCGATCGTGTTCGTGACGAGGTTCCGATGGGAGAGCATCACGCCCTTGGGACGCCCGGTGGTGCCGGAGGTGTAGAGGATCGTCGCCGTCTCCTCGGGGTCGATCGCGGCGCGGCGCTCGTCGACCGCGGACGGCCGTGACACCCGCGCCTCGCGGCCCCTCTCGACCAGCTGGCGGGCTGTCAGGAGCCACTCCTCCTCCTGCTCCACGGGCTCGAGCGAGATCACCCACGACAGGGACGGACAGCGGTCGCGGACCTCCATGACCTTGGCGAGCTGGGGCGCGGTCGAGACCACGCACGCGCGCGCGCCGCTGTCCTCGAGGAGATACTGGACCTCGTCGGGAGGGAGCGAGGTGTAGATGGGAACGACCCATGCTCCGGCCGAGAGCGTGGCCAGGTCCGCGAGCGCCCAGCCGGGTCGGTTCTCGGAGAGCAGCGCGACCCGATCGCCGGCCTGGATGCCCAGCGCGATCAGTCCGTGCGCGGCCAGCTCCACCTCCTCGCGGAACTCCCGCGCGGGGATCTTCGCCCAGTCGCCGCCAGCCTTGTAGCGCATGAGATCCGGACGGTCGTGCCGCTCGACCGCGTGGAGGAACAGCTCCGGAAGCGTGCGCGGCGGCGGGAGCGTCATGCGGGCGGGGTCAACGCGCTCGAGGCCAGAGCCAGAACTCGAGCCCGCCGGAGAGCTCGAAATGGTTGAGCATCTCGTCGCCGATGCAGGGGGCGAAATCGTCCTCGTCATCGGCCTCGGAACAAAACTGGAGGTGGTCCCGGACTTCGCCGCGGAACGTGATCCAGTCGTTCACCGGATGCGTGAAGCCGACCGCCAGCGGGATCATGAAGCTCGCGTCGCCGTCCCCCTCCTCCGGATTGATGATCATGAACCCGAGCCCCGCCGAGAGCAGGAGCCGCGTCCGGATCTCCTGCGAGCCGCCGATGAAGTAGTCGGCGGCGCCGTAGATCGAATGGACGTCCAGCTCGATCTGGTCTTCGGGATCGGGGAAGTCCGTGAACTCCGAGAGCTCGGTCTCCACCTGGGCGTATCCATACCCGACGTCGAACTGCCAGCTGCGGCTGACTTGCACGTTCAGGCGCGCGCCCAGCGTGGGTCCCACGTTGGCTTCGCGCCCGATTTCCTGGAGTTCCCCGTCGTCGAACAGGAACACGCCGATGTACGGGTTCACGCCGACCCGGGTGCCCGTGACGCCCTGCGCGAGGACCGCCGGCGTTGCCGCGGGCGCGAGGCCCCCGGCGGCGAGGAGTGCGACGAAGATCCAGCGGCCCGGTCTCATTCGTGTTCCTCCTTGGAAAAGGAAAGGTGGGGTCCGCGCTAAGATAAGCCGTTTCGCCCGTCGATTGGAAGCGCGCGGGGCGCGTGGGAAGCGCGTCACCGCGGCGGTATCGTTGGCGCATGAGGAATTCCGACGTCGCCCGCGTGATGGAGGAGATCGGCGGGCTCCTGCGCTTCCGAGGCGACAATCCTTTCAAGATCCGTGCCTACGAGAACGCCGCGCAGGCGATCCGCGAGCTCGACGAGCCGCTGGAGGTCCTGCTGGCCGAAGGGCGCTTGCGCTCGGTTCCAGGAATCGGAGCGGCGATCGAGAAGAAGATCGCCGACTACGCCGCCACCGGGTCGGTGCCGCTTCACGAGAAGCTGCTCGAGGAGATGCCGATCGGCGTCCTCGAGCTGCTCGCCGTGCCGGGACTGGGGCCGCGGCGCGCGCGGGCCGCCTGGAAGGAAGCGGGGATCGACTCGCTGGACGCGCTCGAGGCGGCGGCGATGGACGGCACGCTGGCGACGATCCCGGGCTTCGGCCCGAAGAGCGTCGAGGCGATCGTGGCCGCGCTGGGGCAAGTGCGAAAGCACGCCGGCCGGCATCTCGGGTACGAGGCGCGGGCGGTGGCGGAGATCCTCGCGGGACGACTGCGGGCGCGGGACGACGTCGCGGCCGCAGAGGTGGCGGGCGATCCCCGGCGGGCCCTGGAGATCGTGGATGGGCTCGTTCTCGTCGCCGCGGCGGACGAGGCCGCACCCATGATCGACGCCTTCTGCGATCATCCGATGACGGCGGAGGTGCTGTCGCGGCCGAAGGGTGGCGGCAAGTCGCGGAGCGCCAAGGGATCGGCGAGCGCAAAAAAGGCGGCAGGCGCGGAGGAGCCGGCGGCCTCCGAGGCGGCCGTGCGGCTCGGCGGGGGGCTCACCGCGCGCCTCGTCGTCGTCCCGCCGG
>DASRVB010000280.1:0-8186 GCA_035687725.1 Gemmatimonadota bacterium
GCATTCCGGCGCCGCGTCCGACCTGCGCGCGAACGCGGCCGCCACGGGCGGCGAGCCCGTTCACGTCCTCGAGCTCCCGGCCGAGCGCATGGACTGGCGGCGGCCGCGACCGGACGGCGTCGTGCTCAACCCGCCGCGCTCCGGCTGCGCGCCCGCGGTGCTCGCCTCGATAGCCCGCTCGAGCGCCCGGCGCATCGTCTACGTGTCGTGCGATCCGACCACGCTCGCGCGGGACGTTCGCCGCCTGGGCGGCGCCTGGCGGCTGGAGTCGGTCCGCGCGTTCGACCTCTTCCCGCAAACCGCGCACGTCGAGACGGTGGTGTCGCTGTCCCGGGAGCGGAACGCGTGAGCGGGGAGCGCCTCTTCTGGGTCACGACCGGCGACGGGACGGCCTACCGCGTTGTGCTGCGATCCGTTCGCGGCGGCTGGGAAGCCGAGGTGGACCGGGACGGCGAGCGATGGACGTTCCCGATCACCGCCGGGGTGGATCCGGGCCTTGCATGGTCGGCGACGCGTCCGATCCGGTATCGCTGGGATCCGGCGATCGGCGGGCTCTCCGTGGACGGCTGGACGCATGAGCTCCTCGTGGAGAGCGATGCCGTCCACCGGGCCTCGGAGCTGAGGCGGGCGTCGGCCGGGGCCGATACGGCAGCCGGCGTTCGTGCTCCGATGCCGGGCCTGGTGCTGATGCTCGAAGTGGCGGAGGGCGATCCGGTCGAGAAGGGCCAGGGGATCCTGATCATCGAGGCGATGAAGATGGAGAACGAGATCCGCTCGCCGATCGCCGGTGTCGTCCGGCGCCTGGCGGTGTCGGCGGGAGACGCGGTGGAGCGCGACACGCTCCTCTGCGTGGTGGAGCCGTCCGGAGTGGTGGAGCCGGCCGGAGACCCGTGAGCGAGACGTCCGACAAGTCCGCGTGGAAGCGGCGCACGCTCGACCCCCACCTCGCGCACAACCCCGAGCGGGAGGTCCGGTTCGAGACTTCGAGCGGCCTCGAGGTCGAGCCTGCATACGGTCCGGGCGACGCCGATCCGGCCGTGGCGGGCTGGCCGGGCGAGCCTCCATTCACCCGCGGCATCTACCCCAACATGTACCGCGGGCGCCTGTGGACGATGCGCCAGTACGCGGGCTTCGGCACCGCCGAGGAGACGAACGCCCGCTTCCGGTTCCTGCTCGACCACGGACAGACCGGCCTGTCGACCGCGTTCGATCTGCCCACCCAGATGGGGTACGACTCCGACAGCGAGCGCGCCGCGGGCGAGGTCGGGAGGACCGGGGTGGCGATCGACACGCTGGACGACATGCGCCGGCTGTTCGCCGGAATTCCGCTGGCGGAAGTCTCGACCTCCATGACGATCAACGCCACCGCCACGACACTGCTCTCACTGTACACGCTGGTCGCCGAGGAGCAGGGCACGCCGCATTCCGTGCTCAGGGGCACGATCCAGAACGACATCCTCAAGGAGTACGTCGCCCGCGGCACGTACATCTATCCGCCCGCGGGGAGCCTGAGACTGGTCGTCGACTCGTTCGCGTGGTGCGCGCGCGCGACGCCGCGCTGGAACCCGATCTCGATCTCCGGCTACCACATCCGCGAGGCGGGCGCCACCGCCGCGCAGGAGGTGGCGTTCACGTTCGCGAACGCGATCTGCTACGTCGAGGCGGCGCTGTCGGCGGGCCTGGAGGCGAGCGAGTTCATCGGCCGGCTGTCCTTCTTCTTCGGCGTCCACAACGATCTCTTCGAGGAGGTGGCGAAGTTCCGCGCCGCGCGTCGGATCTGGGCCGGGCTCGTGCGCGAGCGGTTCGGCGTCGTCGATCCGGATGCCGCGCGGCTCAGGTTCCATACCCAGACCGACGGCGCGACCCTCACTGCCCAGCAGCCGCTGAACAACGTCGTGCGGGTGACGCTCCAGGCGCTGGCCGCGGTCCTCGGCGGGACTCAGAGCCTGCACACGAACGGATACGACGAGGCGCTGGCGCTGCCGACCGAGGAGTCGGCCGAGCTCGCTCTCAGGACACAGCAGATCCTCGCGCACGAGAGCGGGGTGGCGGATACGGCCGACCCCCTCGGCGGCTCGTACTTTGTCGAGCGCCTGACGGCCGACCTCGAGGAGCGCGTCCGCGACTACCTCGGCCGCATCGCAGACATGGGTGGTGCGATCGCCGCGATCGAGCGTGGGTTCTTCCGCGCAGAGATCGAACGCGAGGCGTACGACCAGCAACGCCGGGTGGAGAGCGGCGAGGAGGTCGTGGTGGGCGTGAACCGGTGGCAGACGGCCGAGGACGTCGAGCCGCGGATCCCGCGCGTCGACTCCGACGCGCTGGCCGAACGCCAGAAGGAGCGACTCGCCCGGTGGCGCGAGGCGCGCGACGCCGACCGGACGGCCGCGTCCCTGGATCGGCTCGGGGAGGCCGCCCGCGGCAGCGAGAACCTGCTCCCGCGCATCCGCACCGCCTGCGCGGCGGGCGCGACCGTGGGCGAGGTGGCGGACGTGCTGCGGGCGGAGTTCGGAACCTACAGCGACCCCGCCGGCATCTAGCGACGGAGGAATCCAGGGCATGCCGACATACGTCTACCGTTGCCGCGATTGCGGCCGGCAGTTCGAGCACTTCGAGAAGATGACGAGCCGCGTGAAGACCCGGAAATGCCCCGCGTGCGGCGGCCGCGGCGAGCGCCAGATCTCGGGCGGGGCGGGCTTCCTGTTCAAGGGCGAGGGCTTCTACATCACCGACTACAGGAGCGCGGAGTACCGCTCGAAGCACAAGGCCGAGACCGAGAAGGCCGCCCCGGCGGGCGAGAAGGAGGCGCCGGCGGGCGAGAGGGAGGCTGCCGGCAAGCCCGGCCCTGAGTCGGTGGCCGACAAGACCGCCGCCGAGCCGGTGGCGGCGAAGAAATCCCACGGGGGAGCGAAGAAGAAAAGGCGATGAGGCCGCGGGACGAGCTCCGCTCGCGGCTGACGGCTCTCTGCGTGGAGCGGGGCTGGCCCGCCGAGGAGATCGCGGTCGAGCGCCCGAACGACCGGGCGAGGGGCGACTGGGCGAGCCCGGTGGCCCTGGCCCTGGCCCGCCCGTTACGGCGGGCGCCGCGGGAGATCGCCTCCGAGCTCGCCGCCGCGCTCTCGCTCGACCCCGCGGGATGGGAGGAGCCAGAGGTCGCGGGGGCGGGATTCCTCAACTTCCGGCTCGCTCGCCCCTACCTCCAGGACGTCGTCCGGCGGCTGATCGAGAATCCGGACGGCCATCTGCGCTCCACCCGCCTCGCGGGCAGGAGGATCAACGTCGAGTTCGTGAGCTCGAACCCGACCGGCCCGCTCCACGTCGGGCATGCGCGAAACGCGGCGCTCGGGGACGGGATCGCCGCGCTCCTGGCGAGCCAGGGCGCGGACGTCACGCGCGAGTACTACTTCAACGACGCGGGACGGCAGATGGATATCCTGGGGGCGTCCGTACACGCCCGCTACCGGCAGATGACGGAGCCCGACTACCCGTTTCCCGAAGAGGGATACCAGGGCGAGTACATCGCCGATCTGGCGCGGGAGTTCGCGGGGCTCCACGGGGACGCCTTCCGGGACGTCTCCCCCGAGGAGTGCGTGGCGGAGTTCGGATCGTTCGCCGGCGAGCGGATCAGCGCGGGGATCCGCGAGGACCTCGAGCGCTTCCGGGTTTCCTTCGACGTCTGGTTCAACGAGTCCACGCTGTACCGCGACGGCCGCATGGAGCAGACGCTCGAGGAGCTCAAGGCCCTCGGAGCCGCCTACGAGAAGGACGGCGCCACGTGGCTCCGCGCGACGGACTACGGCGACACCGAGGACCGCGTGCTCGTCAAGAGCACGGGCCACCCCACGTACCTGCTCCCCGATCTCGCATACCATCGGGACAAGCACGAGCGGGGGTTCGATCAGGCGATCGACGTCTGGGGCGCCGACCATCACAGCTATGCCGTCCGCATGCAGGCCGGCCTCGAGGCCCTCGGCTATCCGGCCGACTGGCTGCGCACTGTCATCTACCAGCAGATCAGCCTCGTCGAGGACGGAGAGGAAGTGCGGCTCTCGACGCGGAAGAACCGCATGGTCACGCTGCGCGAGCTCCTCGACGACGTGGGCGTGGACGTGACCCGCTGGTTCCTGCTCATGCGGAAAGGCGACACCCATATGACATTCGACCTGGACCTGGCCCGCCGGCAGTCGGACGAGAACCCCGTGTACTACGTGCAGTACGCGCACGCGCGACTGGCCGGGGTGTTCGCGAGGAACGAGCGCCCGGAGTGGGACCCCGCGGTCGTCGGCGTTCCGGGCTCGCTCGACCAGCTGGACGCCGAGCGCGAGCTCGACCTCCTGCGGGCGCTCGACGACCTTCCCGACGTCGTCGCCGACGCCGCCGAGGCCCTCGAGCCGCACCGCCTGACGGACGCGCTGGAGGAACTCGCCCGGCGGACCCATCTTTGGTACCACGACCATCGCATCCTGGTGGACGACGAGCCGCTGGCGCGTGCCCGCCTGGCGCTTGCCCGCGCCTGCGCGAACGCGCTGCGCGAGGGGCTCCTCCTGCTGGGAGTCGCAGCCCCCGAGACGATGTAGGAGGATCGAGCATGCCCATCCTGGTAGTCGGATCGGTCGCCCTCGACGACGTGGAGACGCCATTCGGCCACCGGAAGGCCGCGCTCGGCGGCGCGGCCGTCTACTTCGGCCTGGCAGCGTCCTATTTCACCGAGGTCCAGCTCGTGGGCGTCGTGGGGCAGGACTTCCCAGCGAGCCACATCGATCTCCTGTCCTCGCGCGGGATCGACCTGGCCGGGCTCCAGACCGTCGACGGGAAGACGTTCCGCTGGGGCGGAAAGTACGGCTACGACTTCAACGCCCGCGAGACGACGTTCACCGATCTCGGCGCGTTCGGCGACTTCCAGCCGCGGATCCCAGAGCGCTTTCGGAAGACTCCTTACGTTCTTCTCGCGAACATCCACCCGCAGCTCCAGCTCGACGTCCTCGAGCAGGTAGAGCGCCCGGAGGTGGCCGGGCTGGACACCATGAACTACTGGATCGAGCGGACGCCCGAGGAGCTGCGGGCCGTGCTCGCCAGGGTCGACATCCTGCTGATCAACGACTCCGAGGTGCGGCAGCTGGCCGACGAGCCCGTCCTCCTCAAGGCGGCGGAACGGATCCTCGACATGGGTCCCGAGCTGCTGGTCGCGAAAAAGGGCGAGGACGGCGCGGTCGTGTTTTCCCGGGAAGGGATCTTCGCCGTGCCTGGCCTGCCCCTCGATTCGATCGTCGACCCCACGGGCGCCGGCGACTCCTTCGCCGGGGGATTCATGGGGTACCTGGCCGCCACCGGAGACCGATCACCCGAAGGAATCCGTCGGGCCACGATCTACGGCTCGACGATGGGATCGCTCTGCTGCGAGGCGTTCTCCACCGAGAAGCTGGTCGACCTCGAGCCGCACGAGATCGAGGATCGGTTCCAGGAGTACAAGCGCCTCACCCATTTCGAGCACGCGCCGATCCTGCTGAATGCCTGAGCCGCGGGAGCCGGCGTCCGCCTACCGCGCCGCCGGCGTGGACATCGAGGCCGCCGATCGCTTCAAGGAAAAACTCAAGGAGATCGTCGGGGCGACTCCCGCCGAGGGAGTGGTCGGGGGCTTGGGCGGGTTCGGTGGCTGTTTTACGCTGGCCGGCGTGCGCGAAGTCGACCCCGTGCTCGTGGCGTCCGCGGACGGTGTCGGCACGAAGGTGCTGGTCGCGCGCGCGGCGGGCCGGCACGACACGGTGGGCAAGGACCTCGTGAACCATTGCGTCGACGACCTGCTCGCCCAGGGCGCGCGCCCGCTCTTCTTCCTCGACTACATCGCGTCGGGACGCCTCGACGAGGACGTGGCGCTCGCGCTCGTCGCGGGGTTCGCCGCCGGCTGCCGCGAGAACGGGATCCCGCTCCTGGGCGGCGAGACCGCGGAGATGCCGGACGTCTACGAGGCCGACGGCTACGACCTGGCCGGTTTCATCGTCGGCGTCGCCCCGCGGGCCCGGCTCGATCGCCTGGGCGCGGCGGTCGAGCCCGGCGACGTGGTCCTCGGCCTGCCGTCGAGCGGTCTCCACACCAACGGCTATACGCTCGCGCGGAAGGTCGCGCTCGCGGGTGGGCGCAGCATCGCCGACCCCGTCCCCTGGGGCGCCGGCACCTGGGCGGATGCGCTCCTGGCCGTCCACCGGTCCTACCTGCCGGTCGTGCTTCCGCTCCTCGACGATGCCGCGCTCCACGGGTGCGCGCACGTGACCGGCGGCGGCTTCGAGGGGAACCTGCCGCGGACGCTGCCTCCCGGCGTCGGGGTGCGACTCTCGCGTGACGCGTGGGAGCCGCCGCCGTTGTTCGAGTTCCTGGCGCGCGAGGGGAACATCGAGCCGGCCGAGATGGTTCGAGTCTTCAACATGGGGATCGGATTCTGTCTGTACGTCGATCGGCGGGAGGTCGGGCGCGTGGCCCGCGAGTGCGCCGACGCCGGCACGTCCGCGATCGAGATCGGGGAAGTGGTGAAGGGGGATGGGGTGGCGTGGGACTGAGACCGGCGGCCCTGCTCCTGGCATGGATCGCTGCGCTGGCCGGCGGAGCGAGCGCGCAGGAGATCTCCGAGCAGCGTGTCCGCGCCGCCGTCGATGACGCCGCGCGCGGCCTGGGCCAGACCGTGGCAGGCGGGAGCCCGATGACGGCGCCCGCCGCGACGACCGGGGGCCTCGGCCACTTCCTGGCCTCACTCGGAGTAGGGATCACGCGCGTCGACATCGAGGATCCGCAGCGGGAATCCGGCACCATCGAGTTCCTGCTGCCGACGGCAGGCGCGCGGGTAGCGGTCGGCCTTACGTCGGGCCTCCCGTCCGGGAGCGCGATCGGGGGCGCGGGATCGGTCGACCTCCTCGGGCGCCTGGGGATCGTCACCGCCCGCGACGAGATCGAGGACGCGTCGAATCTCTATGGGATCGGCGTGCGGGTCGGACTCCTCGGAGAAACGCCCCTGACGCCCGCGGTCAGCGTCGCGCTCGAGCAGGCGTGGACCGAGGAGATCGCCTACGGCGAGGCAGACGAGGTGTCGTTCCGCGGCGACGTCGCGGTGACGTCCCTGCGCGCGGACATCTCCAAGGACCTCGTGGTCCTCTCACCCTACGCGGGCGCGGGGATCGACCGCACACGGATCGACGCCTCGTACGTGATTCCGGCGGAGCTCTCGACCCCCGGCACGGAGATCCGGGGCTCGATCGATCCGGCGAGCACCCACCACGTGTTCTATGTCGGGACCGACCTCTCGCTGTTGCTCCTCACCGCCTCGATCGAGGGCGGCGTCTACGACGGCGGGGTGTTCGCGACCTTCGCGATCCGCGCCGGCCTTTGATCGACGACGCGCTTCTCGACCCGCTCATGGATCGCGCGCTCGCTCTGGCCGAGCGCGGCGGGGGCGGGACGGCGCCCAATCCCATGGTCGGGTGCGTGATCGCGACTCGCGACGGCCGGATTCTAGGGGAGGGGTTCCATCGGCGGGCCGGCGAGAACCATGCGGAGATCGAGGCGCTGAACGCGGTTCGCGCCGCGGGCGGCGACCCGCGCGGGATGGTCGCGGTCGTCACGCTCGAGCCATGCGCCCATCAGGGGAAGACCCCGCCCTGCGTCGACGCGCTCGTCGCGGCCGGCATCGGCGAGGTCGCCTTCGGCGTCGAGGACCCGCACACGGGAAGGGGAGGAGCCGGGCGGCTCCGGGAGGCGGGGATCGAGGTTCGCGCTGGGGTTCGCGCGCGCGCGGCCGAGCTCCTGATCGAGCCCTGGCTCCACTTCGTCCGCAGCGGCAGGCCCCTCATGCATCTCAAGAGCGCGATCACGCTGAACGGCCGGCTGACGCGCGGAGCCGGGGGTCCGCGCTGGATCACCGGGGAGGAGGCGCGCCGCGCCGTCCATCGCCTGCGCCGGCGCCACACCGCGATCGTGATCGGGATCGGCACCGCGCTCGCGGACGATCCGCTCCTCACCGTACGCGACTGGCCGCCTCCGCGAGACCTCGCGGGCGACACCGACACTCCGCCCTGGCCGCCGGTCCAGCCCCTGCGGGTCGTCCTCGACTCCGCGCTGCGGTTGCCCGCCGGGTCGCGGATCGCGATGTCGGCGTCCGAGGGCCCGGTCCTCGTCCTCTGCGCCGAGCGCGCCGACCGCGG
>DASRVB010000281.1:0-13566 GCA_035687725.1 Gemmatimonadota bacterium
GCCCAACGGCGGCCACAGCGTCCTCGCTGTCGGCGGGCTCGCGGTCAGTCGCTACAAGATCCGCGTCCACCGCGCGGCCGTGGAAGGGCTCTTCGAGCGCGAGGCCGTCGTCCTCGGCCCCGTCGAGATAGCCCGCCTCGCGCGCGAGATCATCATCCCATCCCTCGACTGATCTCGCGGCGTTCTTGCCGCGATTTTAGGTCCATTCTCAATACCACGTGTCGACTTTCGGGTCTGCCGTAACGGCAGCGTGGATAGGTGGGAAAGCCCGCCAGGGCGGGCCCCGAAAATACCGACCATGAACTGAACCAGTACTTAACGTGTCGCGCATTAACTCTAGTTTGGAAATATGGTTCACCCAGCACTTGGTGGGGGGTGGATCGGCAAATCTCGGCCCACCCCCATGCCACATTCCTCTTCCTGCTACTGCGAGTGGATGTTGATCTGCCCTCCCTTGATCTGGGTGGCGTCGTTGCCGCTGTCCATCGCGCCAGGCTTGTTGTCGTAGACGATCGAGTCTCCGTCGCTTAGGTCCCAGATCTTGATCCGGAACTTGTCGGTTCCACCCCCGCCGCTGAGTTGGCCATCGATCCCCGTGAGCAGGAAACCATAATCACCCGATCCACCGATGGTGCCGCGGCCCTTGAACTGCGCGCGGGCTCCGGCGATCACCAGCCATTCGTAGGATGTACTGCGGAACTCCAGATCTACTGTCCGGAAGATGAACTGGGTATCGCCGGAGGGAACCGTGGTACCCTTCTGATAGCGCGACACGAATCCGAAGCGGGCCATGCCAATCGCCAACGGATCCGGGACATAAGCGCCGACGGGAGATTCGATCAAGCCGGCCCCCGTGACGAAACCGGCAGTGGGATCGAAGACGGCCATCAGCATGCATTCCGTCGGCCCCGCATTTCCGACGACGTCAACTCCGCGTACACAAACGTCGTGGACACCAGTAGCGCCGAACGCTGGGATGGTTGCCGTTATGCTCTCCTCTGTCTCATCGAAGCTGCCGTCCGTGGATCCCATTGCCACGAAGGCGCCACCATCGATGCTGTAGTCGGCCGCAGCGATTGTGGAGCCATCGGCTTCCCCGTCATCCACGAAAGCGTTCAGCGAGACACTCGCACCCACCTGAACAGGGTTTGGAGCAGCGGATGTGAGTGAAGTGGCTGGCCCCAGATCGTCGAGCACGACGGTTATGCATGTCTCCTCGTTGCTCTTGTTGTTGCAACGATCCGTTCCTCGAACGCATATCTCATGCATCCCGCTCAGGGAGGATGCGGGAACGGTTGCAGCGACATCCTCCACACCCTCGTCAAACGTTCCATCTGCAGCATCCATGGAAACGAAACTGCCTCCATCGATCTGATACTCGGCCCCTGTGATGACGGAGTTTCCTGTACCGGAATCATCCAGGCGCGCTGTTAGTTCTATTGGAGTGCTCGGTCCGACACGGCTCGGAGTGCCTTCGACATCCGAAACAAGTGGCAGCTCGTCGTCACAGGTGTAAGCGCACTGGATCTCGGCGTCCGACAACGCGCGGAGATGGATCTTCGCCTCGTCGATCACCCCGTTGAATTGCCGAGTCGTTTCGCAGGGAAAGTTGCGCCCAATGAAATCATCTGTGTTGAGCGCCAAGGGGGCCGTCGTCAGGTCCTGCGCTGTAGCTACAAGCGCGCCATCGACGTACAGTTTGAGCAATGTCTGCGCTCCGACCTCTCTGACCGCGGCAACGTGGTGAAGAGTGTTCGGCGGTATCATCGCTGGGGAGACGACGACAGCGGCGACATTGTTCGCATCGCGCACCCAGAAGTGCACCTGATTATCAACATAGTGAAGGGTCTGATAGGTCGGACTGCAGGCGTAGTTCGTGGCAATGATGCTTTGAAATTCGACGCTCGTGGGGCCAAAGCTGTTGATCCACGCCTCGAATGTAAAGCTGCTTTCCTGAGTGAAGTCGAGCTCGGGGACATTGGTGATTCTCAGTCCGTCGTTTCCCCCGTCGAACACGAAGGCCCCGTTCCGCTTGCCCCCGGAGTTGGCCCCCGTCAGGCCGCCCTCGAGAACTCCATTGTGGGAGCCCGTCTCATCGCTTCCGTCCACGTCTCCCGACCACCAGCCCACCAGGCCGCCGGTAGAGTGAAGCTTTACTGTGGGATTTCCGGTTTCCGAAACCCCCGCGAACTCCGGGTTGGTAATGTCTTCGCATGCCGCGAAGAGAATCGCGATGGCCACTAACGGGAGAGGGAGTTTCATCTAGCCTCCTGGGTGAGACGCAACCGACCGATGTGTGTGCTCTCTTGTATAACGAGGGCCTGCAACTTTCTTGCGTCCGCAGAGAAGAGGTCACGGTTAACTTGTGTTGGGGAGCGGAAGAAACAATGCAGGCTGGTTAACCGCGAAAACCGGCGACTCCCTATGCAGCTTCGCCAAGGGACGTGACGATGAATGGCGAATAGCTGTGTCCCGCGCGGTTCTTACCGGTTGGCAACCTGTCGATCTGACTGGGGATCTAGAGCCCGCTCAATCAAGAAGAGCAGGTGTGTCCTGTGGGCGCGGGTTTCATCGTTGCCTGCCCTGCTTGCGCGCAGGATCCCACGGACTGTCAAGGGATTCGCCATAGCAGATGCTTGAGAGAGGTGGTCGTACTCCGATCCATCTTGCTCACTGATGATGGTGCTGAGCCGTTGGTATGGATGAAATAGAGGAACTCGCGCCCAACCTGCACGGGTGCAATCGCCATGTGGAGTGAACCAGTCAGCGTGTCCTGATAGAGGGTGAAGAGGCCTTCGTGCTTCGTGCTCGATCGTGTGATAGCGTCGAACGCTTTCTGTAGCGAATCCTGAATCGCGCTACTTTCATCAGTGGAGGTGGGACTCTGCCCACCATCGACAGTGACACACCCAGGCACCGCGAACAGAAGGACCAGGCACATCAGATGGTGACGTCCACGATATGGCGATCGTGTCATGGGGGGGACGCTGCCCAGGGGACCGTCCAGAGGTACGCCTTCGCTTTGCCCGACGATCCACTCTGCCCCACGACGTGCCCAGCCGGCCCAATGCCATGCACGATGCTGGTGCTGCCTCCCGGGGCTCCGAGATCCACCAGCCCTCCGCTGCAGCAGAGGAATGCCCGCCATTCCCCGCGACTGTCGATGTAGGCGCCCGAGATGTATCCGGCATCGTTCATGCCCGTCACGGCGGACCCGGGCGGGATCGCGGGTACTTCCTCGGCGGTCGACCAGCCAATCGACGTGCGACGCCAGACGAGCGGCCGCACCTCGAGCTGTTCACAGCATGTGCCTCCGAGAACGTCGCCCGCGCGGGTGATAGTGCGGACGGTTATGCCTCTCGGCGCATCAGGGGGCACGGCCAGTTGGTGAAGCGTCCAGATCCCGGACTGGAAGATCGCGACGGCCCGGGAGCCGCTCACGAGGACGAGGCCGTCGTCGTTGACATCCACCGCGGAACCGGACGAGGGGAGGATCGAAATCGACCAGATCCCTCCGGACCTGGTCCAAACCGCTGGCGCTTCGTAGGGCGAGCTGGAGCCGACACTTCCCGCGATGTACATGCCTGAGGGGCTGATCGCGTGCGCGTCGGACTTATACCCCGGAGGAACTGGCAGGACCTGCATCGACCACAGCCCCAATCCGTTTCGCGTCCACGTCACCGCTTGCAGGAAGTTGCTGCCGGACCGCTGCGCACCGACGATGTCCGCGGCGTCGCTGATGTCTCCTACTCCCCCTTCTCCCAAGTCCTCCATTCCGCTCAACGCGGACCAGTAGAACACGTGGGGTCGGCCACTCAGGCGCCGGTATTCGCTCCAACCAGCCACTTCGCCATGGCGATTCACCGCGGTGGCAAAGCTGGCCCCGCCCAACGTCCCCAACGGAGTGGCCGTGATGAATACTTCGAACTTTTCGATCCCGATCCCGCGCTTCCCTTTCGATGTCGTCACGATGACGTCGTAGAGATCCGTCGGAGCGTCGGCGTCGATCGTGATGTTCGCGCGCAGCTCCCTGGAGCTGACGTAGGTGGTAGAGTTCGTGCGGACCTGTGGGATCGTCTGCCCGTCGAGCGCGAAGTTGGCCACGGACCCAGCATCGTAGCCGGAGCCGAGGACTCGGACGACGAGGGTGGTGTCAGGCGACGCGCCGCTGGGATCGGTGGAATTCACGACCGGATCACCGCTGACTGGCTTGCCGGCTGAATCGAGTCCTCGATCCGCGGGCCCGACGGGTTGTTCCTCCCCACAGCCCATAAGGGTGAGTGCCATAGCAAATATCAAGACCCAGGTCAGTCGCTTACCGTGGGCTGGTATCTCGCGGCTCCTCATAGCGGCTCCCAGAGGGCTGCCACGGACTCGTTTCCACCTGCTGCTTTGCGACTGGATCCGACGATCTGCCCGAGATCGTTGATGTCCCAGGCGACACTGTCCGTGTCCCGGTTCCCGAGATCGACCATGCCTTCGGTTGGCGTCCAGAGGAAGGCGCGCTGCTGGCCCCGACCGTCTCGGTTTTCCCCCGGCACATCACTAAAACCAACGACATGGCCCGCGTTGTTGAGCCCTGTGGCCGAGCTGCTGCCGCCGAGTGTTCCGAGATATTCCGGCGCAGCCCAACCTGCAGACGTCTTCCGCCAGAGGATTGCTCGGCCCGACCCCGACCCATCTCGATCCGAACCGGCAACGTCTCCGAAGTCGTTGATTGCCCATCCCAGGACATCCGTCCCTCCGGGCAGCGGGGCGAGCGCATAGAAGGTCCAGGCGCCGCTTTCCTTGGTCCAGACCCCGCCCGTGCCCACGGTCAACCCGTCCGAGTTGACGGCGATTGCCCCGCCCGGCAGGCTCTCGATCGTCCAGCTCCCCGCGACTTCCCTCCACTGCACAGCACGTCCACCGGAGCCGCCGACGATGAATCTGCCGTCGGAGCTGATGCCGTTAGCGTTGCTGGATGTCCCGGGAATGGTTGGAAGGAACGTCTCTTGCCAGACCCCGCCTAGCTCCTCCCAGACCGAGGCGGTTCTGTGGCTAAGGACCCGTCGGTTCTCGCTGGCAGCGATCGCAGCTCCTGGTCCTACTTCTTCCATGACACCGTTCTTCCAGATGAAGATCCTCTCGTCCCAGTAGGATCCGACGCTCCTTACCGATCCTCCTACGATCTCTCCGCTCTCACTGATACTGTGGGCAGCGCTCCCGTCAAGGCCGGGGAGAGTGCCCAACAAGGTCATGGCGTAGGAGATCTCGAAGAGCTCGATCCCGATCCCCCGCTTGCCCTTAGTCGTGGTGACCTGAACGTCGTAAAGGTCGGGCTCAGCGTCCACGGCGATCGTGATGTTCGCCACCAGCGTGGACTTGTTTACGAAGCGGGTCGAGTTCGTCTTGACCCTTGGAGTCACGACACCGTCCAGTGCCATGTCGACGCGGGAACCGCGATCGAAACCCGAACCCGATACCTGCACGTCTAGCGTCGTGTCCTGTGGAGCCGTGTTGGGAACGGTCGCGGTCACGGTAGGATCCGCAGTGGATGGCGCCGACGGCTTGCCAGTCAGATCGATCGACCGTTCTCCAGGTGCGATCAAGCCCTCTTCACCACAAGAAAGGCCGCAGGAAAGACATACCATCAGACCAAGGATGCGAAGCGCACGAAGGTCGCTCATTGTGGAGCCCACAGGACCGCGGAGCCGTTCGAAACTCCGACAATCTGGCCGGAATCGTTGATGTCATAGGCAGCGCTGTCGACATTCTGCCTGCCGATGTCGAGCATCTCCCCCGCGGTCCAGAGGAAAGCATGGGTTACAATCGGTTGCTCGGAAACACGGCTGTACCCTACGACTTGGCCGGCATTGTTGATCCCGTGAGCCACGCCACCCAGTGTTCCCAGGGGCTCTGGTGGCGCCCATCCCGTCGGAGTCTTACGCCAGATCAGTGCGCGCTGAAAGCCGCCCTGTGCATCGTCCTCGCTCCACCCGGCGACGTCACCGTTGTCATTGATGGCCCAACCCACGGCCCATGTCCCCGACGGGAAGGAGGCCAGCGCGTGGAAGATCCAGAAACCATTATCCTCGACCCACACCCCGGCAGACACTCCGTCACTTCCGACGATCATCCCATCCGCGTTGATATCCCTGGCAAAGGCCCTTCCGTGCGGACCGCCGGGAGCTTGGGGTAGTGCCGTGACCGTCCATTCCCCAGCGCTCTCGGTCCAAAAAACAGGCATTCCTGCGCTTCGCCCAAGAATGGTATTGCCGTCGGTACTGATTCCAGTGGACTCTTGATTGATGCCGGGCAATGTGGGCAAGACAGTCTCCTGCCAGGCTCCACCGACCTGCTCCCAGACAGATTGCGGGCGATGACCCACGATCCTCCGATTGCCGCTGATCGCCCAAGACACCCCTGGCCCCACCACCTCCGTGATCCCATTCTTCCATAGAAAGATCCGCGAACTCCCGAATGAAGAGGACAAGGCAACCACTTCCCCCGACGGGCTGATACTGCGAGCCGCGCTCCCTTGGTCGCCGGGAAGAGTTCCGATCACAACCGTCTGGTAGGTGACCGCGAAGAGCTCGATGCCGATCCCGCGCTTGCCCTTGGTCGTCGTCACGATGACGTCGTAGAGAGCGACCTCTGCGTCAGCCGCGATCGTGATATTCGCGACCAGGCGGGTTTTGTTGACGAACCTCGTCGAATTCGTCTTCATGCTCGACGAGACCACGCCATCGAGGGCCAAGTCGACCCGCGAGCCACGGTCGAAGCCCGAACCCGACACCTGCACGTCTAGCGTCGTGTCCTGTGGAGCCGTGTTGGGAACGGTAGCCGTGACTGTGGGATCACCCGTGGATGCCGGCGGCTTTCCAGCAACGTCGATCTTGCGATCCGCCAACCCCAGGGGAGCGTCCTCCCCGCAGGAGCCCGCGGCGATAGAGGCCAGGAAAGCAGCGCAGAGAAGCGCGCGGTTCGAACAAGTCGAGCGAACTCTCAATGGACTCCTCCGGACGAGGGTTCGTTTGGATCATGAAACGTCGAAACGAGCAGCTTTTGCGAGCCGGTCGAACCAGAAGCCGAACGAACCGCGGGGTCGACTCCCGCTCCCGAGATGCGGTAACCCGCCCAGAAGTAGGGCCGGCGGTACGTGCCCGAGCCGATCAGGTCTCGCTGCGCAAGGGCAAGTGCCTCGGCTGGGGCGCGGTCCCCGAGGTGCCGGTAGAAGCGGGTTGCCAGCTCGGCCGCTCCGCGATCGTCGATCCGCCAGAGCGTCGCGATGACCGATCCGGCACCGGCATACAGGAATGCCGAAGCGAGGGTCGCGTAGTCCTCTCCCCGCGCAAAGCCGCTCGACCACGCTTCCCCGACGCCGGTCTCACACCCTGACAGGAATACGAGCGGGCTCTGGATCTGGAAGTCGAGGATCTCGTGGATCTCCAGCCGGCCGTCATCGGCGGGATCCCCTTCGACCCTCCGGAAGAGCTCGATTCGGGAGAAGAGCGGGTTCCGCAGGTTGAGAGCGCCGTGCGAGGCCACGTGGACGATCGCTCTCGAGGACAGGGCGCGGCGCACGGCCTCCTCGGTGGCTTCCTCCTCTTCCAGGATCGAGACACGGTCGTGCGATCGGTCGATGGCCTCCCCTTCCATGGCAGAACCCGGCAGGTCGTCCGGGAAGGGTACGAGCGCCAGCGTACGGGCGCGCTCGGCGGGGGCCCGGCGATCGCGCCGCAACGCGGCTAATGCCCCAGCGGACGGCAGATGGACGATCACGAAATCTTCGACCGCGTAACGACCGGTCTTGCCGTTCTTCAGCGCCGCGAACGGGACGTACGCGAGCATGTCGTGGGGGACGACGACGAGGCTCCGTATCCCTCGGAGCGCCAGGCTGTCGACGAGCGGTCCGAGCAGCTCGCCATGGAGTCGCCGCAGGACCGCGTCCGGATCGGGGCCGGCATCTGACCTGGCGGAGCCCACGAGCTCGCGAGCCAGACGAACCTGTCGGGCCAGGTCGACAGAGGCGAGCGGTCGCGTGTACAGGTGAACCGCGGTTGGAGTAACGAGGAAGATCCGGACCCGATCCGGAGAGATGTAATACTCGAGCAAAGCCTCCCCAGGCAACAGCTCTGACTGCACTTCCGCTGTGGAAACCTGACGACCTCCCAAAACGGCGATCGCGGGATCCAGCTCCCGGGAGTGAATCCTCAGGGATTCGTACTCGGCCCTGGCGACCGCCAGCCGTTGAGCGAGTCCGTCCACCGTCCGGTCATGCTCCGCGTCCCGCTCGTCCGGCGGAATCGCCTCGGTCTCCTCGAGGAGCGTCGCCAGACCGTCGATCTGGCGGAGGAGCTTCTCACCCTGCTCGAACCTCGTTGCAGGAATCCGCCCTCTCGACTCCCGGTGGGCCAGGTGCTCGAGCAGGGCGCGTCCCCTCGAAGCGTCCACCACCTCGAAGGCCTCCTCGAACTCGCCCATCTCCACCAGGATGTCGATGAGATTCGAGTAAACAGCGCGCCTGTCGTGGAGGAGGGATGTCCGCAACATCCCGGAGGCATACCCGCCGCGGGCGCGCTCCACCGCGGCCACGGCTCGCCGCCCGGATGCCGCGGCAAGTGGCACCTGCCCTAGCCGAGCATACGAGCGGGCGCGAAGGTCCTCGACTTCCGCGAGGGTCAGATAGCTGGCTGCCGCAAGATCGGGGGAGGCTCGAGTGAGCGCAGCCAGCGCGCGGTCGGATTCGTCGAACCCGTCCGCGATCCGGGCTTCGGCCAGGATGACGCCGATTCGGGCGGCGCGCGAATCGAGCTCAAGGGCGAGCTCCCGGGCCTCGTCGAGAAGCTGCCAGGCTGCCGTCGGGGACTCCTCGAGATCGGCGAGCACGAGCAAGTCCTCCAGTGCGTCGACGGGTGCTCCAGCCGCGCGGTGATTTCCGAGTGCGCGCCTAGCGAGCGCAATTGCCTGCTGCCGGTCGCCCAGAGCGGCATAGGACTGCGCTTCCCTCCGCAGGTCCACGCCGGTCTCGATCGCGAGCCCGAGCTCGGCGTTGATCTCCGCGGCCTGGCGATAGAAGGCGAGCGCGCGGCGGTGATCCCCCGCTTCCCCGTGGATCTCCCCGATCTGCTCCAGGTCGCTTGCCTCCTCCTGGCGGAGTCCGTGCTCCCGTGCCTGGGAGAGGGCGCTGTCGAGGACTGCAATCGCGCGACGGGGCTCCCCCAGGGCCGCGTACGCCACCCCGAGCTGACCGAGCGTGTGCTGCTCGCCCGTCACGTCTTCGGACTCACGATACCGCAGGCGGGCATCCTCGAAGAGCGCGATCGCGGCGAACGGGTCCCCCAGACGGGACTCGAGCATGCCGAGGTTGCTGAGGGCCCGGCCTTCGATCAGGGGGTCGCCGAGCTCGCGGGCCGCGCGGACACTCTCCTCGAAGCCCCGACGCGCCTGCGCGAATTCCCCTAGATCCGTGTATACGAGCCCGAGGTTGTTCGAGGCCTTGGCCAGGGTCTCCTTGTCGTCGACGGCCCGAGAGGCCTCTGCGGTCTTCCGAAAGAGATCGGCGGAGTCGGACAGTCTTCCCTCGCTGAGCGCGAGTAGCCCGAGCGCGTTGTAGGAGCGGGGCAGCTGATCGGCAAGATCGAGACGGAGCTTGAGGGCCAAGGCGCTCTCACCCAGGTTGCGGGCATCGTCGTATTCCCCGAGACGGAAGGCGGCCAGACCGAGCCAGGTGAGGGCGTTCGCGCGCGCTGCGGAGTCGCCCTCGGCGACCGCGCGGTCATGAGCGAGCTGAAAGACATCCCGCGCTCTCTCGAAGTCGCCGTCCCAGTACAGCGGCTCCCCGGAGGCGATGAGGGAATCCAGCGACGACATCGCCGTCGGCGGATCTGCGGTCGCTTCGACGGTGGTAGGAGAATCGCGGAGACGGAGCGTCAGAGCCGCGGCGGCCAGCAGCGCGCCACTGACCCCGAGCACGATTGCGCACCGCCTCACTCGGGCACCCGGAAGTGACGGATGCCGCTGGTCGCCGTTCCGCCATCCGGCAGGAGCGCGTCCACATACCACAGGTACTCGCCCCCCGCCTCGAGGGCGACCGGTATCGCCGCCGCGGAGTCGGGTGTCATCAGCGCCCAGACGCTGTCCCCGTCCGAGGTCGTCACGGTGACGAGATACCGGGCATCTGGTTCGACAGGCGCCCATCGAAGGACCACCTCGCCAGCGTCCACGACCGCCCCCGCCTCGGGCCCGAGGATCGCGATCCCGCTTCGCTCTTCGGGCTGCGAGCGCTGCACGATCGGCGCGTCTTCGGGGACGACCTGCGCGGTTTCCGACGGTTGGAGGACGTACAGGCCTACGAGGGCCGCGGCCGCCCCGACGACGATCAGCGGAATCACCGTCCTGCCTCTTGCGCGAGTCGGCATCGTCCGGATCGTCTGGTCGAGGTCAACGAGCTCCCGGCAGCACTCCGTGCATTCCGCCAGGTGGGCCTCGATCCGAGACCTCTCTTCCCCCTCGCACGCGTTCTCGAGGTAGGAAGCCGTCTGACCCGGATCGAGATGCTCAGTATGCGTCACGAAGACGGTCCTGAGGGCGAGGGGAAAGACGGTGGCGTCCATCTACGGTATGAAACGCGATCGAAGCGAGACTTTGCACGCATCGCCATTCAGGGTTCCTCGTCATGGACACCGTGCCGGACGAGTTCATCCCGGATTCTTCCACAGACGCGATCGCAGCGGCGATAGACATGAAACGGAGTCGGGAATCCCATCAGGTCGGCGACCTTCCGCGCGGGCAGGTCGAGCTCGAACCGAAGCCGGAGAAGCAGTCGGTCGCGGGCGTCGAGGATATCGAGCGCCGTCGTAAGCGCCTGAAGGAGGTCCTCGTGCCGGATTGCCGAGTCCGGCGCCGCTCCATCCATGCTAGCCAGAGACTCCACGTCTACTTGGTCGGCGAGGAGATCCACCAGCCGCCTACGGGCGGCTCGCTTGTCGCTATTGCCGCCAGCCGAGTCGTTCGCCGAACCGTACCGCCTCCGGTGATGATCGAGTCCCAGTCGACGGACGACCACGACCAGCCAGGTCGTGAATTTGCTGCAGTGACTCGGCACATACGTACGGAGCCGGCGATGACCGTCTCGCCCCAGCTGCTCGATCACGTACGTGTACCGATCCATGACGATGTCGTGGTCGCCCCCCAACCGGTGGAGAGTGTGGAGGATGAGCCGGCTGTAGGCGTCGAGAAACGCTTTCCAAGCGTTCTCCTCCGAGGACGCGTCCGGAGCGTCCAGCAACTGGGCGAGCTCGTGAGGTAAGTCGCCGGTAGAGGCCACCGATTTGCCTGGGATGGAGGGACGGGCGACGAGCGCGGGATTCCACACTCCTGCTTGTCCCGACGCAGCCATTGTATCAGAAACGCCCTTTTTCCGATAGATCCGACCATTGCGCCCAGAACGCATCCCAGTATCCGGCCGGGGGCTGGATCCGCTCGACCCCGAGCCTGCGCAGGGACTCGACGACGTACGAGCACTCGCGCTCGAGCCGCATGCAGGGGTCGCATCGACGCAAGTGCGTCTGCGCCGCGTCCTCGGCGGCCGCGTCCAAGCGACCGTCCAGGCGGTCGTACACCAGCCGCCCATGCAGATGCACTGTCCCGTTCATCGGCCCATCGCTGGCTATGTAACGAGATGCGGGGTCGGATTTGCGCGAGACCCGATGCTGCGGGCGACAACAGGTGTCCACTGCAATGGAGCCTCTGCCCTCCGTTTCATACGGGCAGAGTCCCGGACCCTTCCACCTGGAGGTATGGAAATGCGAGCCATCATGCTCATGTCGGCTGCCGCGCTCGTGCTGGGATGCGGTCGAGGCGACAACGGCCCCGATCCCGCGGAGGCAATTGCCGAGGCTCAGTCCGATCCCGTGAGTGTTACGGAGGACGTAGAGGCATTGCGGGCAACCGCCCAAAGAGCGCTGGTCGCCTTCCGGGCAGGAGACGCAGCCACGTTCGATGCCCTGTATACGGACGACGCCATCCTGGTCAATCCCGGAGCGGAGCCGCTCGAAGGGAGGCCGGCGATCGACGCGCTGCACCGGGAAGAAATGTCGAGAGCGGGGTATGTCGTCGACTGGGAGTCGATCCGAGTGGAGGCAGCGGAATCCGGCGACATCGGATACGACTTCGGCCGCTGGTCGGCCCGTTCCGAGAGCGATCCAGAGGCGTCCGATCATGGATACTACGTGAATGTCTACCGCAAGGTGGATGGTGTGTGGCGGACGGTCGTGGAGGTGAACGGGTCGTCCGCGCAGGGATCGCCCTGAGAGAATCGATCATCCTGATGCCAAGGACCGATTACGGTGTCAGCTGTCCCTCTTGAACGAGGGCCTGGCCATCCACCGTTACGGTCGCATCCGACAGGAAACGGGCGTCCCCCCAGGTCACGTCGTTCTCTCCTCCAGCCCAGAGGTCCCCGCCGAACGCAAGCGTGACGCTTCCGGCTGGCACGAAGGATCCGAGGCGGCTGCCTTCCGGGAGCCGGATCCGCGGATTCAAGCCGATGTCCAGCACTCCGAACGTTTCGCGCCCCTCGCCTGCGGCATCGTAAAGTGCCTTGTAGCTCGCGAAGCCGGGTCCCTCTCCTGTCATGGAGACGACCCGCCCATCTCGAAACTCGACCCGCAGATTCCGGATCTCGCTGCCAGGCGCGGGATCGTCGAGATAGGACGTCTGCGGCACGACGATGACGCCGACCGCGCTTCCTGGCACCGCGGTCGTGTAGGCTTCCCCGGCGGGGATCCAGCTCAGGATGGCCGCGCCTCCGCGCTCACGGTCCTCGGCGGAGATCACGCCGTCGTTGACGAACACGGGGCGACCTGCGATCTGAAAACGCAGATCCGTGCCGTTGGGATGCGTGACGTGCACCTCCCGCCCATTCTCGAGCCGTTCCCGAACCGCCTGCCCGGTGCGCTCGAGCTCCGCGTAATCCACCCCGACTCCCTCCCAGAACATGGCGGCCAGGGCGTCTTTCGACATGCCGGCCTGCGCTGCCCGCCATTCAGTCGGAGCGAGCGAATTGCCGAGCTCGAGAAACCGAACGCCTCTCTCCCGGATTCGACGATTGATCGGTTCGTAGGCAGCGTTTTGGGCCGCCAAGCGTTCGGGCGGAACGTTGGCCATGAGATCCGGGGACATGTCGGGCGCGACCAGCAACGAGACGTCGATCGCATCCATGAGCGCAAGCTCGAGTGCGTTGGTCTCGCTGTCGTGCCGGGCAGGAAGCTCCATGGACTCGCGTTCCATACGCCGGTCGCTGGTTACGGTCAGGAGCGGGAATGCTCCGACACTTCGAACGTGGAACGCGAGGTCTTCCAGAAGCCGCATGTCGCGAACCGAGCCCGAGATCAGCACCTTCTCCCCCTCCGCGATCCTGAGGTTCTCGGTGACGATCGTCCGCGCGATCGCGTCGGTGTCGGGGGCGACGCTCTGGCCGAATCCAGATCGGGGTGCCAGCGCGACAGCCGCGAGGGCTGCCAGCCCGGTGGCGGCAAGCATCGATCGAGACATTCTCGTTCCTCCTGTGTGCAGGTAATC
>DASRVB010000282.1:0-26737 GCA_035687725.1 Gemmatimonadota bacterium
GTCCGCGCGTTCCACCGGCGCTGGAGACGTCCGACGATCTCCCCTGCCCATCCCGCTCCCGCAGCGACAGCGACCGCCCACGCGGCGGGGTAGACCCCGGACTCCGATCCCACGATCGCCGCGGCCGTTCCCAGGAGACCCGCCAGCGCGGCATCGGGGTACCGCGCGGCCCCGACGGGCTGGATGGCGAGCAGCATCGCCTCGAACGCCGCGCCCCACAGGACGCCGTCGGCGGGCGAACCCAGGATCCATCCCACGCCCGGCCCCACGACGACAGGCCGCGAGGCCATCGACTGGACGGCCGGCCACTGATCGAGGAATACGACCGCGCCGAGGGCGACGAGGCTCGCCGCCTGCCATTCCGTCATCCCCGGGCCCGAGCGCCGAGTCGCATCGGTGAGGAGCTCGGCACGTCCCGCGCGACGACCCGCACTCCCCGGTCCGACATCTCGTCGATCAGCCGCTCGTCACCCTCGTCGAGCCGCACATAGGGCAGCACGCGGCGGCCGCCGTGATGGATGCAGCCGACATTGACCTCTTCGATCCCTTCCACCTGGAGCGTGAGGTGAGCCATGGTAGCCAGGTCCGCGGTCAGAACGAAAACCCGCTCGCTCGACCGCAGCAGCGCCGGCAGCCCGCCGGCGGCCTCCGACTCGCTCCAGAAATCGGCGTCGATCCCCTCCGGCATGCCGGTCCGGTAGATCGATTGCTCGAGCGCGTCCTCCGATAGCGCGTCGTCCACGACGATGATCCGTCGCGGGCGGAGCTGCCTGGCCCAGCCGACGACCACCTGGCCGTGGATCAGCCGCTCGTCGACCCGGAACAGGACCACGCTCACGAGTGGACCCCGAGCGCGCGACGCCCCTTCTCGACCGCCGCCGCCACGAAGCTCTCGAAGGACTCCTCCTGCAGGAAGACGAACTCGACGAGGAGCGGCAGGTTGACGCCGTAGAAGATCGCCTTGACGATGCCCCTGGCGAGGAGCCGGCGACAGGCCTGACCGCAGGAGCCGCCCTCCATGTCGCTCAGCAGGTATGCGTCCCGCCCCGCGGATCGCTCCACGAGGAGCGTCGCGATCTCCGCCTCCAGATCGGCGCCGCCCAGGCCCTCGTTGGATAGCGCCCAGAGAGAATCCTGCTCGCCGGCCACGCGCGAGAGCGCCGAAAGCAAGCCGTCCGCGAGACGTCCGTGCGCCACCACCACCCCGCAGCGCCCCGTCACTCGTAATCCTCCTCGAGGTATGTCTCGGTCTCGGCACGCGTGCGCATGCGCTCGATCAGGCGCTCGTTGAACTGCTGGGCGGTGTGCCCGCCGGCGTACTTCTGGAGGTGGTTCATCGCCACGACCTCGGAGATCACGGTGATGTTCTTTCCCGGGTTCAGCGGCACGCGGACGAGCGGAATCTCGACGTCCAGGATCCCCGTTCGCTCCTCGTCCAGCCCGACGCGCTCGACCGGCGTGCTCTCGTCCCAGTCCTCGAGCCGCACGATGACCTCGATGCGCTTCTGCAGGCGAACGGAGCGGATTCCGAACAGCGACCGGATGTCGATGATCCCCACGCCGCGGATCTCCATGTGGAACCCGAGGACGGAGTTGCCGCGTCCGATCAGGATTCCGCCCGAGCGGCGTGTGACCCGCACCTGGTCGTCGGCCACGAGCCGGTGACCGCGCTCGACGAGGTCGAGGACGCATTCCGACTTGCCGATCCCGCTGCGCCCCATGAACAGAAGTCCCACGCCGTATACGTCGGCCAGCGACCCGTGCAGAAAGGTGGAAGGCGCGAACCGGGACTCCAGAAACGACTTGATGGCGCCGTAGAACTCCCCGGTCTTGAGTCGCGTGGACACGATCGGGATGCCCCGCTCGTTGGCCATCTCGATCATGCCGGCGGGCGGATCCAGGGCCTTCGTCACGAAGACCACGGGCAGATCGTAGGACAGGAAACGGACGATCGCCTCGCGGCGCTGCTCGAGCGTCAGGGATGCCAGGTAGGTGATCTCGGTTTCGCCGAGAACCTGCGAGCGCATGTGGGTGAAGCGCTGGCTGAACCCGGCCAGGACCAGTCCCGGGGAGATGACCTCGTCGGTGGGGATCTCGCGCTCAGCGGTCGATTCGTGCGTCAGCAGCCTGAGCCCGAGGACGTCAGCCTTCAGGGCCAGCAGCTTGGCGACCGTCAGCGCCATGATCGGAGGATCAGCGTGCGGGTTCCGCGAGCGATTTCATCACGCTAGCGATCGTCCACCTCGAACGCTTCGGCCTCGACGACGCTGATGGAACCCTCTCCGTCGCGGCGGGCGATCTTGACGGCTCCATCGACATTGTCCACGAACACGAGCACTTCCTCATCGCTCACGCTCAAGCGGTCGATCGCCTCGGCACTGGAGATCCGGTCCCAATCGACGGGCGCCACCGAGGGATCTCGTGGCGCTTCCTCCTGGGCGCGGTAGCGCATGGTGAGCAACTGCTCCCGCTCCGCCTGCGTGAGCTGCCGACGGTTCAGTTTCTCCTTGTGGCGCTTGAGCTGCCGCTTGAGCTTCGCCACCGTCCCGTCGATCGCGGTTCGCATGTCTCCCGCCTCCAGGCTCGCGAAATGGGTGTCGTTGGAGGAGTGTATGCGCACCTCCGCGATATGGCGATGCCCCTCCTGGTCGAGCGTGATGTCTGCTTCCACCAGCCGCTCGAAGTACCGTGAAAGGCCTTCTACCTCCTGGCGGGCATATTCCTTGAGGGCGTCGGGCAGGTCACCGTGGCGACTGCTGAACGTGATTTGCATGCTGGCTCCTCGGGAGGAAGGACGCCGGACTATTTCACGCGCTTGCGATAGCGGGAGGACAGGATCCCGAGCTGGTCCCGGTACTTCTGCACCGTCCGCCTCGCGATCTGTATGCCTTCGGACTTGAGTTGTTCCACGATCTGCTGATCCGTGAGCGGGTCCTGCGGGTCTTCGCGGTCGATGAGCTCCTGGATTCGCGCCTTCACGCCGCGCGCGGATACGTCTTCGCCCTCTTCAGTACTGAGACCGCTCGAGAAGAAGAACTTCAGTCGAAACACGCCGCGCGGCGTCTGAACGAACTTCTCGTTGGTCACGCGGCTGACGGTCGATTCGTGCATGCCGATCTCGTCCGCCACTTCCTTGAGTGTAAGCGGCCGGAGGTAGTGGATGCCCTTTTCGAAGAACTCGCGCTGTCGATCGAGGATGACGTGCATCGTACGGAGCATCGTCTGCCGGCGCTGTTCGATAGCCTGGATGATCCAGTTCGCGCCGTTCAGCTTGGCCTGGACGAACTCCTTGGCCTTGCCCTTGAACTCTCCGTTCTGTGCCAGCTGCTGATAGGTGCGGCTGATCCGCAGACGCGGGAGATCCCCGTCGTTGAGCGTCACGATGTACTGCCCATCGACCTCTTCGACGATGATGTCGGGCGTCACGTAGTCGCCTTCGTCCTGGTCGTACTTGCGCCCCGGCTTGGGGTCGAACTGGGCGATCTCGTCGGCGGCGTCCTGCGCCTCCTGCGGGCTGATCCCGAGGGCCCGCGCGATCTCGTGGTACTTGTGGGTCGACAGCTCGTTGAAATGGTGGTCGACGATCCGGTGCGCGAGCGAGTCCTCGCCGAGCCGGTCCTCCACCTGGAGCAGCAGGCATTCTCGGAGGTCGCGCGCGCCCACGCCGACGGGATCGAAGCGCTGGATCGTCCGCAGCACGCGCTCGACGTCCGCGACCGTCACGTCGATGGTCGAGGCGATCTCCTCGACCGAGCAGGTCAGATAGCCGTCCTCGTCGATGTTGCCGATGATCTCTTCCCCGATCCGCATGTCTCCGTTGCCGTAGCCGTCGTTCTGATAGAGCTGGCCCAGCAGGTGGTCCCAGAGATCGATCGTCGTCTCCCCGACCTTCTCGGCCACATCGTCCGGGCGCTCGCGGGTGGGCCCGGTGCGGTACCCCGGGTCGAAGCCGTCGAGCAGGATCTCCTCCCAGTCGACCTCTTCCTCCTCCTTCTCCGCCTGTTCCTCGGATTCGGCCTGCTCCGCAAAGTCCTCCTCCGGCTCGGTCATCTCGAGGAAGGGATTCTGCACGAGTTCCTGTTTGAGGTGCTGTTCGAGCTCGAGGAGGGGCAGGTAGAGAAGATCCATCGCCTGGTACAGGCGCGGATTCATCCGCATTTCCTGCCGCTGGGTGAGATGTAGCTGCTGTCGAAGCGCCATCCAGGGACCCGTCCGAGGCGTGGTGGGGACCTAGTCCACGTGGGCGGGGTCTTTCCGCCGCACGAATCATGCCAGATCTGTTCCAACGATACGACAACCGGGCCCCGGTTTCAACCTGTCGCCCCCTGATCGTCGATCCTCCGCCGCCCCGCGACTCGAAGACGCCGTTCGGGTCCCCCCGGAATCCCGACTTTTCGCGGGCATGTGCGTTGGCTCATTGACGGTCGGGATCGATCCTCTACCTTGGACCCTCGCCTACGACGGAGTCGGTCATTTGACCACTCGCGGCAAGCCATCCGGGCAACCCGGAGCCATCCCCAAGAATGTCGGATCGGCCATGTTTCCGTAGGAGTCCTCACGGCCGGCGCATGGTGACTCTGCTACGACGTCTGAACGCCCTGGTGTCAGCTCGGATCCGGGCCAGAGCGGAACGTCGCGTACGAAGGGACCTCGCTCGCCGAAAGGCCCCGAGCTATACCACCGACTACGTCTCCGGTTTTCAGGAGGATTGGAGACGAGTGCTGGCACCGATAGCAGGACGACCGGGACTGCGGTTCCTCGAGATAGGCAGCTTTGAAGGCCGATCGGCTGTTTGGTTCCTCGAGCATGTGCTGACGGACGAATCCTCTAAACTCGTCTGCCTCGACCTCTTCTCTCAACCGGGCCTCGAGGCGCGATTCGATCATAACATTCAACTCGTCGACCGGCACCAACAAACTAGTAAGCTGAAAGGACGGTCCGGTGACGTTCTGCCCAGCCTGGAACCGGCGAGCTTCGATGCGATCTACATCGACGGCGGCCATGATGCCGGTACAGTCTTGCTCGATGGAATGCTCTCGTGGAGGCTGCTCAAGCCTGGCGGGATCCTCATCTTCGATGACTACTTGTGGGAAATGGAGCGTTCGCCTGCGAAGCGACCTCAGCTCGCAATTGACATCTTTCGCGAAACGATGGCGGATGCGCTGGAAGTGCTGCACGAGGGTTATCAGGTGATCGTTCGCAAACGCTCCGGAACATCCTGATTTTTGAGTGGGATGGCTGAGAGGTCGAAAATCCATACAGAAGCCGAGCGGGCCGCCGCGCGCACCCACGATTACGTGATCGTGGGTGCTGGATCCGCGGGGTGTGTGCTTGCCAATCGTCTCTCGGAGTCCCCGCATACGTCGGTACTTCTGATCGAGGCAGGCCATCCCGACACCAGCACGCTCATTCACAGGCCGAGGGGGTATCTCCGAACGCATCGTGCTCCACAACTGCTATGGGCATTTCCCGTCACGGCGAATGCGGATCGCGGGGACTGGCAAGGCTCGTTCATCGCAGGCAAGGTCTTGGGCGGTTCTAGCTCAATCAACGCCATGGTCTATGTCCGCGGACATCCCGCTGACTACGAGGACTGGGCCGACTTGGGCTTAATAGGCTGGAGCTGGAAGGATATCCTACCGTGCTTCAAGGGCATCGAGGATCACGAGCTCGGCGGCAACGCCATGCGTGGCACGGGCGGCCCCCTGCACATCTCGTTGCGCAAACCTTCGGATGCGCTGTCCGCGGCCGTGATTCAGGCGGGAATCTCAGCGGGGCTCCCGTACCGCGAAGATCTCAACGATCTCGACGGAGAGGGTATCGGGTATTTCCCTGCGACGATCAAGAACGGCCGACGCGTGAGCGCGGCTCGGGCCTTTCTTGCACCCATCCTCGAGCGGCCGAATCTGACCATCCTCACCGATACTGTCGTCGGCAAGGTCGTCTTCACCGGCACGCGTGCGACCGGCGTCGCGTGCGTCACGAACGGCACGCCTCGAGAATTCCGTGCCGGAAAGGAGGTCCTCGTTTGTGCCGGGGCATTGCAGTCTCCGAAAGTTTTGCAGCTCTCCGGAATCGGGCCGGCACAGCACCTTCGTTCTCTGGATATTCCCGTGATCCATGACAGCCCGGGCGTCGGTGCGAACCTGCGCGACCACTGGGGCCTGCGGCTGCAATACCGTGTTCTTGGATCGGCGGATCCTATCCGTCGCCTCAGAAGCGTCGGCCTGCGAGGCCGTGCCCTCCGCTACCTCATCCGCCGGACTGGTATCTTCTGGTCCACCGGCCCCTCAATCGGCGCTTTCCTCCGAATCCGCCGTGATGTCGTTCGTCCGGACGCGGAACTGGAGATCTCTCCATCTGCGGTCGTCCCCGGCACCGGAGACTTCAGCTGGGAACCACGACTGCAATGCGTAGTGGTATCGCTGCGGTCGGAGAGCCAGGGAAGCGTGATGGTTCGCTCCCCCGACCCGATGGTAACACCGGAGATCCGCGCCGACTTCTTGTCGTCCGAGGAAGACCGTCAACTCATGGTCGACATTGTCCGATACGCGCGTCGTCTCCTCCATCAGCCGCCGCTGCGCCCGTTTCTCGAAGAGGAGACCTTTCCGGGGCCTGCTTGTCAGTCCAACGAGGAGATCATCGACGTGTGTCGGCGGTCCGGCTGTCCAGGCTCGCATTTCGCCGGCACCTGCAAGATGGGTCGGGATAGGATGGCCGTCCTCGACGAGAAACTCCGTGTGCGTGGCGTCTCGGGCCTGCGTGTCGTCGACGGCTCGATCATGCCGACTCTGGTCTCCGGCAATACGAACGGCCCGATTATGGCGATAGCCTGGCGTGCTGCCGATCTCATACTGGACGGCGGCTGAATGAGAGCCCTGCGCCGACGAAAAGTAGTGGGCGATCGTCACAGTGTTTCAGTTCACTACAACTTTTTTGCTCCTTGACTTTCTGTTGTTCCGCCTTACGCTCTTAATTTTCTGAACTAGGCTGTGATTTTTCTTTTAGTGCTTCCGTTTTGGATGGCCCTATCCGCGAGGCGTTATACATGCACCAGACCTATCGCGTGCTGAAACCCGAGGTCGTGGCCGACGTCATCGATGGCGAGGCTGTGATCATGAACCTGAAGACGGGCAAGTACTTCAGCAGCGAGGGCACGGGGAGCGACTGCTGGGAAGCACTCGCCGCCGGGCTTTCGGTGGCGCAGCTCGTCGATCAACTCACCGAGAATTACACCGCCGATCGCACGACCATCGAGGCGGCCGTCGCGGAATTCGTGCAGGATCTCGTGTCGCACATGCTGATCGCTCCGGGCAGTGCGCCTCCCCCGTCTGTCACTGTGAAACCGTCGAGCTCTCCGCGCGCGCCTTTCCATGCCCCGGTGCTGAACGTCTATTCGGACATGCAGGATCTCCTCCTTCTGGACCCGATCCACGATGTAGACGTCGCGGGCTGGCCGATGCCAAAGAGCGAAACCGCGGCCTGACATGGCACACCCCAACGTCGGGAAAGACGCCCGACGTCTCACGATCAGCGTAGTCTGCATCGTCCGCAATGGCGAAGAGTACCTCGAAGCGGCTCTTCGAAGCGTATTCGTGTCGACCTATCCGGTACGTGAAGTGCTGGTCGTCGATGGAGGGTCCACGGATCGAACGGCTGAAATCGCCGCCGATATGGGAGCTCGGGTTCTCCCTCAGCGATCCACCGGTATCGCTGCCGCGTACAACGAGGGCATCAGGGCGACGCGCGGCGACTGCGTGGCCTTCATCTCCCATGACGACCTGTGGCACCCGATGAAGCTCGAAAAGCAGGCGGCGTTCCTCACGCAGAATCCCTCGGTCCAGATCTGCGTCTCCCACGTGCGGCACGTGCTCGAGGGGCAAGCCGCGCCTGCGGGCTTTCGTCAAGAGCTTCTGGATCAATCCGTCCCGGGGATGATTATGGAGGCGCTCGTGGCCCGTCGAGAAGCATTCGATCGAGTCGGATCGTTTGACCCGGCATTCAGTGTCAGCAACGATACCGACTGGTTCGCCAGGGCGCGTGATCGCGGCCTTGCCATCGCGGTGCTGCCCGAGACGCTCGTCATCAAGCGCGTGCACAGTGCCAGCACGACGTTGAAACCAGAGGGATTCAGCCAACAGTTGCTGGACGTCGTACGCGCGTCGGTGGCACGGAAACGATCGCGAATCCCGAAGGAAGCCCTTCCTTGAGAGTCAGCGTGCTGATCCCGTGCCACAATGCGGCACGGTACGTCGAAGAAGCGCTCGAATCAGCCCTCTCTCAGGGGGTCGATCTCCACGAAGTGGTAGTCGTCGACGACGGTTCCACCGACGGAAGCGCGGACCGCGTCCGAACCTTCGGCGACAGCGTGCGCATTCACCGTCAGTCGAACGCGGGCATCAGCGGGGCCCGAAACGCAGCGCTAGCCCTGGCGACGGGCGACGTAATCGCGTTCCTCGATGCGGACGACGTGTGGCCCGACGGAAGCCTGCGCGCTCGTCTCGAGGCCCTCATGACCGACGATTCCATCGACTATTCCTACGGCCGGGTCGAGCAATTCATCAGCCCCGATGTCTCGCCGGAGTTGGCGAGTGCGCACGCAACCGCGAATGTGGATCCGCGGCCAGCACGACTGGCGGGCGCGATGCTCGTGCGCCGGCAGGCGTTCACGAGGGTTGGCGGCTTCAGTCCCATCTTGCGCGTTGGAGAGACCCTGGACTGGATCGCACGCGCGGACGATCTCGGCATTCCAAACCGCTCGATCCCCGATCTGGTCCTAAAACGCCGCCTGCACGCGACCAATACCGGCCTGATGCAGCAAATGAGCCAGGGCGACTATCTCGCTGTAGCGCGCGCTGCGTTGGCTCGCAGACGCCAGGCGGCGCATAAGGGCGATCGCGCTACGCGTGCGCCGCAAGGGACGTCTTGATGCCGCACACCCGGTATGGACCTTGGCCCACACCCGCCCAGCGGCTTCTTCTCGACGCCGCGTTATGCGAAGTCCCCAGGTCGCTCTTGGCTTTCCAGGAGTGGCTAAGATCCGTCGATCTGAAGAAGGAGGTCGGCTGGAGCTCCCTCCGTATCTTGCCGCTGGCCTACCGAAATCTTTCGCGCCACGGCTGCACCGACCCCAGAATGGCACTCCTAAAAGGAGTGTACCGGCGGGTATGGTCGGAAACGAACCAGCTCTTTCACCGAACCGAGCCCGTCCTTCGGTCCCTTCGGGATAATGGGGTCGAGGTGCTGCTCCTCAAGGGTGCGCCAATTGCACTCGGCTACTATAGGAACTTATCGCTGCGCGCGATGAGCGACTTGGACGTATGCATCCGTATCGAGCAGGTCCACGCGTCAGCACGGATTCTGATGAAATCCGGTTGGAATCCTCGAGTACCTATTGATCCAAGGATCAAGTACAGTCATAGCGTAGAGTTTGAGCACAAACGGCTCGGCACGATAGATCTGCACTGGCACATACTGAAAGAGGCGCCCCACGAGGACGCCGACGCAGGGTTTTGGGCCGCGTCCGAGCCCCTCGAGTTTGTAGGACTCCCGGTTCGACAACTCCATCCCGAGGACGCCCTGCTGCACACGGTAATCCATGGCTTGTGCTCGAACCCGGATCCGCCGATCCGCTGGATCACCGACTCCCTCGCGATCCTGGCCGCGCGCGGTGGGGATATCGAATGGCCGCGCTTGCTCGCTTCTGCCGAGCGGCACCGAGTTCTGCACCGGTTTGCCCTCGGCATCCAATACATCGCCGAGCATCATGAGGCGCCAGTACCAGCGACTCACATGGAGACTATCCGCTCCACACGGCCGACCTGGATTGAACGGATGGAAGAATGGAGATTGCACAAGTCCCACGCCAGAACACACCTCGGCTGGGACTGGACCCATACTTTCGTTCGCTACTGTCGGTATGTCCGCACTCGCAATCCACTGAAATTCGCCTGCGGGTATTTCGCCTATCGTTATCGCGTCGAGACCCCGCGGGAGGTGGCCGTCGCCCTTGCGAAGGAGGCTGCGACGACTCTCCATCGCCTATTTCCGTCGCGCGCCCGCACACTAGAGCAGCTGCGCTTCGCCTGGAGATACTACTCCCCACGCACAGGCAGCCTCGCCATTTCTACCCTCGCGACCGCACTGCAATCGCTGCTTTTCATCCCGGCCCTTTTGCTCGTGCGACGGGCATTCGACACTGCTATTCCGCGTGGCGACGTAACGGGGCTGGTCTGGATCGGGTTAGGAATCGTCCTCATTCGGGCGGCGACTAGCGGCCTGTCCCTGTTGCTCCGTGCTTACATGCTACGGGCGACCCGTGGGGCGGTCGCAGAACTGCGGGGCGATTTGATGGCCCGCCTGTACAGCCTTTCGCGGCGCTATTTCACGCGGGCGGATTACGCCAACCTGCATACGCGGATCGTGCAGGACACCCAACGAATCGAAACGATCAGTCAAAAGCTGTTTTCCAACGCCCTTCCGGCTTTCCTCACCGTTCCGGTCCTCGCCGGTGTCCTGCTCTACCTCGACTGGCGGCTCGCCCTGTTAGGACTTCTCCTTGTACCGCTGCTCTGGTTCGCGACGCGGATTACGAGTCGCAACGTGAGAAACCAGGTCGTCCGCAATCAGCGTGCGTTCGAGCGATTCAGCAAGGGCGTACGATTTGCGATCAGCCATGTCGACCTCACCAGGGTGCGGGCGTACGAAAAAGATGAGGTGGCCCGGCAGCGCTCTGCGATCAATGGCCTGAGCGAAACCGGCCACAATATGGCGATGGCGTTCGCCACCCACGGTCAGGTCCAGCACACAATCACGAACTTCGGCGGCATTTGCCTGCTCGTCGCGGGTGGCGCGCTCGTCGCCTCCGGTGGGATGACAATCGGTGAGCTTCTCGCCTTTTTCGTCGCAGCCAACCAGCTCGGCGGGTACGCCAACACAGTCCTCGGTTCGATCCCGGACGTGATTGCGGTGAGCCAGTACTTGGCGACCCTGCAAGACGTCATGATGCGAGGCGAGCCGGAGCCCTACAGCGGAAAGCAGAATCCTGATCTGAGAGCCGGGATTGCGGTTCGGAACGTGACGTTCGCGTATGAAGGCGCCCCTGTCCTACGCGATGCCTCACTCTTTCTCCCTCCCGGCTCGAACGTCGCCATCATCGGGCCCAACGGCTCGGGAAAGAGCACTCTTCTTCATCTTCTGCTCGGCTTTTATCGTCCACAGGCCGGCTCGCTCGCCGTCGGCGAGCTCGAGTACGACGACGTGGATATGCGCGAGTTGAGGCGCAGCTTCGGATTGGTGCCCCAGCGTCCAGCGTTCTTCCACGGGACCATTCGTGAAAATGTCGCCTACGGGCACCCCGACGCGTCGGAGAACGAAGTGACCGCGGCCTGTCAGCGGGCGCACGCCGACGACTTCATCCAGAGACTGCCGCAAGCGTACGAGACGCCGATCGGCGAACGAGGCTATCGTCTATCGGGTGGCGAGTGCCAGCGCCTCGCCATTGCCCGGGCGCTCCTCGGCGATCCACGCGTTCTCGTCCTCGATGAACCGACCAACCACCTGGACATCGAGACCGTAGGCCGCCTCATGCGCGAGCTCACCGGCAACCACCGCACGGTGATCACGATCAGTCACGATCCGGAAGTCGTTCAGCTCGCTGACACGGTCTACCACCTGGCCGAGGGAAAGCTGGTCAGTCAAACGTTGCGTGAGGCCGCCGCAATCGAGATCGATTCAATGCGGAAAGGGACGGTCGGCAGATGAACGAAGAGGCATTTCACGCAGCGCAGCCGATGGAGACGGCGTTCAAGTACGATCATCCGGAGCTGAGCGAGGCGGCGCAGGTCGATTTCCTCGAGGCCATTCTCGAACGAACGATAGAGGCCGAACAGCGGCTGCGTCCGTTGCGGATACGACTGGACGTCGCAGGAATCCCCATCGAGCTGGTATTCGCCGGCGAGATCCTGCGCCCATATGTCTTACCCTCGCTGGCGCATCTCGAAGTCTCCACGCAGGACGAACCCGCGCTCCGGATTCACGTCTGGGACAGTGAGTCGACCGACACCGACTTCATTCTGCCGCCAATCAGCCGGGATTGCTTCACCACGCGCGGAGACATTTGGGGGATGAGCAGCGCCCGCATCCGGAGCGCTTTTCACTGGATCGAGTTCTCCGTCAACGTCTTCGACGTGGAGCGCCGAGAGGGTGTGTTCTGGGTGCGATCGAAGGCTTGCTTAGGCAACTGGACGCGCGGGTCGCCGCTCCGGACTCTGCTTCACTGGTCGATGGAGGCGAGCAAACGACAGCTCGTCCACGCCGCCGCCGTGGGAACCGACGAGGGCGCCCTCCTGATCACGGGCCGCGGTGGAGTCGGAAAGTCCACCACCGCCCTGGCGTGTCTCGAGGCTGGGATGCGGTTCCTCGGCGACGACTACGTGGTGGTGGCTCTCGAGCCAGAACCGCGCGTCTACAGGCTCTATTGCTCGGCCAAGCTCACCGCTGATCAGCTTTCGCGGTTTCCGAACCTGGCCCCTCTCGTAGGATCCGCCGACTTCCTCGAGGACGGGAAGGCTCTGATCGTCTTGGATTCAGCCATGCAGAGGGGAATCCCCCATTCCCTACCGCTTCGGGCTCTGGTCACCCCGAGTTTCGCCGATACCCGCGAGAGTTTCATCGGAGCGGCCAATCCCCTCGACCTACAACAGGCAGCGTCCATCACGACGATGTCACAGCTGCCGCGAGCTGGTCCTGGAACGCACGCATTCTTCGAACGCATGGTGGGCACGCTTCCTGTAGGGCGACTGCATCTGGGCACGAAGATCACCGGCATTCCTGCCGCGATCGAGTCTTACTTGAAAGCGGGCCCGGAGAACGCTTCCCCGATTCGATCGGCAGCGGTTGCCGATCAACCGCAACCGCTCGTGAGCGTGATCATCCCCGTCTACAATGGTGCGCGGTTCATTGCGGAAGCCGTCCAGAGCATTGTCGCTCAAGAGTACGGTTCGATAGAGATCATCGTGGTGGATGACGGTTCAACCGACGAGACCGCGGAAATCGTGGCGTGCCTCGACAGGGATGTGCGGTACGTGTTCCAGGAAAACGCTGGCCCGGGAGCCGCCCGGAATCGTGGGATCCGAGATGCGTCGGGTGATCTGATCGCCTTCCTGGACGCGGACGACCTCTGGGCCAGCGGGTCTCTCCAGCTTTTGGTCAATTCGCTCCTCGAAGATCGCGGGCTCGACGTCGTCCACGGATACGCCCGTCTCTTCAAGGACGGCGAGTCGAACAGTGGTATGGATTTCATCAATCCCGATGAGGTCTTTCCCTACTACATCGGAGCAGGCTTGTACCGCCGCCGGGCCTTCGAGAGAGTGGGTCTGTTCGAGGAAGAGTTGCGCTTCAGCGAGGACACCGAGTGGTACGGCCGCGCTGCCGAGCTCGGTCTTCGCATCGCTCGGCTGGAAGGAATCACACTCCTGGTTCGCAGGCACGAGAACAACATGACACGCGGAAAGACCATGGCGGACCTGCAGATGTTACGGGTGTTCAAGCTGATGCTCGATCGCCGCCGAGCCGGCGCCGCAAAAATACCGAACGATGATGCCACTCCTGAACAGCTGTGGAACCGTTGAGGCGATGCGCATGAAGAATGGCTCCCATGATCGCGACATCACACGGCTCCTGCTTATTGGAGGTCGGCCGCGTTCGGGGACAACTCTACTCAGAGACTTATGCGATGCTCATCCTTACATGACGTTGACGCACGAGTTTGGAACTTTTGCCGCGCTGAATGAACCCTATCATGTATATCGAAGGAGGATTCTTGGCAGGTGGCGCGCACAACCGATCTTAAAGTGTAGAACGTTTCGTCCGCTGTCTACCATGTCCAGGCCGCGGCGATGGGCAATCTCGACGCGCGGTCACGCTTTTGCGATCAGATATCTAGGTAAGATCCGCCGATACCGATCGGGACCGATCGATCTTTCGGCGATCGATGCGACCCTTCGAGAGGTGTTTCCTCGAGCTGGTATCTTGGGCGACAAGACGCCTGAATATGTGCATCTGCTGGACAAGCTGGCGCCAACGAGCGGGCTCTCCAGCGTCATGATCTATCGCGACTGCCGGGATGTAACGAGCTCTCACCTGAAGATGGCGCGAACGAGCTGGCGTAATCACCGGTGGATACGAGATCAGGACACGGCTGAAAAGGTTGCCAGGCTGTGGGTGGACGCACTCGAGACGATGGAGAGACACAGGGACAGGATTCACATCATCCGATACGAAGATCTCGTGCGGGAGCCCAGGCGCGAGCTCACGAGGCTCGCCGAGTGGCTGGGCGTAGACCCGGCGGGGTTCCCCGAGGCAAGCATCAGAAGCGTGCGTGACAATGGCATCGGAAAGCATAGAAACGGGCTCTCCGAGCAGGAGATGGAAGCGGTGATGAACATCGCCGGTCCTACAATGGCCCGGCTCGGCTACGTTTGAATTGCCGATCCCCCCGCGGAGCTCCGGTGGAAGACAAGCCACCAGCTAGCTGTAACCTAGACGACCTCGTCGCTTCGATTCAAGAAGTGCTTCGCCGGGATGTGATCGATGTGTGGTTCCCGCGCTGTGTCGATCGACTGCGAGGCGGATACGACTGCGACTTCGACCGCCGCTGGCGTTACCGGGGACCGCAGCACCGGCTACTCGAATTCCAGGCGCGTCAGATGCGCACTGCAGCACGGCTGGCGCTGGCTTTTCCGGAAGAGGAGCGATTCAGCGAGTTCGCCCGCCACGGGCTGCGCCACCTACGAGACGTGATGTGGGACCACCAGTACGGAGGCTGGTACGCACTCATGGGTTCCGACGGAACTCCACTTGCTGGCGGGACGAAACACGCGCACGGAACGGCCTATGCGGCACAGGCATGCGCGGTCGTCTTCAAGGCTACCGGGGATCCCGAGGCGCGTGGGCTTGCGGAGGAGGCGTTCGAGTGGTTCGACTCACGCGCCCACGACGACGAGCATGGGGGATATCACAGCTGGTTGACACGTGAAGGTCGAGTCATTCGGTCCGCTGAAGAGGTGCCGGCCGGAGCGGGAACGGCCGACCCCGTTGCGGAGGCAATCGGCTTCCGGGACGTGAATGTGCATGGCGACTGGCTGGAGGGATTGAGCGAAATCGTTTCGATCCTGAACGCCCGCGGTCCTGCCGGGCGTTTACAGGAGATCGCCGGAATTTTTCTGAATCACATCACCACACCCTATGGCGATCTCTATTTCGGTTTCCGGGAAGACTGGTCCCCCCTGCCTCAGCCCGAGCGGTTCGGCTACGCCTTCCAGGCCGTCGAGCGTCTGATCTCCGCCGCCTCGCTGGTGCCCGAAGGCGATCGCCTGCGGGCGCGCGCCGTCGCAATCGGCCAGCACGCATTGCGACATGCTGCCCGGAGCGACGGCGGTTACGTCTTCCTCAGCGCCATCCACGCTCCCGAACACCTCGAGGGGGCAAGGTTAGTCGGCCGGCGCAGGGTGTGGTGGGTTCAGCTGGCGGCCCTGAACGTGCTCGCAATCTTCGCAAGTTCCCGGAATGATAGCGGCACGCGGTACCACGAGGCGTTGCGCAGCCATTGGCAGTTCATACAGGAGCGACTTGTCGACCCTGTCTATGGCGGATTCTACCCGGTCGTACCACAGGATCTCGGCCTTCACGGCGCGCTGCGCGGAAGGTTCGGCAAATCGCGGGAGCAGTCCAAGGGGAACATTTGGAAAGATGCGAGCCACGAAGCCGACACGCTCCTCGCCACGCTACAGGTCCTGGGCACCGAACGGCGCACGCCCCATGACGCCGCCCAGGGTGAGCTGTCCGTAGTGCAGCCGCACTGACGCGCGGCGTCAGAGGCGGAAGTCTTCGCCCAGGTAAAGTCTCCGCGCCTCGGGGTCCGCGATCAACTCGGCCGCCGGCCCGGACTTGAGGATCCTGCCGTCGTACAGCAGATACGCGCGGTCGGTGATCGACAGCGTCTCGCGCACGTTGTGGTCGGTGATGAGGATCCCGAGCCCGCGATCGCGCAGCGCGGAGACGATCGACTGCAGGTCGTCGACGGCGATCGGATCGACCCCCGCGAAGGGCTCGTCGAGGAGCATGTAGCGGGGCTGGGTGACGAGCGCGCGGGTGATCTCGAGCCGCCGCCGCTCACCACCCGAGAGCGCATACGCCTTGGTCTTCCGCACCCGCCTGAGTCCCAGCTCGTCGAGCAGAGTCTCGAGGCGGTCCTTTCGCTCCTGCCGCGACATCGGGCACGTTTCGAGGATCGCCATGATGTTGTCCTCGACGGTGAGCTTGCGGAAAACGGACGGCTCCTGAGACAGGTAGCCGATGCCCATCCGCGCGCGCTTGTACATGGCCTTGTGGGTGATTTCCTCTCCGTCGAGGAAGATCCTGCCCCGTGAGTGCTTGATGAGCCCGACGATCATGTAGAAGGTCGTCGTCTTGCCGGCGCCGTTGGGGCCGAGGAGGCCCACTACCTCGCCAGGATGGACCTCCAGCGAGACGTCGTCGACGACGCGCCGCTTCCCGTACCGCTTGACGAGATGCTCCGCACGCAGGAGCGAGTCGGGTCGGATTCGGACATCGGGCAGCAGAGCCTCGGTACCGTGCTCGGCAGGGGTCGATGGGGGAGTCGTTCCAATCGCGTCGCTCATCGCACTCCGCGCGCCGGTTGGTCCGGCGCTTTCCTGATCCGTCCCGACGCGCCCCCCGCGAGGAGCGCCATCTCGGGCAGCGGGATCGACTCACTCGGCCGCTTCTCGGGGCCGCCCTTGCGGACCTCCTCGCTGCGGTACACTCCACGATGGCCGCCGCTCGCCACCACGCGACTGAGCGTGTCCCCGCGGAAGCTCAGCTCGAGCCTCTCCCCCAGCAAATAGTTGACGCTCCATGTCTCGATGGGGCCGGGCTGGGACTCCAGCGCGTAGTTGAGGCTCCGCGCCCGACCCTGGGCGACCAGCCAGTCGATCTCGCCGTCCGAGAACTCGATGATGAGGCTGTCGCCTTCCAGGAACGAGTGCTCGCTCACGTGATTGAACGCCGCCGGGACCGCCGGAGGCAGCGAGTCCGTCTTGTCGACCGCGCGCGCCTGATCGAGGGCCACCAGCGCGTCCAGCCGGTTGTCCGCCAGCAGGACGTCGATCCTTTCGGCGGTCAGATACGTTTCGCTGGTCTCCACCCGCGGCTCCTTTCGCAGCGCCACCCTGCTCACGCGCTCGTCGTAGTGGAGGCTGTCGCCCACGGCCGTGATGTCCGTGCGCTCGATGAGCACGTGGCCGAGTCCGTCCATCTCCGTTCCGGTCGAGTCGCTGTGGAACACCATCAGGTCCGCCCAGACGTGGAACGGATCCTCCTGCGCGGTCGTGTCCTGGGGGAGGACGATACCGTGCGGCCGGGGGTGCGCGGTGATCACGTCCCGAACCCGGTCGTACAGCACCGTGTCGGCCGCCACCTGCGAGCCGCTCCGCCGATCGATGACCTGCACGCTGCCGGTCGCGACCGCCTGGTCGGTGATCTCGTAATACAGCAGCCGGTCCGCGTAGATCTCCGTCGTGGCGTCCCAGAAATGGACGTTGCCCTGGAAGTCGGCCACCTGACTCGCGCGGAAGATCGAGGCCTGGTCGCTGCGCATCTGGATCGGCCCCCGATGCGCCCGCACCGCGCCCTCGAGGAAGTACGTCAGCGAATCGCCTTCGACGACCCGGCGCAGGACGTTCGCGTGGTCGATGACGACGGGCTCATCGTCCGCCTGAGCGCGGAGCGTACCCGCCGCGGCGCCGCACAGCCCGGTTGCGACGAGTGCGATCGACAGGACCCTAGGGGGCGGCCGCACCGGACGTGTCCGCCTCCTCGCGTCCGGGCTCCTGCTCCGGCTCCGCCTCCTCGCGCGGCGGCTCCGGCTCCGCCTCCTGGCGCCTCGGCTCCCGGCCGAGCTCCGGTTCCGACCGGATCACCGCCGAGCCTCCGCGGATCCGGATATTGGTCAGCGCTGGATCGCTCTCGACCCCGCTTCCACGGATCACGTTCCCCGCCTGGAAGATCTCGGTGGGTTTGTCGCTCGTGACCAGGTTGCGCTGCGGATCGTAATGCAGCTCCTCGGTTGTGATGCGCGAGCTCGATCCCCGCACCACGACGTTCCCGCGCGCGATCATGTCGTCGCTGTGCTGGCTCATCTCGCCCTCCTCGGCCGTCAGCATGGACTGGAACTCTCCCGCTGCATCGTAGAACGAGACCTGAATCGTGTCGCCGTAGACCTTCCCCTGGTCGTTGTAGAAGTAGAGCTGCTCGGCGACGAGCACTGCCTTCTTGACGCCCTGCGCCGTGATGACGTGTTCGCCGTTCTCGACGACCTGGTCGGGAGTCCTGAGGCCGGGTCGACCGGCGGGCAGCTCCGCGGTTCCTGTTCGCGTGGGCTCGTCGCCACCGCACGCCAGAAGACCAGCAGCCAGCGCTGCGATGCCGGCGATGGAGCGCATCAGATCACTCCCGCGCGCATGCAGTCGTGCAAGTGAACGATGCCCTCGAGGTGCCCTTCGTCATCCACCACAGGCATGGCCACGATGCCGTGGTTCTCCATCTGGTTGACGGCCGTGGCGGCCAGCGCGTCGGCGAGGATCGTCTTCGGGGATCGCGACATGACCCGCTCCACGGGGATCGAGAATACGCTGTCGGTCTCCTCCATGAGGCGCATGAGATCCCCGTTCGTCACGACTCCAATCACTCGCCCGGCCTCGTCCACCACCGGCACAGTCCCCCGCTTGTGCGCCATCTCGACGATCGCCTCCCGCATCGTGGCGTCCCGCGGCACGCTGGGCACGCCCTCCCCGGTGACCATCACGTCCGCGACGGTGAGGAGAAGCCGCTTTCCGAGACTCCCCGCCGGATGGAACACGGCGAAATCTTCGGGCCGGAAGTCGCGCCGCGTCAGGAGCGCCATCGCCAGCGCGTCGCCCATGGCGAGCATCGCGGTCGAGGAGGCGGTGGGCGTCAGATCGTGGGGACAGGCTTCCTCGGCGATCGAGCAGTCGAGCACCACGTCCGCACGGCGCGCGAGCGTCGATCGCGGAGCGCCGACCAGCGCGATGACGGGAAGGTCGAACCGCTTGAACACGCCCATGAGCTGGAGCAGCTCGCCTGTCTCGCCGCTCTTGGACAGCGCGATCACCACGTCCCCCTTGAGCGCCAGACCGGCATCGCCGTGCACTCCCTCCGCCGGATGGAGATAGACGGCCGGTGTGCCGGTGGACGTCAGCGTTGCCGCGATCTTCCGTCCCACGAGGCCGCTCTTCCCCATCCCGGTGACGATCGTCCGTCCGCGGCAGAGGAAGAGCCGGTCCACCGCGTCGACGAAGGCGGGACCGATGCGCGACTCGAGCGCGCGAATCGAATCCGCCTCCACGACCAGGGTCTCCCGCGCGCGCGCCAGCCAGTCTGCGGGGGCGACGCTCACTCGATCGCCTCCCGCGATACGCCCGTCACGCGCTCGCGATACGCAGCCAGAGCTTCGTCCAGGCGACCCGCGCCTTCGAGCAGCCACTCGATCGCCTCGCGCACGGCGCCCTCCCCCCCGGCGGCGACCGTGACGTGAGACGCCTGCTCCCGCACGTGAGGGTCGGCGCCGGCCGGCGCCACCGATAGACCTACGGCTTCGAAGACCGGCAGGTCGATGTGATCGTCTCCCATATAGAGGACCTCTTCGAGCGCTAGCCCCTTCGAGTCCGCCCATGCGGCGACCCGGGCCGCCTTGTCGCGGACCCCCTGATACACTTCGCGGATGCCGAGTTCCTCGGCGCGAATCGCGGTCGCCTTCGATTCGCGCCCGCTGACGAGCGCCAGATGGTAGCCGAGCATGCGGCACCAGAGGATGGCGGTTCCGTCGATGATCGAGAACCGCTTGCTCTCTTCGCCGGACGACGAGATCGTCACCGTCCCGTCGGTTAGGACCCCGTCGACGTCGAGCGCGATCCCCCGGATCCTCGCGCGCGCGCTCACGCTCCGCTCGTCCGGCTCGCGCCCACGGCATGCAGCTCGCCGAGCTCGCGCATCAGGTTCTCGAAGTCCGATAACGGCCACTGGCTCGCCGCGTCGCAGAGAGCTGTTTCGGGAGAGGGGTGTGTCTCCAGGAAGATCCCGTCGATCCCGGCGGCGGTGGCTGCACGCGCTAGGAGCGCCACGAACTCGCGCTCGCCGCCCGATACGCCGCCCGCGGCGGACGGCAACTGGACCGAATGGGTGGCGTCGAACACGACCGGAAATCCGAGCTCACGCAGCCGGCCCAGCGAGCGCATGTCCACCACCAGGTTGTGATAGCCGAACGTCGTGCCACGCTCGGTCAGGATGACGCGCTCGTTGCCTGCCGCCGTGACCTTCTCGATCGCCTGCGCCATGTCGTCCGGAGCCAGGAACTGGCCCTTCTTGAGGTTCACGACGCGGCCCGTCTCCGCGGCGGCGCGGATGAGGAACGTCTGTCGCGACAGGAAGGCGGGGATCTGGAGCACGTCGGCCACCTCCGCGACCGGCCCCACCTCCTCGATCGAATGCACGTCGGTGAGGATCGGAAGCCCGGTCTCGCGCCGGACCTCGGCCAGGATCTCGAGACCCGCTTCGAGTCCCGGGCCCACGTACGAGCTCCCCGCCGTGCGGTTGGCCTTGAGGTACGAGGACTTGAAGACCAGGGGCAGGCCCAGCCGATCGGCGATGTCCCGGAGCTCGCGCGCGGTCTCGAGCGCCAGCTCGCGACTCTCCAGCACATCCGGGCCGGCGATCGCGAAGAGCGAGCCATCGCCCAGCACGTGCGAACCGCAGGGGACGGGGTGCCGCGCCTTCTGCGCAGCGCCGGTCAAGTCGCGACTTCTTCTTCTTCCCGGGCGGTCGATTCCTGTCGGGACGATTCCTCGGCCCCGCGGCGCTCCCGGTGCTCGACGGCGGCGCGCACGAAGTCGCGGAACAGCGGATGGGGGCGGATGGGCCGCGACTTCACGTCGGGATGGAACTGGCACCCGATGAACCAGGGGTGATCGGGGAGCTCGATCATCTCGACCAGTCGCTCGTCCGGCGATGTCCCGCTGAACACCATGCCGTGCTCGGCCAGGACACCGCGGTACGCGTTGTTCACTTCGTAACGATGACGATGGCGCTCGGACACTACCTCGGCGTCGTAGATGCGGCGCGCGAGCGTGCCCTCGTGGAGGAGGCACGGGTAGGCGCCGAGACGCATCGTACCGCCCTTCGCCAGGACTCCCACCTGATCGGGCATCAGCGCGATCACGGGGTTCGCCCCGTCGGGATCGAACTCGCTCGAGGTCGCGTCTTCGATCCCGCAGGCGTGGCGCGCGAACTCGATCGTCGCCATCTGCATGCCGAGGCAGATCCCGAAGAACGGCATCCCCGTCTCGCGCGCGTACCGTATCGCCTCGATCATGCCTTCGGTGGCCCGCTCCCCGAAGCCGGGAGGCACCAGCAGCCCGTCGCATCCGTCGATCTTCGCGGCCACGTTTTCCCGGGTCACGGTCTCCGAGTTGATCCACGAGATCCGGACCTCGACGTCGTTCTCGACGCCCCCGTGAACCAGGGCCTCCTCGATCGACTTGTAAGAGTCGCGCAGGTCGACGTACTTGCCGCAGATCGCGATGTCGACGTGCGACGCGGCGTGGTAGATGCGCCCCACCATGCGCCGCCAGACCGACAGATCCGGCTCGTCGGTCTCGAGCTCCAGGTGTTCGACCACGAAGCGATCGAGTCCCTGCTCGTGGAGCGCCAACGGGACCTGGTAGATCGACGAGACGTCGCGCGCCGGGATGACCGCATCGACCGGAACGTTGCAGAAGAGCGCCATCTTCCGGCGCATCTCCTCGGTCAGCGGGTACTCGCAGCGCGCGAGCAGGATGTCGGGCTGGATGCCGATGGCCCGCAGCTCGCGCACCGAGTGCTGCGTGGGCTTGGTCTTCAGCTCCTCGGCGGCCTTGATGAACGGCACCAGCGTCACGTGGATGAAGCAGGTGTTCCGGGCCCCGTGCTCGAGGCGGAACTGCCGGATCGCCTCCAGGAACGGCAGGCTCTCGATGTCGCCCACCGTGCCGCCGATCTCCGTGATCACCACGTCGAGATCGGGCTCCTTCTGGGGAAGCCGCGTGATCGCGTTCTTGATCTCGTCGGTGATGTGGGGGATCACCTGCACCGTGGCGCCCAGATAGTCTCCGCGACGCTCCTTCGCGATCACCGACTGGTAGATCCGCCCGGTGGTCACGTTGTTGTCCTGGGACAATGAGCGATCGATGAACCGCTCGTAGTGGCCTAGGTCCAGGTCGGTCTCGGCGCCGTCGTCGGTGACGAACACCTCGCCGTGCTGGAACGGGCTCATCGTCCCGGGATCGACGTTTATGTAGGGGTCGAACTTCTGGATCGTGACCGACAGCCCCCGCTCCTTGAGCAGCATGCCGAGCGAGGCCGCGGAGATCCCCTTGCCGAGCGAGGACACCACCCCGCCGGTCACGAAGACGTAGCGGGTGGCCGAAGGATGGGGCATGACGGAGGGAAATCTACGCCCGCCCGCGTCCCGCGTCTACCGCGCCGAAGCGTTCGCGAGCGCCGCCTCGACGCGGGCCACGTCGGCGGGCGTATCGACGCCGATGGAGCCCGAATCGAAGGGCACGACCGCGATCGCCAGGCCGAGCTCCAGCGCCCGCAGCTGCTCCAGGCGCTCCGCTTTCTCGCGGGCGGTCGGGGGGGTGGCGACGAACCGGTCGATCGCCTCGCGACGGTACGCATAGAGGCCGATGTGAACGAGCGGTGCGCCGCGGCGGGGAAGCGGGCTGCGCGAGAAGTCGAGGGCGCGGCCGTCCCCCCCGACATCGACCTTGACGATGTCGGGGTCGTCGTTGGATTCGGTGGGCCGCAGCGGCCGCGCGAGCGTGGCGATGTCCGCCTTGGGATCGCGCTCGAGCGCCTCGACCGCCGCGTCGATGGCTGCGGGCTCGAGCAGCGGCTCGTCTCCCTGGACGTTGACGACGATTCGCGCCTCGCCGCACGCTCGGTCGACGGCCAGGAGCTGCGCGATCCGGTCGGTACCCGAGGCCGCTTCCCGCTCGATCACGACCGCGCGCCCGCCCGCGGCCTGGGCAGCCAGGGCGATCCCCTCGTGGTCCGTCACGACGACGACGGCGTCCAGCGTCCGCGCCCGGAGGGCGGCCTGAACGACGCGGGCGATCAGCGGCACGCCGGCGATCTCGGCGAGCGCCTTCCCGGGAAAGCGCGTCGATCCCCACCGGGCCGGGATCGCGCCGAGAATCAAAACCAGGGTTTGATTCGCGTATAGATCTGCCACTCCTCCACCTCCACCCCGTAGACCGCGAACAGCCCCGCGTACCGCGCCCGTCCGCGGACCGCGATTCCCCCGCCGAAACCGGCGTTCCACTCGACGTCCTGCCCCTCGAACCACGCGTCTCCCACCGACGCCACGCCCACCAGGAACAACCGCGTGCGCTCGCCCGCCAACGCCTGGTGCACGGTCGCGGTGGCGAACGCCATGCGGTCTCCGGTGAGGAGACCGTTCAGGGCGTCGTATCCGGGGATCGAGCTGCCGCCGCCCAACCGATAGAGGAACTGGGGCGCCAGGGTGTCGCCGCCGCCCAGTCGCCCGCCCGCCATGGCGCGCAGGGCGACGAACGATCCCCTCGAAGTGGGAATCGGCCGGTAGACGCGCGCCTGTCCCTGCGCCCAGTCGAACTCGAAGTCGGAGCCGAATCCCCAGTGCTCGATACGGCCCTCGGCCCACGCTCCGAACGTCGGAAACGACGGGTCGTTCCGTCGATCCCAGGTGAGCCGGGCGCCGACGGCCCGCCCGCTTCCCTCGTCGACCGGCGGGTTCACGCGCCAGTCCCGGTCGTCCCCGAAGATCGCGAACGGCTCGCGGCTCCGGAGTGATTCGAAGTCGTCGTCCCGCCAGGATCCGCGCACGGTGATGGCCGCGAGCGGGAAGGCCTTCTCGACCCAGAGCTCATAGCCCGTTCGCTCGTGGTACGTCCGGTCGTCGTCGGCGAAGAAGATGGAGGCCAGGGAGTTGCTGAAATCGCCCCGGTGCCACGCCTCGGGGCTCGTCGTGACGCGGTACGCGTCGGCCCCCACCGTGATCGCGCCCGCCCGGGGCAGCTCGCGGAGCGCGGCTACCCGCCAGCCGATGTCGTCCCGCTCGGTGCGGAAGACCGGCCCACCCGACAGCTCCGTCCGCGGCCAGTCCTTCCGCTGGACGAGTCCGGCCTCGAGGCCGAAGGACAACCCGTCCACGCCATTGTATCCGTGGATCACGACCCCCGCGATGCCGCGGGGCTCGATCGGAAAGCCGAACCCCGGAGGCGGGTCGTAATCGACGGTCACGAGCGACCGCTCCACGGTCACGGCCACGCTCTCTTCGCGCAGCCAGATCGTCGTCCCCGCCACCTCGGCCATCGTCGTTCCATAGTAGCGGCCGCCGACGACCGTCAGGTTTCCCGCGATCCGCGCGGCCGGCCTCAGGTAGACCTCGCTTCCGACCGCCGTGACGTCCCCCTCGACGGAGCCCTCGAGCACGAGCGCACCGCCGAAGTGGGCCAGCGGGCCACCCACCGTCTGTGATTCGCCGATTGTGGTGTCGCCGGTGAGGATCGTGACTCCCGGCGCCTCGACTCCGATTTGGATGACGCGCTCGAGCGCGAATGGCATCTCGGGATCCAGCTCGACCCGCACCGCCTGTGCGGAAACGGCTGCGGCCCACGCCAGCAGGGCCAGCGTCGCGAGAGCGGAGCGGAGCGCGATCCCTTGCGCCATCGTTACCATCCTCATGCTCGCGGATGGAAGCGGCGGTGCTCGGCCCGCAGGTACGGCGCGTCCACGTGCGTGTAGATCTGCGTGGTGGCGATGTCCGCGTGGCCCAGCATTTCCTGCACGGCGCGCAGATCGGCGCCGCGGTCCAGCAGGTGGGTCGCAAAGGTATGGCGGAAGGTGTGCGGGGTCACCTTCCTGCGAATTCCCGCGGCGCGCACGAGCCGCTTGACGATCTGCCAGGCGCCGACGCGCGTAAGCGGCCGTCCGCGCGCGTTCAGGAAGAGGCTCCCTTCGGATCGCGACCCGCGCATGGCGGAGCGCTCCCCTTCCACGTACGCCATTCCAGCCTCGACGGCGCGCGATCCGATCGGAACGATCCGCGCGCGCTCTCCTTTCGGCCCGACCGACACGATCCCGCGCCCGCCGTCGCGCCGGCGGACTTTGCGCTCCATCGGCACGAGCCGGACGACGCGCTCGCGCCAGACGCACTCCTCGAGCTGGATCGCGATCAGCTCCGAGATCCGCACGCCGGTGGAATAGAGGAACTCGATCATCGCGCGGTCGCGCTGCGGGAAGCGACCGCCTCGGTCGACGGCGCCGATCACCCGCTCGACCTCCTCGAGCGAGAGAACGGAAGGCAGGCGCCGTGACAACCGCGGTCCCTCCAGCGTCTCGGTGGGATCGATCTCCAGGTCACGCTCCGCGACCCGCCACCGGAACCACCCTCGGAGCGAGGCCAGCTTGCGGGCCATGGTGGAGGGCGCCAGCCCGCGGCCGGCGAGCTCGCCCAGCCACGCCCGCACCGAAGCGCGGGCGTCGGGATCGAGCTCACGCGCGGCGGCGAACTCCCGGAAGGCTCGGATGTCCGCGCTGTATGCGGCGATGGAATTGCGTGAGAGGCCGCGCTCGAGCAGCAGGTGCTCGCCGTATCGGCCCACCGGATCGGTCAGCGCGCTCCCCACTCCCGCCCGTCCTGCAGGAACGGGTTCGAGCGACGCTCGCGCTCGATCGTCGACGGACCCATGTGGCCCGCGAGAACGCGGGTCCCGTCGGGAAGGACGAGCAGCTTCTCACGGATTCCGCGAAGGAGGGTCTCCAGCGATCCGCCGGGAAAGTCCGTGCGACCGATCGACCCCTGGAACAGCGCGTCGCCGGTGAAGACGACTCCTTCCGACGGCAGGTGGTAGCAGACACTCCCCGGCGCGTGTCCGGGGGTGTGATAGACGACCACCTCGCGGCCCAGGAGCTCGAGCCGGTCGCCGTCCCGAACGGGCGTGTAGGCGACCGGCGCCGTGACCGGCATGCCGGCCATCGCCGAGAGGTTCTCGTCGGCCGAGTGGAGCATGGGTTCGGCGTCGGGGTGCAGGTAGACCGTGGCTCTGGTCGCCGCCACGACCTCGGGCAGGGCCGCGATGTGATCGGCGTGGGCGTGGGTCTGGAGGATCGCACGGAGCGCGTAACCCCCGGCCTCGAGCTCGCCGAGGAGCCTCTCGGGCTCGGCGCCGGCGTCCACCAGGATCGCCTCGTGGCGCGGCTCGTCGAACGCGATCCAGGCGTTCGCCTGGTACGGCCCGACAGGGAAGCGTCGTATCGTCAGCATGTGGGGATCGCGGTCCTCGGCCGAGGGTACATCGGAGAGTGGAATATACTCGGACTCCGCCTCGCGTGCGGCGTGCTCCCGAGATGACCGTTTCGCGTGCCCGAAGTACCATTGCACCGACGCCTTTCATTCCATCGGCCTCCGTCGAGGAATCAGCGGATGAATCGCCCCGAGAACATCGAAAGGACCCGAAGATGATCGCCTTGCTCATCCCCGTCGTGGCCGCCGGCTGCATCGTCTCCTGTGGCTCCGAAGTCCCGCAGCCGGCCGCCGAATCCTCCCAGTCGGCCGTCGCGCCGGCGGACTCGCTCG
>DASRVB010000283.1:0-8880 GCA_035687725.1 Gemmatimonadota bacterium
TCTTCCAGAAGCCCAACCCGTTCCCGAAGTCGATATACGACAACGTGGCATTTGGACCTCGCCTCTACGGCCGGCCTCCGGACCTGGACGACATCGTCGAACGCTCGCTGCGTCAGGCTGCGCTGTGGGACGAGGTCAAGGACAGGATGAACGACCTGGTTCCGTCCGCGAAGGTCGCCGGCGAGGTGCTGTTCCACGGCGAGAACCTCTATGCCGACCACGTCGACCCGGTCGAGGTGAGGCGCCGCATAGGGATGGTCTTTCAGAAGCCGAACCCGTTCCCCAAGTCGATCTACGACAACGTCGCCTTCGGGCCGCGACTCTACGGCCGGCCGCCGGACCTGGACGACATCGTCGAGCGATCGTTGCGTCAGGCGGCGCTGTGGGACGAGGTGAAGGACCGCATGAAGGACAGCGCGCTCGGTCTCTCGGGGGGGCAGCAGCAGAGGCTTTGCATAGCACGCGCGCTGGCGGTCACCCCGGAGATCCTGCTCATGGACGAGCCGGCGTCGGCGCTGGACCCTATCGCCACGGCCAAGATCGAGGAGCTCATCCAGCAGCTGGTCGAGGAGTACACGATCGTGATCGTGACCCACAACATGCAGCAGGCGGCCCGGGTGTCGCACTACACCGCCTACCTCTACCTGGGCGAGTTGATCGAGTACGATGACACGAACACGATCTTCACCGCACCCCATGAGAAGCACACGGAGGACTATGTCACCGGCAGATTCGGCTAAGGCATCGCGTCATTTCGATCAGGAGCTCCAGGAACTGCGCGAGTTCCTGCTCCGGATGGCCAGCCGCGCCGAGGAGCAGGTGCGGAACGCCCTGGCGGCCGTCAAGCAGCGGGACGCGCAGGCCGCGCAGCGCGCAATCGAACGAGATCACGAGATCGACGGCCTGGAGCTCGAGATCGAGGAGCGCGCGATCAACCTGCTCGCCCGGCGGCAGCCGATGGCGGGGGATCTGCGGACGCTGGTCATGACGCTCAAGATCTCGACCGATATCGAGCGGGTGGGCGACCATGCGGTCAATATCGCGCAATGCGCGAAGCGACTGGCGGAGGCGCTCCCGGTCCCGGAAGTAGGCGATCTGGATCGGATGGCCGAGGTCTCGACGGGGATGCTGCGGGACGCCATCGCCGCCTTCATCGATCGCGACGCCGAGCTGGCTCGCGACGTATGCCAGCGGGACGACCAGGTCGACCGCTACAACGACTCGGTGTTCCGCAGCATGCTCTCCGAGATGACTCGGCATCCGGGCGCGATCGTCGCGGCGCTCCAGATGATGCTGGTGTCGAGGAACCTGGAGCGAGTGGCCGATCTGGCGACGAACGTCGCGGAGGATGTCATCTACATCGTCGAAGCGCGGACCGTGAAGCACCACGCGGGGGAACTCGTCTCGGATATGGAGACAGAGGGTGAGTTCGACCAGTAACGGCGCGCCGGCCCGGATCCTCGTCGTCGAAGATGAGCCCGACCTGCGGAGCCTGCTCGATCGCTCGCTGGAGCAGGCCGGCTACAAGGTCTTTCTCGCCGAGGACGGGATCGAGGCCCTGGAGAAGGCTACGAGCGAGACACTCGATCTTGTCCTTCTCGATCTCATGCTCCCGCACGTCGATGGGATCGAGGTGTGCCGGCGACTGAAGCGCGACGAGCGCACTGCGCGCCTGCCCGTCATCATGCTGACCGCGCGACAGGAGCCGGTCGACCGCATCGTCGGGCTCGAGCTGGGCGCCGATGACTATATCACCAAGCCGTTCAACCTGCGGGAGCTGGTGCTGCGCGTCGGCGCGGTGCTGCGGCGGTCACGTGGCGAGCGCGGCCGGTCGAAGGTTCTGGGATTCGCGGGACTGCGGCTCGATCCGGCGGCCCGGATCGTCACCGTGGATGGCTCGGAGGTCCACCTCACGGGGCGCGAGTTCGACCTGCTCCATTTTCTGCTCTCGAATCCCAACCGCGTGTTCAGCCGTTCCGATCTCCTGCGCCAGGTGTGGGACTACGACTTCGAGGGATACGACCGGACCGTGGATGCCCACGTGGCGCGGCTGCGGAAGAAGCTGGGACCATCGGGGGACTGGATAGAGACGGCGTGGGGCATCGGCTACAAGTTCCATCCTCCGGCAGGATAGGCGGCGCGGGGCGCCTTGCGGATCGGGACGCGGATATTCGGAACCTACCTCGCGCTGGGAGTGGCGCTGGTCGGCGTCACGGGCGCGATGCTCTACGACACGGTCGGCGACGAGGCGCGGGCGGGCGTCGAATCGCGGGTCGATACCGGCGTCCGGATCGTCGCGGCCGCGCTCGAGGAATGGGATGGACCGCCGGACGCGGCTCGGCTGGATGCGTGGATGGACTCGCATGCGATCGCCGCCGATGCGCGAGTGACGGTGGTCGATCCCCAAGGTTGGGTCCTCGCCGACAGCGAGTTCGACGGGCCCGCGCTGGCCGCGCTCGACAACCATGTCGGGCGACCCGAGATCCGCGCCGCGTCGAGGACGGGAGAGGGAGAGAGCGTGCGGTACTCGCGCTCGATCGACGAGGATCTCCTCTACCGCGCCGTGCGGGTGGGCGGCGGTCCCTGGGCGTCCTCCGTGGTCCGGATGGCGGTCCCGCTGACACGGGTTTCCGCGGCGCAGGCCCATGCTCGCCGGGAACTCCTCACGGCTATCCTCGCGGGCCTGGCGCTCACGCTGATCGCCGGCGTCCTCCTGGCGCGGTTCCTGAGCGGGCCGATCCGCGAGCTACAGGACATGGCTCGGCGGTTGACCGAAGGCGACTTGTCCGCCCGGGCGCGCGTCGACACCGGGGACGAGCTCGAGGACCTCGCTATCGGGTTGAACGCGGCTGCTTTGGCGCTCGCCGATCAGATGGCGCGCACCAGCGCGGAGAGGGACCAACTCGTGGCGGTCATGGAGGGCATGGCGGAAGGGGTAGTCGTCACGGGCCCCGACGGCCGCATCGCGATGAGCAACGCAGCGCTCCGCCGCATGTTCGCCCCCGGGGGCTGGGTGGAGGGACGCAGGCCGATCGAGGCGCTCCGGAATGCCGAGGCGGCGGATGCGTTCGACGAGACGAAAGCGCCGGGCCAGGTCGTCCTCCGGGAAGTGCGAGTCACCTGGCCGGTCGAGCGCGTGCTGGCCCTGCACGTGACCGGGCTCGCTGCAGGCGGAGCAGTGGGCGTGTTCCACGACGTCACGGCCCGTAAGCGGGTCGAAGAGATCCGGCGAGACTTCGTGGCCAACGTGAGCCACGAGCTCCAGACGCCGCTCACGACCCTCGCGGGTTATGGCGAGGCGCTCGCCGACTCAGTCGGCGACCCGGAACGCGTGCGCGAGATCGCGGCGGTGATCCGCCGACAGTCGGCCCGTATGTCGTCACTCGTCCGCGATCTCCTCGACCTCTCGCGCCTGGAGTCGGAGGGGTTCACCCCGGAACTCGCGGTTGTGGAGGTCGAGCCGCTCGTGCGCGAGCTCGCGGAGAGCTGGGCAGCGGTGGCGCGTGAGAAGGGCCTCGACCTCGAGACCGTCGTCGAAGCGGGCCTCACCGCTCGCGCCGACAGGGGGCTCCTGTATCAAGCCCTGGAGAACCTCGTCGAGAACGCGATACGCTACGTGCCCACGGGCCGCCGGGTGCGGGTCGAGGGACGGCGCGTGCCGGAGGGGATCGAGCTGGCGGTGGCCGACGAAGGCGACGGGATCCCCCGCGAGGACCAGCCGCGTATCTTCGAGCGTTTCTATCGCGTCGAGAAGGGACGCGCCCGCGCCAGCGGGGGAACCGGCCTCGGACTGGCCATCGTCAAGCACGTGGCGGAGGCGCATGGAGGCACGGTGGAGCTCGAATCGGCCCTCTGGCGGGGCGCCACGTTCCGGATCACGCTGCCGGAGTAGGATGCCGCTGACAATCGGAGACATCGCACCGCGCTTCGCGCTCCCGGCCGAGCCCGGGGAGATCGTGGACGTGGGCGCCCGGATCGACGAGCGGCCGGTCGTGCTGCTCTTCTTTCCGCTCGCCTTCAGCTCGGTCTGCACGGAGGAGCTCTGCACGGTTCGGGACAGCTGGGAGGAATGGGAATCGCTCGAGGCGGAGGTCTTCGGGATCTCCGTCGACAGCCCGTTCGTGACCCGGCGGTTCCGCGAGGAGCTGGGCCTCCCGTTCCCCCTGCTCTCCGATTTCAACCACGACGTGGGGGCGGCATACGGCGTCCTCTACGAGGACTACTTCGGCCTCCGCGGTGTGGCCAGGCGGGCGGCGTTCGTGGTCGGACCGGATGGCCGGATCGCGTACGCCTGGGTCAGCGAGCGGGATGACGTGCTGCCCGATTTCCAGGCGGTGCGGCGAGCGGTCGGAGCCACGCGGACAGGCTGACCCGCGGAGTGGTGTCGAGCGCTCGGGCTCGATTGACGCCGCAGCCATTTCGTCCCTACTTTCCGGAAATCGTCCTCAAGGGAGCCGCAATCCCCTGAGGTCCGATCGATTCCCACCACCGAGAAAGGATCCTATGTCCCCACGATTCGTGCGCGCGGGCGGGCTCGCAGGCGTCGCGCTGGCGGCGCTCGTGTTCCTCGCATCGCCGGAAAATTCCCATGCCCAGCAGGGCCTCACGACGGGAGCCATCAACGGGCAGGTCACGGACAACACGGGGGCGCCGCTGGCGGCGGCCACCGTGACCGTTCGCAGCCCCGAGACCGGCTTCACGCGGGAAGTGCAGACCAACGCCGACGGACGCTACGTGGCGGGCTTCCTGCCCCCCGGCGTCTATTCCGTTACCGCGCAGTTCCCTCCGCTCGAACCAATCGAGATGGGACCCTATCGCGTCTCCGTCGGTGACGAGCGAGTGGTCGACGTCGCGCTCCAGCCGCTGGAGGCGGCGGGAATCGCGGTGACGATCCAGCGCGAGCAGGTGGACGTGACCGAGGGCGGTGTGATCACGCTCATCGACGAGCAGCAGCTAGATAATCTCCCGACGCTGGGGCGAGATTTCACGGACTTCATCAACCTGTCGGGTCTCGTCAGCGTCACACCCGAAGTGACGACGGGCGGGCAGTTCTCGCTCGGGGGAGGCCGAACGTCGGCCACGAACGTCACGATTGACGGCGTAGACGCCAACAACGCGTTCTTCGGAGAGAACCGCGGGAGCTCGCGCATCCCGTTCACGTTCTCGCTGGAGTCGATCAAGGAGTTCCAGATCATCACCAACGGGTTCGACGTCGAGTACGGCAACTACACGGGCGGCGTCGTCAATGCGGTTACGAAGGGCGGGACGAACGAGTTCCACGGGTCGGCGTTCGGCTACTTCCGTGACCAGGCGTTCACCGGAAACGATTTCTCCGGGCTGGAGCCGGAGGAGTTCTCGGTCCAGCAGTTCGGCGTCAGCCTCGAAGGCCCCATCGTCCGCGACAAGGCGCACTTCCTGGTCTCGGTCGACGGGCAGCAGAAGGAACAGCCGGTGTTCTCGATCGTTCCCGAGCGCTGGTGCCCGGCAGTATTCGACGAGAGCGGAACTCAGATCGAGTGCGTGGGCGCGGCCGACAGCATCGCCCGCTTCAAGGACATCTTGAACCAGGTCTACGGGGTGCCGCTGGAGGAGCTGGAGGCAAACATCGGGACCTTCCAGGAAACCGAGGATGAGATCGCGATCTTCGGGCGCGTCGACTGGCAGCTCAACGACCGCCACGCGCTCATCGTGCGGCACAACTACACGAACCTGGAGTCCTTGAACGACCGGCTCTCAGACGAAGAGGCGCGCACGTATGGCTCGACGTTCAAGAACGAGGCGAACTCGTTCGTGAGCGAGCTGACGTCCGTGTTCGGCGAACGGGGGCAGATGTTCAACAACGCCCGGTTCCAGTGGTCGGAGGAGGACCGGCCCCGCCCGGCCAACAACTTCCTGCCCGAGATTGACGTCAACATCCACGAGGACGCGACAGACGTGGAGTACTTCGGCGACGGGATCGTTTTCCGGAATCGGCTGGAGGAAGGCAAGTATCAGTTCGTCGACAACCTGACGTGGCAGCTCGGCGAAGCGGGAAGGCACACTCTCAAGATCGGCACGAACAACATCTTGTCGAACATCCAGAACACTTTCTGGCTGTTGGGCACGGGGAACTACAACTTCGACAGTCTGGAGGACCTCGAGAACAAGAACGTCGACAGCTACTCCCGGTTCGTCCGCGAGGACCGCGGGACTCCGTTCGCGGACTTCAACATCTGGGAGTACGCGTTCTACGCGCAGGACGAGTGGCAGGCCTCCGATCAGCTGCTTCTCGCGCTGGGGCTGCGCTACGACACGAACACATTCGAGCACAAGGCGCCGCTGGCGCCCGAGCTCGTGGATGCCTTCGGGCTCGAGACGTCCGTCGTCCCGGAGGACAGGAACAACATCAGTCCACGTGTCGCTTTCACGTATGATTTGCGGGGTGACGAAACCGCGATCGTGCGGGGGGGCGCGGGGCTCCTCTACGGGCGCTTGCCGTTCGTCCTCCACGGCAACGTCATGCAGTCGGCGCCCGCACTGCGGAACCTGTTCTGCCCGGGAAGCACCGCACCCGAGCCCGACTACGACTTCTTCCGCCAGGCGCCCGACGGGTCCAACAACCCCTTCGAGTGCTCCGAGGCGAGGGAGGGCGATCCACCCGAGTTCGCCGTCTGGGATCCCGACATGGAGAACCCGGAGTCCTGGAGGTTCAACCTCGGGTACGAGGCGATCGTGGGCGACGGCTGGCGGATCGCGGTGGACGGCCTCTACGGCCGAACCGAGAAGAACTTCAACGTCAACCAGATTAATCTGAACGACGAGGTCTTCCGCACGGCGGTCGACAACCGGCCGGTGTTCGTCGAGGCGGAGGACTTCTTCCGCAACAACTTCAACTTTCGCACCGAGCCGCGTGCGAATCCGGATTTCGCCGGCGTGTACTTCAACGAGTCGACGGCCGAATCCGAGGCGTTCAGCCTGGACTTCAAGGTGGGCAAGCGGTGGGAAGCTCTGGGTCTGCGCACGGACGGATCGTACACTTTCAACAACGTCATGGATAACTCGTCCTTCTTCTGCTGCACGTCCAACGAGGGGTTCCGCATCAAGCCCACGGCCGGGGACCCCAACTTCATCGGCGATCCGGGGGATGACGAAGTCGGCACATGGGGCCACGCCGACTTCGAGCGTCAGCACGTCTTCATCCTTTCCGGGACCTTCGAGGGGCCCTGGGGGATCGACGTGAGCGGCATCTGGCGGAGCCAGAGCGGAACGCCCTGGACGGTCGTCGTGGACGGCGACATCAACGGCGACGGAGAGGAGTTCAACGACCGGGCGCCGATCTTCGAGGATCTGCTGTTCGGCCAGGTTTCGGGCGGCGCGATCGTCGAGGGGTCGACGGCCGAAGAAGCTGCCCTCTTCCAGGGCTTGCTCGACGAGGATAGCGAGGCGGGCGAGTGCCTGCGCGAGAACCTGGGCCGGATCGCCGAGCGGAACTCCTGCAGGAACCCCTGGTTCCATTCGGTCGACCTGCACGTGTCGAAGGCGTTCGCGTTCGCCACCGGACACGAGGTCGAGCTGATCGCCGACCTGTTCAACGTGCTGAACGGCCTGAATGAGGATTGGGGGCAGTTCAACGCGATCTTCGGATCGGCGACGAATTTGTTCAACAAGGAGGGCTACGACGAGGAAACGAACCGGGTGATCTACTCGGTCCAGACCGAGTTCGGACGCGAGGGCGCGGTCGGGTTCAACCCGCTCCAGTTCCAGGGGCAGCTCGGCCTGCGGTACCGCTTCTAGGCCGCCCCGCGCGCCGCTGACCCGCGAAGCCCCCGGCCCGGCCGGGGGCTTCGCATATGCGCCCGAGGAGTCGCAGCGAGCCTCCGCGGGATCTATATTCCGCCCTCTTCATGAGCTCCCTCTCCCTTCGAATCCAAGGTCTCCGGGCCTTCGCCGGCGGACTCGCGCTGGCGGTGGCGGCCGGCTGCGCGTCGGGATCGGGGGCAGGCTCCGGCGACGGGGCGAGGGGAGCGTCCGGGGACCGGGTCGAGATCACGATCCTGGGGACGACCGACGTCCATGGCCGGATCGTCCCATGGGACTACTACACGGCCTCCGAGGAGAACCTCGGGCTGGCGCGGGTCGCGACGCTGGTCGACTCGATCCGGGCGGCGAGCCCGGCCGTGATCCTCGTCGACTCGGGCGACCTCCTCCAGGGCAATCCCTTCGACTTCTACTACGGCGTCGTCGAGCCCGCCGAGACCCATCCCGTCATCGTCTCCATGAACTTCCTCGACTACGACGCGGCGGCGGTCGGGAACCACGAGTTCAACTTCGGGATACCCGCGCTCGAGCGGGCCATCGCCGGGGCGGAGTTCCCGTTCCTGGGCGCCAACGTGTTCGTGGCGGGAACCGACTCGACGGCGTTCCCGCCGTTCAGGGTCGTCGAGCGCGCCGGCGTGCGGGTCGGGATCCTGGGGCTAACGACTCCGGGCTCGGCGATCTGGGACCGCGCGAACGTCGAGGGGAAGCTCGAGTTCCGGGACATCGTCGAATCGGCGCGCCGGTTCTGGCCGGAGCTGGAGCAGGCGAGCGACGTCCAGATCGCGGTCATGCACTCAGGACTGGGCCCCGGGTCCTCCTACGACGAGGCCGCAACGGGCGTGCCTCCGGAGGACGCGGGCGGCGCGCTGGCCGAAGCGCTGCCGGGCCTCGAAGCGATCTTCCTCGGCCACAGCCACCGGGTCGTTCCCGCCGACACCGTCGCCGGCGTGCTCGTCACGCAGGCCGGGCGCTGGGCGGAAGCGCTCGCCGTCGTGTCACTCGCGCTCGAGCGCTCGGACGGCGAGTGGCGCGTCGTCGACCGCTCCGCCACCGCGCTCCCGACCGCGGGCGTCCCGCCAGACC
>DASRVB010000284.1:0-2824 GCA_035687725.1 Gemmatimonadota bacterium
TCGTCGTTCGCGTTCAAGGGTCAGAACGTACCCGTCGACGAGATCGGGCAGCGGCTTCGCGTGGCGCACGTGCTCGAAGGGAGCGTGCGCCGGTCGGGCGACCAGCTTCGGATCACGGCCCAGCTCGTGGACACGGGCAACGGGTATCACCTGTGGTCCGAGACCTACGACCGCGAGCTCGCGGACGTCTTCGCGATCCAGGAGGAGATCGCGCGCACGATCGTCGATACGCTCAGGCTCACGCTCGCGGGCGCAGGGGAGCATGCCGTTCAGCCGGGGACGTCCGACCTCGAGGCCTACAACCTCTATCTCCAGGGCCGCTTCTATGCCAACCGGTTCACCGAGAGCGAATTGCGCCGTGCCCTGGAGTTGTATCGAAGGGCGCTCGAGAAGGATCCGCAGTATGCCGAAGCGCATGCCGCGATCGCGGAGACCTGGACCTGGCTCGCCGACGACTGGGTCGCGCCCCGCGAAGCCTATCCCAGGGCCAGGGAGGCCGCGATCCGATCCCTCGAGCTCGATCCTGACCTGGCGGCGGGCCATCTGGAGTTCGGCCACGTACGCATGTGGTACGAATGGGACTTCGCGGGGGCGGAGCGCGAGCTTCGCCGCGCGCTGGAGATCAACCCCAATCACGCCGACGCCCATTCCTACCTGGCGATCCTGCTCGCCCTCGGCGATCGGCCCGAGGAGGCCGCCGCCGTCGCGGAGCGCGCGGTGACCCTGGATCCCGTTTCCTGGCACATCCTGGGGCGCGCCGCGTGGGCCAATCTCGTGATGCATCGCTACGAGGATGCGATCCGTCTCGGTCGGCGCGCGTTCGACATCAACCCCGCTTCCGCGCACTTCAATCTGCGCATGCTGGGAGACGCGCTCCTCGCCGAGCAAAGAGCCGAGGAGGCGCTCGCGACGTACCGCCGGGGCCTCGCCACCGCTCCCGACTACGTGCGGCTCAGGAACGGCGAGGCGCGGGCGCTGGCGGCCCTCGGCCGCAGCGACGAGGCGCGCCGGATCGCCGAGGCGCTCGAGGAGGAGGCGGAGCAGCGCTACGTGCGGGCGGAGGAGATCGCCGGCATCTGGGCGGCGCTCGGCGACCGCGACCGCGCCTTCCGGTGGCTCGATCGCGCGTACGAGGAGCGCTCGGCCGGAATGCCCTTCCTCGCGTACCCGATGTACGACCCGCTGCGGTCGGACCCGCGGTTCCAGGCGCTGGTCCGCAAGGTCGGCCTGCGGTGAGCCCCCTTCCTCCGAGAGCGTCCTGGTCACGGAACTTTGACGTCTTGACGTCATGATGTTATAGTCTCGCGATGCGAGCCACCATCTATCTGGACGAAGAACTCCACCGAGCGCTGAAGATCAAGGCGGCCGCGACTGACCGGACAATCTCCGAGATCGTCAACGAGGCCGTCCGGCGAGACCTCGCCGAGGACGCCGAGGACCTGGCGGCATTCGAAGACCGGGCCGATGAGCCGGTCTACGCGTTCGAGGAAGTCGTGAGAATGCTCAGGGAGCGTGGCAAGCTATAACGTCTTCCTGACGCAGTCGGCCGCGAAGGAGCTCGAGGAAATCGGATCGGACGCCGATCGTGAGAGAATCACCGACCGGATCCGCCGTCTGGCCGAAGATCCGCGACCTGCGGGATCCGTCACTGTCGCGGGGAGGCGGGATCGAGTACGCCTCCGCCAAGGGGACTACCGAGTCGTGTACGCCATCGATGACACCGGTCGAAGCGTGACCATATTCCGTATCGCGCACCGGCGGGATGTGTATCGTCCTGATCGATGATGGGTGCCTTGTCGCATCCGCAATAGCGGTGGGTTCAAGCGTAGTCGTGACGGGCGCTACGTTCGATTGCCGCGGTGCATCTCCCAGAACCCACGGGGATCCGTGACAGTGATTCCCCGGATTTTGTCGCGGACGTCGAGGAAGTGGCGGTCGCCGGTGACGAGGACCTCGGCGCCGGCCGCCAGAGCCGTGGCGAGGACCCGCGCGTCGTCGGGGTCGCGGACCGGAGAGTCTTTCGGTGCCCGCGCCGTGGGATGGACATGGCGATCTCGCAGGAGCGCGAGGTCTCCCGCGACGACCTCGGGCGACACGCGCAGCTTCTTCGTGAGCGCCCGCTCCACTTCCTCGAGGACGATCTCGCCGATCACGAGCTCGTGCTCCGCCATGACCAGCCGCAGGACGTCTGCGCCGAGACCCCGAGTCGCGAACGCGCTCACGATCACGTTGGAATCGAGGAAGACCTTCAGGAGATTTCCCGGAACACGTCCTCGTCGGTGAGGAATCCGGCGGCCTCGGCGTACGGCATGGTGCGCCGGCGCGCTTCTTCGAATGCCATGACGTCGAGCTGGCGGCGCAGCGCCTCGCGCACGATCTCGCTGCGCGTGCGGCCGGTGCGACGGACGACTTCGTCGAGCCGCCGCTCGAGATCCTTTTCCAGGCGGATGGTGATCGCCTCCTTCATGTATGACAATGTATGACGGTCGTTCCGAGGCGTCAAGGATTCGACGTTCTCCGCCGACTGTGCTTACTTTGAAGCCACGCGCTGCAAGACGTTCTTCCCTCGTTTCCCCGATCGGCTTCGCCGAATGACGACCATTTCCTGCAAGTCCGGTACCCGGTACCGGACGTTCCGGAAGGCGCGCACTTGAAGACCAGGGCCCCCGGCGCCACGCCCCTCATGCGCCAGTACGCGCGCATCAAGGAGCAGCACCGGGACGCGGTCCTCTTCTTCCGGATGGGGGACTTCTACGAGACGTTCCAGGACGACGCGGTGACGGCCGCGCGCGAGCTGGGGATCACGCCGACCTCGCGCAACAAC
>DASRVB010000285.1:0-9749 GCA_035687725.1 Gemmatimonadota bacterium
CGAGACGCTGAAGCGCGGACTCAACTTCACGCTTACGACTTCGCTCGGGGATAGTATCTCCTCGGAGAATTGACCGGGGGCAGATCGTTCGACGAACTCGTTAACGACAGCGATCGCATCGAGATCTTCGGGATGGAATGCCTGTGTCTGGGTCTCGAGCGATTGATCGAAGTCGAGCGAGCGGCCGGTCGGCCGAAGGATCTCGACGCGATCGCCGAACTGGAGGCGATTCGGGGAGGAGTTGGACGAGGGGTGAATCCGCCCGCGGCCTGTTTGCCTCTCTAATCCGCTGGGGCGTTGGACTCGGGTTCCTCATGCAGCGCGCGGTCGCGATCCTGCGATGCGAGCCAGGCGGCGTTCAAGGCGGTCAGGGAATAGTATTCCGGCCGCGCAGACAGCCATTCGCGTCGCAATACCTCGACGTCCACGAACTCCGGATCGAGGCCGCGACCATCCCACCCCTGCGCGAACGCGCGACTCTCTCGACCGCCGTGCAACTCGTCGAAGACGGCCTTCGTCGTGCGTTGGACGACCCGCGGAGGAAGGACGTCCCCGAAGTGCAGCTCCATGGCGGAAGTCCGACTCGGGAACCCTCTCCGCGGCGCGGCCTCCCCCAGGGCTGCCAGAAATGTCGAATCGAAGAACGGCTGGATCAGAGACACCTCGGCATCCTGGGCCATGGCAGCGAAGATGGATTGTGTGAGCTCGAAGTTCCGCGAATCCGGAATCCGCTGGATCGCCTCTTTCCAACTCTTTTTGCGATGCCGTCGCATCAGCAAGGCCCGATATCTCCGCTCCACATCCCTTCTCGCGGCCGGACGGAGCCACGGTAGATCGTTCCGACGACGGAATCGTATGTAGATCCGGACTGATTCGGGCAACAGGTTGAAGGCGGCGCGTCTGGCTGCCTTCCGGAAAGGTCGCACACGAACGTCGAGTCTCTGGCGCGCTGGGTGGCCCTTCCAGGGGGAGAACACCTCGTCTCCTCCAGTGCCGAACACGATCACATGTCCCCGGGCGACTTCGAGAAGCGGCTTGATCCGATGAGCGACGGGCGGCCAGAAGAGACCGTGGCGCCTCAGGACCTCTGTGGCCACAGGCCCCAGCGGATCGAGCTCGTCACCGATCGTGAGGATCTCCCATCGCTCGAGACCGAGATGGTCGATCGTCATCTCCTGCCAGTCCTTCTCGTCCGACCGAGGCCGATCCTCGAACCGGAGCGTAACCGGAACCGGATCGGCGAAGCCGCGCGCGCGCGCCAGGCGGGTTGCCAGGGAGAGAAGCGCGGCGGAGTCGCGCCCTCCTGAAAAGCTCACGAAGCAGGGCACAGCCTCCAGGCACGGGCTCAGCAGGTCCTCCAGCACTCCGCGAACGCTCGAAGACACGGCGGCAGGACTCGAGGTCGACCGAGGCAAGCGTCTCTCCCCCAATACGACGCCGGAGCACACTTCGAGGGGCTCCAGGAATGGAAGGTGGGACGCCGCAATCTCGCTCGCGGTCACAAGCGCGCCCGAACGGGCACGCGCATGAGAGGGAACGCCGGCGGTTCCGGCGGTGATGGAGATCTGGGTTGATCGAGCGGCGGGTGGAATCCCGATACGCCTGGAGCTCAGGGGAGCTCGGGCTCGCAGAGCGCGTCCGACGCAAAGTCCGTCGGGAGTGCGCTGCAGTTCGTCGGGGGACTGGTCGCCGCGGTCAACTCCTTGACGCTCCCGAGATACTCGACCTTGGGCGTCTCGTAGGTCTTCGTTTCCATGATCCTCCTGAGGCCGGGGATTTCCTCGCCAGCGGAACCTGAGTATCCCTCACAACGAAGGACGTTTCAAGGGGACGCGTCCCTCTGGGGGGATGAATTTCGATGGATTCGCGCGGGTCCGGCTGTCGATCGTCCCCATTGGCTTCGGTGGATGAGCTTGGATAGACTCCGGTCTATGCTCCGTTCGCTGACCGTACGCGTCGTCCAGCACCGCCCCGTCCTGGGAGACCTGGCGGCCAACCTCGCCGATCACCGGGCGCGGGCGTTGGCGGCGGCCGAGGATGGCGTGGACCTGGTCCTCTTCCCCGAGCTGTCGCTCACGGGGTACGGGCTCGGCGACCTGGTCGACGCCGTGGCGCTGGACCCCACGCATCCCCTCTGGCCCGAGATGCTCGCGTTGTCCGAGGACGTCGACGTGGCGCTCGGCCTCGTCGAGCGCGGAGACCAGGGGTACCTCTACAACTCCTGCGCCTATCTGCATCGCGGGGAGCTCCTCCACTGCCACCGGAAGACGTACCTGCCGACATACGGCGCCTTCGACGAGGGCCGCTTCTTCTCGCCCGGCCGGGAGATCGAGACGTTCGATGCCCATTGGGGCCGCGCCGCTCTCCTCGTGTGTGAGGAATCCTGGCACCCGGCGGTCGCGCACGGAGCCGTGATGCAGGGGGCCGACGTGCTGCTCGTGATCTCCAACGCCCCGGGGAGGAACCCGCGCGAGGGCGACTGGACCAGCCAGGTCGGCTGGCGCGCGAATCTCTCGGCGTACGCGCGTCTCTATGCGGTGTGGGTCGCCTATGCCAACCGCGTGGGCTACGAAGAGGGGTTCGTATTCGGCGGCGGGAGCGCGGTCATCGGGCCCGACGGCAGGGAGCTCCTGGTGGCCGACCCGCTCGAGCCCGAAGAGCTGACGGCCGTGCTCGACGCGGGAGAGCTCCGGCGCGCGCGGATCGCCAATCCGGCCCACGGGATCGAGCGTCACGAGATGCTGATCGAGGCGTTGGAGCGCGCCGGTCGCCGTGAGCCCCGGCGAGCGCGCACACCCGGCGAGCGCGAGGAGGCCCGGCCCTGAGCACGGCGACCGCCATCGACAGAGTTCCACTTCTGGACGCCGACCTCGCCACGCGCGCGCTCGCGTTGTCGCTCAGCCAGACGCTCGACGACGCCGGCAGGAGCGGGTTCGTCGTGGGGCTCTCGGGCGGCGTGGACAGTGCCCTCGCCGCCGCCATCGCGGTCCGCGCATCGGGACCCGCCTCTGTGCACGCCTTCCACCTGCCCGCCACGGACGGCCACCACCCCGCCGGCGAGGGTGCCATGAAAAGCGAGCGGGTCGCCCGCGAAGTCGCTGGTCATCTCGGGATCGAGCTCGAGATCGTCCGCCTCGGCGGCATCCTCGACGCCGCGCCGCTCGCCGCTCCCGAGGCCGGGCGCCGTGGCAACTTCGCCGCGCGGATGCGGATGGCGATTCTCTACGACCGCGCCGCCGCCCTCGACGCTCTCGTTCTCGGCACCAGCAACAAGAGCGAGATCGCGCTCGGGTACACGACGCTCTGGGGCGACATGGCTGCCGACTGCTGGCCGCTCGGCGACCTGTACAAGACCCAGGTGCTGGACCTCGCCCGGGCGATCGGGCTCCCCACCGCCGTAGTCGAGCGCACGCCATCCGCCGAGCTATGGGATGGTCAGACGGACGAGAGCGAGCTGGGATTCACCTACGGTCAGGCCGATCTGGTCCTGTACGCGTACCTTGAGGGCAGGCGCAGGCCGGAGGAGATCGCCGGCCCGGGGATCGACGGGGACACGGCCGCTCGCGTGATCGATCGCGTGCGGCGGAACGCGTTCAAGCGGCGGTTGCCGTGGATTCCCAAGCTGACCACGCGAACCGTGGGTCACGACTTCCTGCATCCGCGCGCGTGGCGCGGGCCGGCCTGATCGGCCGCGGAACTTGCTGGGTGGAGGGGACATCATGGAAACCATGACCTGGGCCACGATCGCGCTGTGGGTCATCGCGTCGTTCTTCATTGTCCTGACGCTGGTGCTGCTCTTCGTGGGCATTCCGGTCGCGCTGGACGTCAAGCGCACGGTCCGGCGGGCGCAGGGGACACTCGACGAAGTCCGTGTGAAGGTCGATCCAATCTTGTTCAAGGCACAGGAGGTCGCGGGGGATATTCAGGAGATGACCGCCACCGCGCGACGGGAGGCCGAGAGGGTGGGCGCATCGATCGAGAACGTGAGCGGCCGGGTGGATGACTTCGCGGCGCTGATGGAAGTCGTGCAGGAGCAGGTCGAGCGACCGCTGCTTCGCTCGGTGGCTGCGTTGACGACGGCCCGGAAGACGATCTCGAGGTTCTTCTAGCATGAGTGCCGAATTCGACGCGGAAGCCGCATCGGACGGCGGTACCGGAGGAGATATGATGGCTGCACGCGATGCCGGCCTGGCGGATTTCATGATCGCGTTCTCGCTCGGCGCGCTGTTCGGCGCTGGAATGGCGCTGTTCGTGGTGCCCCAGTCCGGGGAGAAGACGCGCAAGGAGCTCGGCAAGAAGTCGAAGAAGTGGAAGAAGCAGGCCGGAAAGAAGCTCGAGGAGGCCAGCGAGACCCTGAAGGAGACCGGCGGCGATTGGCTCGAGGATGCCGAGGAGCTGGTGGAAGACTGGTCGTCGGGGATCGCCGACGTCGTCGAGGAAGGCATCCAGTCGATCCGTAGCGCCGTACAGGACGAGATCGAGAAGGTCGAGAAGCGGATCGGAAAGAAGAAGAAGGGGCTGTTCCGCTAGGCATGGCCCTGCTCGCGCTGGCGGTCGCGGCGCTCCTCGTCCTGGCCACACCCGACACGCTCTGGGCCTGGGGCCCCACCACACACGCCTGGCTCTCCAGCCAGGTGCTCGGCAACCTCCAGATCCTTCCGCTGATGGCCCGCGAGATCCTCCTCGCGCACCCCTACTCCTATCTGTACGGCAGCCTGTCCGCGGACATCACTCTCGCCAAGCGCTACGTCCACTACAGCCGCCATTGCCACAACTGGAACGTCGCCTACGAGATCCTGGATCGCGCGGAGACCCCGCGTCTCCAGGCATTCGCGCTCGGCTATCTGAGCCACCTGGCCGCCGATACGATCGCGCACAATACCTTCGTACCGCGGCTCCTGGTCTCGACCCCGCTCAGCAGCAACCTGGGTCACACGTACTGGGAGTATCGCTTCGATGCGGCGCTGGACGACCGGTTCCTCAAGCTTGCCCGTGAAGTGGTGACGATGGACCACGCCGAGGAGGATGAGCTCCTCGAGGTCGTCCTGACCCAGGCTTTCTTCTCGTTTCAGACGAACAAGCGGATCTTCCAGCAGCTCGTCCACCTCTCGAATCAGGAGCGGTGGCACAACCTGTGGATCAAGATGGCCGACAAGTCGCGCTGGGAGCTCTCCGACGCCGACGTCGCCGACTACGGCGACTTCACGATCGGATACGTCGTGGATTTTCTGAGGCGTGGCGCGGCCAGTTTGTCCCAGAGGCTCGATCCGACGGGCAGCGAGCGGCTCGCGCTGGCCAAGAAGCTGAGGCGGCAGTCGTTTCGCGAGGCGCGTCGGGAGGCGGGTCGGGAGCTGGCGGCGGCGCCGATCATGGCCGCGATCTCGGGCGAGGCCGGCCGCATCCTGGCGGCGCAGCCGATCCCGCGCAGCGAGCTTTCCCTGCTCGCCGCCGTCTACTTCCCCGACCCCGGCCGGCCCCAGCCCCCGGCGTCCGTCAACGGCATACCCGCGTGGTTCGACTCGCGCGAGGCGCGCGCCTTCTGGAGCGGGTTCACGCACGGACGGGCCCTGCCGGCCGAAAGCTGAGTCCGCTGGTGCGGTACCCCCGCTAGTCCTCCTCGTCCGGTTCTTCCTCTTCGTCGGTCAGGAGCTCGCCGTCGTTCGCCTTCGCGAGGTCCCGAAGCACGCCACCGGACTGATTCTCTCCGAATACGGCGGCGTGGATCGTGACGTCGCGGCCCGCCGCGAGCTCTTCGACCCGGGCCAGGAGTCCCGCGGCGTCCTCGGATGGCGCAGCACCCAGGACGACCACGATCGCCTCGGGCTCGAGCTCGAAGGCGAGCTCGATTCCCCGCAGCAGGTTCTCCGCCGAGACGGTCGGACCGGAGAGCGTTCCCGAAGAGCTCGCCGTGGGGATCGCCCCCTGCACCGCTCCGGCCTGGGCCGCCATCGCGGCGCTCGTCGGGTCGACTCCCGCAGGCGGCACGCCTCCGGCGCCACCGGCGCCATACAGCGCCGGGTCGACCGCGAGCCCGGCGGCGACCAACAGCGCCGACTGCAGGAACCCGTCGCCCTCGACCTTCTGGAGTCCACCCACGAACTCGCGCGCCTCTTCCCGATTCGATTCGTCGGCGACAGGCGCCGGGGAACGCCAGACGCTCGGCCCTCCTTCGAACGTGACCAGGCCGAATCGCTGGTCGTCCTCGAGCCCCTCGATGGCCGCTCGAACGTGGTTCCTGGCGCGCTCCGTCCTGTCGCTCCGCCGCCGCATGACCTCCCGGACGGCCATCCCCGCGGGGCCGGCCGCCCGGAGCGCCCAGTCCGTCCCTTCCTCGGCCAGCTTCTGGCGCACGTACGCCTCGCCCTGCTGTGCGACCATCTGCTTGAGGTTGTCGACGGCGCCCTGGGGGAGATCGACGACCGGGGTGAGATCGACGACGAAGACGATCGGGGATCCCTCGTCCGTCACGTCCTCCCCGTACATCTCTCCCTTCTCGACGCCCGCGACCATGTTCTTGAGCCGCCCGAGCTGAGCTTCGGCGGGAAGCGGCCAGAGGATCAGGGCCAGCAGGCAGAAGGAGACGATGGGGGTCGCTCTCGAAAGGACGTCGTCGAATGTATGTGTTCCTGCGCGAATGCTTGAGAGCATAGAGCAGCGCCCCATTCCGGTCAATCTCGATCGGCTAGCCTGATCCCAGATGCCCGGCGAGGGCGCCGAGCGCGATCGCGAGGAGCCAGAGGAGGGCGACCGTCCCCCAGGGGCGGCCGATCCGACGGCCGCCTTCGATGACGATCGTATGCGCCGCCAGGTCGAACGCGCGTTGGCGGCGCGCCGTGAAGAGCAGGAACGCCGCGTCGATCGGCCAGATGTCGAACAGGAAGGGGATCCGCCGCACGACCGCGGTCCAGAACCCGACCCGTTCCCCCGTATCCCGCGCCACGAACATGCCGAAGACCCGCTTCCCCGCCGTCTGGCCGAACAGGGTCTCCAGGACCGGGAAGTAGAGGATCACGAGCACGAAGACGATCAGCGCGCCGAGCCCGAGCGCAACGGCCAGGGGCAACGGCCAGTCCGACATCCGGGTCGTGGAGTACGGCCCGAGTGCGACCACCGCGAAAAGGGTGATCGACGCGATCGCCAGCGCTCCGAGGCCGACGTCGAAGAGGAAGCCGCCCAGGCGGTCGGTGCGAGAGGCGAGCGGTGGCTCGGTGGACTCGAGAAACCCCCGCGCGACCTCCGCAGGAGGTCCCATGCGCGCGACCGCATCCCTCGCGGCGGATCCCGCCGCGACCCGCTCCGCGAGGTGGCTCCGGAGGTCGGCTTCGATCCGATGCCGCCCCGGAAAGCCGGGTGCGATCCGGTGCATGACGTCCTCCACGTAACGGTCGATCTCGTTCATGCGCCTCCTTTTCGGTCGAGGATGGCGTCCAGCCCGGCGGCGAACTCGCGCCACTCCCTGGCGAGCCTGTCGAGCTCCTTTTTCCCGGCATCGGTGATCCGGTAGTACTTCCGCGGCACGCCTCGCTCGGGCGTCTCCCAGCGCGGTTCGATGAAGCCCGCCTCCTCGAGCCGGTAGAGCACGGGATAGAGCGTGCCATCGCGCACCGCGAGCCGGCCCCCGCTCCACTCCTCGATCGCCGATACGATCTCGTAGCCGTATCGCTCCCGGTCCTTTAGAAGAGTCAGGAGCACGAGCTCGATCGTGCCGCGCTTCAGCTCCCGGCTCACGAGAGATGCCCGGCCGCATTGATACGCAAACTATTTTGCACAACAAGATAATATACGGAACATGACATTTCGTCAACGCCTGACGCTTGCTACTGGCTGGAAACGGAAACCCCTTCGAACGGCGGCGCGGGCGGGATCACGACGTCAAACGACACTGCCTTCGAGGGAAGCGGCGGGAAGTCTGCCCACCAGCTCTCCATCGCTCCCGGCTCGAGGTTTCGCGCGAGCGGTTCCTTGGCATCGAGCCGGCCCTGGTCGTCGCGGAGGATGAAGCTCCTCGCGCCGTCGATCTCCACGTAGAAGGTGTCATAGGAAGCAGTCGGGTCGAGCGTGAGAGTCACCGTCTCGGCGCCCTCGTTGAAGAAGCGGACCCGCACCGTCAAGGCGTCATCCTCCACGTCGATGTCGTGGAGGATTGCGGTAAGCCCCGTGCCGGGCACCCGATGGATCTGGATCGCCTCACTCCCCCGGGGACAGAACTGGCCGGTCTGGCAGAAGGTCGGCGGGGGCTTGCGCCACTCCTTCTCGCGCTCGTACTCGCGCTCGCGGTTTCGCTTGTCCTGTTCCACCTGTTCGAGCCGCTCCCGCTGCGCGAGGTAGGGGTCTCGCGGAGCCGGTCGCTCCTGGGCGAGCGATACGCCGGACGGCGCGAGGAGAGAGACAAGCAGAAAAAGCTGCGGAAGCCGTCGTTGCACACGCATGGTGCCCCACCGCCTTTCCTCCATCCTCCCGCGCAGGGACGCAGATGTCAAGAAAGCTCAGCCGGTCAGCTTCTCGCGCAGGAGCCGGTTGACGACCTGAGGATTCGCCTGCCCGCCGGTCCGCTTCATGACCTGCCCGACGAAGAACCCCATCAGGCCCTGCTTGCCCCCGCGGTAGGCGCCGACCTCGGCCGGGTGGGCGGCGATCACCGCGTCGACCTCGGCTTCCAGCGCGGCCTCGTCGGATACCTGCGCCAGCCCGCGTTCGGCTACGATCTCCGCCGCGCCCTTGCCGGTTTCGACCATGAGCGAGAGCACCTCCTTGGCGACGCTGCCCGAGATCTTCCCCTCGGCCTTGAGCGCGAGCAGCTCGGCCAGCGCGGCAGGGGCGAGCGGCTCGGGCGCGGGCGCGAGCTTCACGTCCACCCCGCGTTCGCGCGCCAGGCGCAGGACCTCGCCCATGACCCAGTTCGAGACCTCCTTGGCGTCGCCGAACGCACGCGCCGCCGCCTCGAACCAGTCGGCCAGCGGGCGCGTCCCCGTGAGAACCCCCGCGTCATAGGCCGGAAGCCCGTACTCGGACTCGAGACGTACCGCGCGTGCGGCGGGCGCCTCCGGCAGCTCCGAGCGGATCGCGGCGAGGCGCGCCGGGTCGATGTCCAGGGGCTCGAGATCCGGCTCTGGGAAGTACCGGTAGTCGTGGGACATCTCCTTGGAGCGCATCGGCCGCGCCTCCCCCTTTGCCGAATCCCAGAGCAGGGTCTCGTGGACGACCGGCTCTCCGCGCTCGACGAGATTCGCCTGGCGCTCGATCTCGAACGCGAGCGCGGCCTCCACGTAGCGGAACGAATTCACGTTCTTCACCTCGGTCTTCGTGGAGAGCGCCGTCTCGCCCCGTCGCCGGATCGAGACGTTGGCGTCGCAGCGCAGGCTTCCCTCCTCCATGTTGCAGTCCGACACGTCGAGGTACTCGAGCGTTTGCTTGAGCGTCGACAGGTACAGGTACGCCTCGCGCGGGTTCGCGAGATCGGGCTCGGAGACGATCTCGATGAGCGGAGTCCCACAGCGGTTGAAGTCGACCCGCGTGCCGTCCACTGCGTGCGTGGACTTCACCGCGTCCTCCTCGAGGTGGACGCGAGTGATGCGCACCGTCTTGCGGCCGCCATCGTCGAGGCGGATCTCGAGTGCGCCGCCGGTGGCAAGCGGACGATCGTACTGGGAGATCTGGTATCCCTTCGGGAGATCGGGATAGAAGTAGTGCTTCCGCGCGAAGATCGAGCGCGGATGCACCTCGCATCCGAGGGCAATCGCCGCGCGGAC